>CAZXDV010000147.1:0-7749 GCA_964639535.1 uncultured Enterobacteriaceae bacterium | reverse complement strand
AGGGAGAATCGTTAACGGCGTCCTGCTACTTGATAAACCGGCAGGAATCACCTCCAACGATGTTTTGCAAAAGGTAAAACGGCTCTTCCAGGCTCAAAAGGCAGGACATACCGGCAGCCTGGATAAACCGGCGACCGGGTTACTGCCAATTTGCTTTGGTGAGGCAACAAAATTTTCTTCCATGCTCCTGGATGCCGATAAGCTTTATCGTACCAGGATAAAACTGGGAGAAAGGACCACCACGGGTGACGCTACCGGTGAGATACTGGAAAAATTGCCTGTGCCGACGATTGATGAAGCAGCACTGGAAGCCGTGCTTGACAAGTTCAGGGGAGAAATACAGCAGGTACCACCGATGTATTCGGCCCTGAAGCAGGACGGCCAGCGGCTGTATCAGCTTGCATACAAGGGCATCGAAGTAGAAAGGCCGGCAAGGGATGTGAATATTTATCAATTAACGCTGTGCGAGCAGGGTGAAAATATTCTTGAGGTCGAGGTGCGTTGCTCAAAAGGCACCTACATTCGTTCGCTGGCAGAGGATATCGGCCAGGAAATTGGTTGCGGCGCTCACGTGGAGCAGCTGAGACGGCTCGGCTCGGGGCCTTACAAGGCCAGTGACATGGTCGATCTACAGTCATTAGAGCAGTGTGCCGGGCAAGGATTTGAAAAACTGGACGATTTTTTGAAGGAAATTGACTCCGCGTTACAGGAATTACCCAGCGCAAGTCTTGAAGATAAGCTGGTCGAGCATTTCCAGCAGGGAAGAGCAGTCAGGCTGGCGGGTGTTCCGCGGGCCGGCAAGCTGAGGATATACGATAGCAATCATCGCTTTCTTGGGCTGGGGGAGGTCCGTCATGATGGACAAATTGCCCCGCGAAGACTGCTTAGTGCCCTAAATAGCTGAATATATCGAAAAAACTTGAATTTAGGCGTGACTTTTTCTTGTTCGTCTGCAGGTGCATCGGTACAATACGCGCGATTTTAGAAGAGGAAAGTTGAGGAGTACCACATATTATGGCTTTGAATCAGCAACAGGTAGCCGGAATTATCAGCGAATACCAGCGTTCGGCATCGGACACGGGCTCGCCCGAAGTGCAGGTTGCCCTGCTTACAGCGAATATCACCGGCCTGTCGGAGCACTTCAAGGTGCACAAAAAGGATAATCACTCACGCCAGGGTTTGTTACGCATGGTGAACCAGCGCCGTAAACTGCTGGATTACCTGAGAAACAAAGATATCAACAGGTACCGTGAATTGATATCAAAACTCGGATTACGCAAATAAGTCCCTTCCCTTCGCCAGATCCAACGATAGCGCAATACATCATATCCCGATATGGGAACACTGAACGCAGGCTGCAGCGCTCGGTTAAAAACAACTTCAAGTCAGAACTAAGCCAGGAAATAACATGAACGTGGTCAGAAAAGAATTTCAATTCGGAGATAAAACGGTTGTACTGGAAACCGGCAGAATAGCCCGCCAGGCGACCGGGGCAGTTTTATGCAGCATGGGAGATACCGTGGTCCTTGTGACCTGTGTTGCGAGGAAAGAGGCCGATCCGGGTAGAGATTTTTTCCCACTTACTGTCGATTACCAGGAACGTAACTACGCGGCGGGTAAAATACCCGGAGGTTTTTTTAAACGGGAAGGCCGGCCATCCGAAAAAGAAACACTGACATCCCGCCTTATTGACCGCCCCATTCGACCGCTCTTTCCCAAGGGCTTTACCAACGAAGTTCAAATTATTGCAACCGTTATGTCGCTCGATCCCAATGTGGATCCGGATATCCTTGCATTAATTGGCGCGTCGGCATCAGTGTCGATTACTGGCATGCCCTTTGCCGGACCGATTGGAGCCGCACGAGTTGGTTACAAGGACAATGAATACGTCCTTAATCCAAGTTTTGAAGAACTGGATGATTCACAGTTAGACCTGGTTGTTGCAGGAACTGAAAGCTCAGTGTTGATGGTTGAATCAGAAGCTTCCGAGCTTTCTGAAGAAGTGATGCTCGGCGCGGTGATGTATGGACATGAGCAAATGCAGGTCGTGATTGAAAATATTAAGGCCATGGCTGACGAGGTAGGTGCGAAGTCATGGGACTGGCAGGCAGAGCCTGTTGACGAGGAGCTCTCCAATGAGGTTGAAGCGCGCTGTGGCGATCTTATCCGTGAAGCGTATGCCATTACTGACAAGTTGAGTCGCAGGGACAGGCTTGATGAGATCAAATCCCAGGCCCTGGAAGCACTGGCGGAAGAATTTGAAGATAAGTGGTCACAGGGAGATATCCTGGGCATTGTTGGTAAACTCGAAAGCAGCATTGTAAGGGGAAGTATTGTAGCCGGTGAAAACCGTATCGACGGTCGTGTGCCCGATGCAATAAGACCTATTTCTGTGGAAGTCGGCGTATTACCCCGAGCTCACGGTTCTGCACTATTTACACGCGGGGAAACCCAGGCCCTGGTTGCGGTTGCGCTGGGCACCGAGAGAGACTCACAAATTATCGACGCCATAGAGGGTGAGCGAAAAGACCAGTTTATGCTGCATTATAATTTCCCCCCGTATTGTGTTGGGGAGACCGGGCGCGTAGGAACTCCAAAAAGGAGGGAAATAGGTCACGGTCGATTAGCAAAACGAGGCATCGTTGCCGTGATGCCAAACCTGAACGATTACCCCTATGCGATTCGAGTGGTGTCTGAAATCACAGAATCAAATGGATCCAGTTCAATGGCTTCCGTTTGTGGAACCAGTCTTTCTCTCATGGATGCCGGTGTCAGTATTTCTGCACCTGTAGCAGGTATTGCAATGGGCTTAATCAAGGAAGGTGAAAAATTTGTCGTGCTGTCGGACATAATGGGAGATGAAGATCATCTTGGTGATATGGATTTCAAAGTAGCAGGCAGTGAAAACGGTGTGACTGCGCTTCAAATGGATATAAAAATTGATGGTATTACAAAGGAGATCATGGAAGCCGCACTGGCCCAGGCAAAAGGCGGTCGCATGCACATCCTGGAAAAGATGAATGAAGTCATCAAGGCACCACGCGCTGAAATGTCTGAGCATGCTCCGAGAATTACAACGATTAAGATTCACCCTGATAAAATCAGGGATGTTATCGGTAAAGGCGGTGCCACGATTCGGGCAATCACCGAAGAGACAGGCGCAACCATTGATATTGACGATGACGGAACAGTAAAGATTTTCTCCGTTGACAAGGCAGCAAGTGAAGATGCGCGAAAGCGTGTAGAACAAATTACCGCGGACATCGAAGTTGGCGTTATCTATGAAGGCCGCGTACAAAAGTTAATGGACTTTGGGGCGTTCGTAAATATCCTGCCCGGCAAGGACGGTCTCGTTCATATTTCTCAAATCAGTGAAGAAAGAGTAGAGAATGTCAGTGACAAGCTGAGTGAAGGCGACATGGTCAAGGTAAAAGTACTTGAAGTCGATAAGCAGGGACGAGTTAGACTCAGTATGAAAGCCGTCGCAGAGGGCTGATTATTTCCTCGCGATACCCGCTCCGGCGGGTTTTCATATCGCCAATATAACTTCTTGATTCCTAATCGTTTTCCGGAGAGCCAGGCCGGTCACGATATAATTTTCTTTCCCGTCAAACCCTTTCCGGGTGGAGCTAACGTTTCACCTGTTATACACGCTACGGAATATTCGCAAGAAACCCCAATTGCCGTGGGAGTGGATATATCGCGGCATTGTTAACTTTGACTTGTCATCATCAGACTTCTTACACTTTGCCAATGATCCCGGAAGACCTGACCGATGAGTCATTAATGCTTGCATATGGCAAAGGCGACTTACGCTCATTTGAGATGCTATACGGCAGGCACAAGGGGCCCCTTTACAGGTTTATTCTGCGGCAGTGTTCTAATTCGAGTGTTGCTGAAGAACTTTACCAGGATGTTTGGGCGCGACTGATCAAGGCTCGTGAGACTTACCAGGTTAGTGCGAAGTTTACGACCTGGCTTTACCAGATCGCGCAAAATCGACTAATTGACCATTACCGCAAGGAAAGCACTGGCAAGTCGGCTAATCACAGTTCTTCAGGCCTGGATGAATTGCCTGCGACTGAAAAGGAGCAGCCTGACATACAGGCTGATTACAGGGAAAAAATGACAAAGCTGCTTCGCGAGATAGAGAAGCTGCCGGAATCCCAGAAACAGGCTTTTCTTTTAAAGCAGGAAGCGGGTTTAAGCGTAGCAGAGATTGCGAAAGTTATGGGTATAAATAATGAAATGATGAAACAGCAAAAAGTCGCCTTCGATACGCTGTGCAAAAACTGAGGTCACAGATAAATGACTGACGAAGGTAAAAAAGCAGATAAAGAGCTGGACGAGTTCTTGAAGGGAACTTCTGAACTCTCCAGTTTATACAGGGACGCATCGAACGAGGTTGTGCCAGCTCACTTGGATGATGCGGTGCTGCGTCTTGCCCGTGAAGATGTAGACCAGTCTAATCGCACGGTACTTTCTCCATTTTCCGGTAACTGGAAGGTTCCAGCTTCGCTGGCAGCCGTGCTGGTGCTATCTGTAACGGTGATACTGAAGATGGAAAACTCAGGTACCCTAACTGTGGAAAACGAAATTGCGAGTCCTGCTCTCACTAATACGCCGCAGCATGATACCGTATCCACGCTCAATGAAATTGATGCTAAATCGCTGGAAAACGAAGTCGATACCATGTCCCTGCCCGTCATTGACAGGGAAATAGATGAAGCTGGATACCCGGCTTCCGACGTACTGGAGATGTCAGATTTTGTTGGTGAGGCAGTGGATTCAACAGCTGCGGAGGAGGCTATTAGTACCGCTAAAACCCTGAAATCCACCGCTGCAGGGGAAATTTCAATTACTTCCGAGCCGGGAGAGCAGCTAGCGCCCGATTCAAAGAACGATTTTTCATCGCCCGCCAGCGCGTCGTATCAAGAGAAGACTGAATCAAGCATGGTCGAAGCTGACAAGGCAAAAATGGCTTTGCCGGCTGCCAGCGCAAGGCGTGACAGGATTTTGCGCAGGGAACTTCCTCCACAAGATGACGAAGAAACAGGCATGGTATTTGAACGCGCAATTGCCTCACCCTCTTATGCTCAGGCACGAAATCCGGTTGATTGGTTGAGAGACATAAGATCACTCTGGCTTGATGATCAAAAAGAACAGGCAAGGCGTGAATTCACCGAACTTCAGCAGCAATATCCCGATATCAGCAAAGAGGTGTTGCTTGAAACCCTGGGGCGAGATGTTCTCAGCGCGATTGAAAGCCAGCTACAACAGGATTGACAGGGCAGCACGATTCCTGCTTTTTCCAGCACTGGCCGTTAGAGGATTATTTTAAAATTGGACGTTAAGAAACCGCTCCGCTGGTTGGTCCTGGCCGGTATCAGTTTCCAGTACTTTTGTTTTGCATTGGTACATTTTTCTACCTCCGCACTGGCTTCTGAAATATCAGGGGACCTGGGATTTGGCTACTCGGGCATGGGTGCAATTATGGGCGCGTGGCCAATGGTGTATATTTTTCTATCCATTCCGGCAGGCCTGGCGGTGGACCGTTTTGGTAGCCGTATATTGCTCTATGTCGGGATCGCCATGATATCGGTGTCTACATTACTCAGGGGAAGTGCTACCAGTTTCCAGGAGATGTACCTGGCATTTGTCATATTCGGAATTGGCGCCCCCCTTGTCTCTATTGGCATTCCAAAAGTTGTAAGGGAATGGTTCGGTGTGCCAGAGCGGGGTACGGCCCTGGGAATCGCCATGGCGTTTGTTGCAGTGGGCTCGGTGATGGGCCTGACCGTGAGCCGGGAACTGGTCGACGCGTTTAACTTCCACTGGCGGGATGTTTATTGTTTCTACGGAATCACATGCGCTATTTCCTTATTTAGCTGGCTGATAATCATGCTGTCTTTTGACAGATACTGGATCTTCGCTGACCGGTTGAGAAGTACCGCCTCCAGCTTAAGCAGCCGTATAGGTGTCCTGCTTGGAGAGAGGGCGACCAGGCTGACCCTCGTGACGGCGATTGGAGTGCTTTTCTATTTGCATGGAACGATTAACTGGCTGCCCGAGATACTTCACCAGCGGGCTGAAAACCTGGGCGCGGCAAAGGCTACAGACCTGGCGGCAATGCCGATCATCATTGCCGCGTTTAGTGCACTGATCATGCCCAGGTTGGCAAAAAGATTTTCAGTTGTCACAGTGCTTGCGTCTCTTTTTCTCGCTGCTGCAGGGAGTTGCATGCTGCTCGCACTGCTTTCTGATGCAGGCTGGATTTATCTGGCACTTATTCTGAATGGCATAGTAAGAGGTGCCTTGTTGCCACTTGCTACGCTGCTTGTCATGCAGCTGGAAGGTGTTGATGAAAGCAACATGGGGCTGGCAATGGGATTGTTTTTTTCATTTGGCCAGGTTGGCGGGTTTACGGGGCCGATGGGAATTGGGTACCTGGCGGAAGTAAGCGCTGGGTTTGAAATGCCACTGATTTTTTTGACAGTATTTTGTATGATTCTGGCGAGCCTGGTTTACAGGATCAGGGTTTATCAAGTTTAGTGTCAAACCAGGTAGCTACTTTAGATTGCCGCGGACATTGGCCGATGTTTGGGAATAGTAAATTAAATCGAATGGCGGAGAGACTGGATGGCGCATAGCTTTCGTATTAATGGCAAGGAAGTGACCGTAGATGTGGAACCGGAAATGCCATTGCTCTGGGTGCTACGGGATGAGCTCGAATTAACCGGAACAAAATTCGGCTGTGGGATTGCTGCGTGCGGAGCCTGTACGGTACATGTAAATGGTAAGGCAGTACGCAGCTGCGTGTTTCCGGTTACCGCAGCCTCGGGCTCCGAAATAACGACGATCGAAGGCATTGCCAATAAAGGCTTGCACAGGGTGCAACAGGCCTGGATTGACGAACAGGTTCCCCAGTGCGGCTATTGCCAATCAGGTCTTGTAATGGCCGTGGTGTCGTTGCTGGATGAGAACCCCAATCCCACTGAACAACAAATCGAGGACACAATCAGCAATATTTGTCGATGTGGATCCTATCCTGCCGTTCGCCGGGCACTGTCGGTGCTGTTGCCAGGTTGATCATCGATGAATAAATTTACTCGAAGAACATTCCTGGTAGGAGGTGCCCTGGTCGGAGGTGGCGCCTTGTTTGGCTTTATTGCAACCCCGAACAGGCTGAGCCTGAAATTGGCTGATGGTGACGAGAACACCTGGTTGGCTACCTGGCTGGGTATCGGCAAGGATAATTCCACAACAATTTTTGTACCCCATGCAGAAATGGGACAAGGTGTCCTCACATCGCTTCCGATGATGCTGGCTGAAGAGCTAGATGCGGACTGGTCAGGAGTAAAAGTTGAGCAAGCCCCGCCAGCACATGAGTTTGCAGTTGGCGACATGATTAAGGGCTTCCTCGCTGATGACCTGGAAGTACCGATGGTATTTCAAAGACACCTTGATTATTCGTTCTACAAGATCGCTGGACTGATGAACATGCAGATCACCGGTGGCAGCGGTAGCGTCAGGTTTACCGGGCAGGCTGGTATGCGCCGGGCCGGAGCTGCAGTTCGGGAATTACTGGTTAAATCAGCAGCATTAGAATGGAATGTTCCGGAGTCGGAGTGCTCCACAGGAAACAGTCATGTACATCATGAGACTTCAGGTAAAAGTATCCCCTATGCCGAGCTCGCGTCCGGTGCATCCAGCTTGACTCCCTCAACCAGGCCTGTGCTAAAAAGCAAA
>CAZXDV010000146.1:0-7780 GCA_964639535.1 uncultured Enterobacteriaceae bacterium | reverse complement strand
CAACCGCATGCTGCGTGAGCGGGATATCTTTGAGTACTGGACCCATGCCGCTGCTTTCATACCCATCGAGGACTTTCGCTTTTCCCTGCCTTACAAGCGAGCTCTTAAAAGCGGGCAGATACACTGGTATCGCACGCGTGATAAAAAACTCATGGGTGAGTTACTGCGCAGGATTAGAACCGACGGCCCGCTTCGCTCAAGGGACCTTGAAAACAACACGGGTAAGAAGCGTGCTGGCTGGTGGGACTGGAAGCCGGCAAAGAGAGCGCTTGAGCAGCTCTACATGGAAGGGGAGCTGATGGTGAGCGACAGGGAAGGCTTTCAGAAGACCTACGATCTCGCGGAAAGAGTTCTGCCTTCGCACATAGACTCGACAATGCCGAGCATGGACGAGTTTGCGGCTCACCTGCTTGAACAGCAGCTACGTTGTCATGGTGCCGTGTCACTAAAGGGCCTGACTTACCTGCGTCGGAATAACGAGCTTCGCGCGGCGGTAAAAAACCTGCTGAACGAGGGCGTGTCCGACAAAAAACTGGAGATGGTTAAGCTCGATAATGGCGATCTTTTCTACCTTGAGGCAGGTAGCCTTGAACAAAAGCTGCCTCGTACATCAAGCCGAGTGCGAATACTTTCCCCTTTTGATAATAGTTTAATCCAGCGTGAGCGCCTGCAGGCGATATTTGATTTTGATTACCAGCTGGAATGCTATTTGCCAGAGAAGAAAAGGAAGTATGGTTATTTCAGCCTGCCGATTCTTTTTCGGGACAGCTTTGTCGGGCGCATGGATTGCAAGGCGCATCGTCAAAGCCGGCTGCTTGAAATCAAGTCACTGCACCTGCAGGGTGATAGCCTTGATGACGGCGTATTGATTGATTCCCTTGTCGAGGCGCTCGAAGATTTTGCCAGCTTTCAGAACTGTGATTCGGTAAAAATAGGCAGGGTGTCGCCGAAGAACCTCGCCAGCCCCCTGCGTGCCAGGATAAAACAGCTATGCTGATACTGGAATTCCTGTCATGAATAAGGTCGATGCGCTGTTCGCCGGTACTATTCGCACGCTGGAGCCAGAGGGTCAACGTACGGGTATATACAAGCAGCCAATAACTGTTGCCAGTGTTACCCGTGAAGGAATTGAAGGCGACCAGCAGGCAGACAGGCGCTTTCATGGCGGGCCGGAAAAAGCCCTGCACCAGTTTGCTGTATCCAGTTATAAGACCATGATCGACAGTTACCCGGAGCTTGATAGCGTAGCCATAGTTGGCAGCATCGGAGAAAACATCTCCGTGAAAGACATGTCGGATTCGACGGTGTGTATTGGTGATATCTACCGGGTGGGCGAGGTCACGCTGCAGGTATCGCAACCCAGGAACCCCTGCTGGAAAATCAATCACAGGTTTAACATCGATACGCTTTCGGTATTTATAGAAAAGAATCATATCTCCGGCTGGTATTACCGTGTGCTGGAAAGCGGAAAAATAGCGCTGGGCGATGACGTCGTTTTACTGGAAAGACCAGGTGTAGGCATGTCGGTGGCTCATTTTTCAGACATTACAAAACAACATCGTCCCGATCTTCAGGCATTGGAGCAAGCCGCAGCTTGTCAGGGTCTTAATATAGAGTTACGGGATCGTCTCAAGCAGAGACTGCAATACCTTCTCAAGCAAAACAGTTTATCCCCATGAACATGCTTTCCAGGATCTACCTGTTCAAGATAGCAGCAACCATCGTGGCATGGTGTATTCCGCTGCTGTTCTTTCCTGCAACAGTTTTGACTACACTTGGTCTTCCAGACCAACAGTCATACATGTTCATAAGATTGCTGGGTTGGGCCTATCTCGCACTTTGCGTGGGTTATGGGTTTGGACTACGGGCGTCTTTAAAAAGTGAAAAAATGCCGGGACCTGTTTACATGGGGCTGGTCAGTAACGGCGGCGCCTGTGTATTCCTGTTCTACTATGGCCTGACTGGAGAATGGGCAAGCTGGGGCATGCTAATCCAGTTCATTGCATGGGGTTCGGTTGTGGCCACTTTGTTCATTACTGCAGGCCTTTTACTTTTTGGTGTGCTGGATGAGAAACACGAAACCCAGCGATGATGCTGCGGGTTTCGTGCTCATAGTTTTTGCCAGGCCCGGATTAGTTGCGGCCGGCCATCACGCCACCATCCACGTCCCATACTGCCCCTGTGACCCAACTTGCTTTATCACCAAGCAGGAAGGCTATGGTGCTGGCAACATCTTCAGCTGAACCAATTCGCCCCATGGGGTGAAAGGCGTTGAAGCCGGCAAGGGCGCTGTCTATTTCGTCCTTTTCAATAAATGCTCCGTAAATAGGGGTTTTTACCACGGCCGGCGACACCGCGTTAACGCGTATACCGTACTCGGCAAGCTCCATTGCCATGTGCTGGGTCAGCGCATGAAGTCCGGCCTTGGCCATGGAATAGGCAGAGGACGGTGTTGCCTTGATTGCCTGTTTTGCCCACATGGAGCCGATGTGCACGATTGAACCGCCGCCGTGATTCACCATGTTCTGTGCCACGGCCTGCGAGATAAAAAAGCCGGCGCGATTGAGATCAGCGTAAGCATCATAATCTTCGTAAGCGTGTTCAAGAAATGGTGTGGGCTTGAAGTAGCCTGCGGCATTTACCAGGTATTGAATATGTCGATGTTCGTTATTAACAAAAGTCAGCACGTCCTTAACATCATCATTGGAATAGAGGTTTGCCGACAGCAGTTCCACCTTGCCCGGACCATTGAGAGAGGCCTTTGCGGTATCCAGCTTTTCCCTGGAGTTTCCCAGCAACACCGTATCTACTCCCTGCTGATTGAGTAGAGCTGCAGTTGCAAGGCCCATGCCGCTGGACCCACCAATTATCATTGCAAGCTGTTGATCCTGATTTTTCATCGTTTATTTCCTCGTTCGTTGTTAAGATGTGAACAAACATACAGGGCGGTATATCCTGTTGAAAAGTCAGCACAAAATGGTGCGGTAGGCACTTTTTGGTACATATTGATGAATTCAAAAGAGAAGTTTTTTTCAAGAAAATCGCCACCTCAACAAAGTGCGAGGCTGGTAGAGACAATTTTTGGCTGCAAGTGGTCCCTTACGGTTTACCAGCTTCTTTCCCACGGCATCAATCGGCCGGGTGAGATGGTGCGAAGTGTGGAAGGCCTGAGCACCAAGGTACTTAATGACTGCCTGAGACGTAACACAAAATTCGGCATACTTGAACGCATCACTTATAACGAGGTACCGCCAAGGGTGGAATACAGGGTGACCGCCTTTGGTGAGAAATTTATTCGCGTACTCGATGAGCTTGAAGCGTTGCAGGAAGAGATTGATATGGAAGATCCTGGAGCAAAGTGACATGAAAAAATGCCTGTGCTTGATAGTGTGCCTGTTTATTCTCGGGCCGGTCGCCGCTGAATCAGAAATGGTTTTACCCGATGGTTCGACAGCCCGAACACCGGATGAGCGGCTGCAGTTTCTCAAGTCGTTCCTTGCCCTGAAGATCAAGAGAGACCTGGTAAATGGTAATACCGAGTCTGCGCTGGAATACTTCCAGGAGATTATCGATCAGCGTTCCGCGGCGATTGGCCGTGACTTTGAAGAAGCCATGAAGCCAAAAGAGAAGGAGGAGCAGAAAATCTGGGAGTTCGGCGGTAAAAAGTGAAAATGAAGCTGCGGTTTCGCTTGAGCGCATGTCATAGCCGGATAAAATGGTCGTGGTATGCAAATAAACGAGAGATACAACAGGGGGATTTACGATGACAATGATTGCTACTGATATCCTGGCGCCGGCAGCGGTGCTGATTTTATGGTCCATGATGGTGTTGTTTTACATGGTGGTCACCCGTTTCAAAGCGTTTGGTGAAGCCGGTGTTACCCTTGGCGAAGCTGCGCCGGGTAGTCGCTATGTTGATGTCGAGCCGAATATGCCGGCAAAGGTTAACTGGGTTTCTCATAACTACACGCACCTGGTTGAACAGCCCACGATCTTCTACGCCGCAATCGCCGTTCTTGCCATAGCCGGTGACAGTAGCCAGCTGACTCTTGGCCTGGCCTGGGGATACACGGCGATCAGGATTGTTCACAGTATCTGGCAGATTTTTATCAACGTGCTTACTGGTCGTGTGATCCTGTTTACACTTTCAACCCTGTGCCTGCTTGGCCTTGCTATTAATGCAGTCAGGGCCACTCTCCTTTAATATAACTCCTGCTTACCGGGGCGCTGCGGCGCCCCGTTTTTGTTGGCATGAACATTTTTATACTCGATAAAAACATCAAGAAGTGTGCTGCCTATCACTGTGATCAGCACGTGGTAAAAATGATCCTGGAAAGCGTGCAAATGTTATGCACCGCGCTGAACAAGAAGGGTTTTACTACACCCTACAAGTCAACACACGTGAAACATCCCTGCGTGCTCTGGGTTGAAGAGTCCTATGACAACTTTACCTGGCTGCAAAACCTGGCCATTGCGCTGAATGATGAATATGCCTATCGATACAACAAGAAGACTGACCACAAGTCAATGTCTGTCTTACCACAGATCAAGCAGCACCGCTTTGAAAGTAACGGCCTGACAGAGTTTGCCCAGGCCATGCCCGATGAGTACAAGGTCCCCGGTGATGCCGTCAGGGCTTACAGGCAGTTTTATCTTGGCGAAAAAATGGGCTTTGCCACGTGGACACGCAGGCGCAAGCCGGCCTGGGCGCGTGCGGCCTGAAAATATGTTGTTGAATAAAGGATGAGCGCAAGGCCGGTTCAAACGCTGTACCTTTCCCATGGTGGTGGTCCCTTGCCCTTGCTGGGTGATGAAAGTCATAGCGGAATGCTGGAAAACCTGCAGGCGATTGCCGGCAAGTTGAGAAAGCCTTCGGCAATATTGCTTGTCAGCGCCCACTGGGAAGAAGATGTTGTGAGTATCACTTCTGCTGCGGAACCCGGCCTGATCTACGACTATTACGGCTTTCCCGAGGAGTCCTATTCCATCCAGTACCCCTGCCCCGGATTCCCACAGCTGGCGAAACAGGTACACGAGGCAATACAGCAGGAAGGCATTGATGCCCGGCTTGATGCGGGCAGGGGTTTTGATCACGGCATGTTCGTGCCCCTTAAGATAATGTACCCGGCTGCAGACATTCCCTGTGTACAGGTATCCTTGCAGCGTCACTATGATCCGAAGTTACATATAAATATTGGCAAGGTTTTGTCGCGGGTCGCGTCGCAGGATACTCTCATAATCGGTTCCGGTTTTTCCTTTCACAACATGCAGGCATTTTTTGGTGAGCCAAAGACAAATGCTGATTCCATGAACGAAGCATTTGAATCATGGCTGATTGAAACCTGCTCAAGTCGCGAGATGGATGAGTCGCAAAGAATGGAAAGACTGTTGAACTGGGACAGGGCTCCACATGCCAGGTTTTGTCACCCAAGGGAAGAACACCTTATGCCCTTGCACGTTTGTTACGGCGCAAGGCAATCTGCCTGCACTGAACATTTTGAAGTAAATATACTGAGAAAGAAGTCGAGCACATATCTCTGGCAATAGGAAAGCAATGACAGGACTTTTTGAACCCATAATCATCAGGGGCATGCGCGTGCCAAACCGCATATGCGTGTCTCCCATGAGCCAGTATGCATCCGTTGATGGATTTGCCAACGACTGGCACTTTGCTCATCTTGCCCGGTTTGCCCTTGGTGGTGCCGGGATTGTTTTTACCGAGGCGACCGCGGTTTGTGCTGAAGGCCGGCGAACCCACGGCGATCTCGGCTTGTGGCAGGATGAGCAGGTAGAAGGGCTGGCCAGGATTGCTGGATTTATACGCGAACAGGGGGCCTGTGCAGGTATCCAGCTGGCCCATGCCGGTCGCAAGGCAAGTGAACGCCGGCCCTGGCATGGTGAAACGCCGGTTAACGAAGAAGATGTTACTCTAAGAAACGAACACCCGTGGACCGCGCTTGGCCCGACTACCGAGCCCTATGGTGAAGACTGGCCTGCTCCTACGGCCATGACGCAAGCTGATATTGAGGAAGTGATAAGTGCATTTGCCGAGGCAGCTGCGCGGGCGAAGGCCGCGGGTTTTTCCGTTATCGAGGTCTACGCCGCGCACGGCTTCCTGCTACACCAGTTTTACTCACCCCTCTGCAACACCCGCAGCGACGACTGGGGCGGAGACTTTGAAGGCCGCATACGCCTGCCGCTGGCGGTGGCCCGGGCAATTCGGGAAAGCGTGCCTGGAGAGATGGCGCTTTGTTTCCGTATCTCCGCGACGGACTGGTTGGATAATGGCTGGCAGGTTGAAGACAGCGTGCTCCTGGCCATCGAACTCAAGGCTGCAGGTGTGGATGTCATCGATTGTTCAAGTGGTGGTATCGGTGGGCCTCATCCATTACCACGTTTTCCTCTCGGGCCGGCGTTCCAGGCCAGTCTTGCCGAGACAGTAAAGAACGAGGCCGACATCAGCACCATGGCAGTGGGGCTGATCTGGGAGGCCGCGACGGCAAACCAGGTTATTGAAAGTGGCCAGGCGGACTTTGTCGCGCTTGCCCGGGAATTTCTAAACGACCCTAACTGGCCACTGCATGCGGCGGCGGAGCTGGGTGTTGATAGCGATCATTCGCTCTGGGCGCCGGCATTTGGCTGGTGGCTGAACAAGCGAGAGCGCATGTTTAGAAAGCTCGGGCTTGGCAAGTATGCATCTGAGGGTAAAGATTAAACTGAGAACAGCTTAAGCATGGCTAGCAAGCAGGAAGTAATCGAGTTTTTTCACAGGGTGTTCCCTGGTTCTGGTGTCGAGATTGAAGACGTGGGAAACGGCAGCGCGCGAATGAGAAAAACCGTTCAAGCTTCAGATGTCAGGCCTGGGGATATTATTTATGGGCCGGTGCTGATGGAGCTCGCGGATGTCATCGTGTTTGTCGCGATACAGGGGGAAATTGGCATAGTGACCATGGCGGTGACTACGAGCCTTAACATGAATTTCCTGCGTCCGGCGCCGTCAGACCGCGACCTGGTCGTGGAATGCCGGCTTATAAAGCTCGGCAGATCCCTCGCAGTGGGTGATGTCATGATTTATTCAGAAGGCAAGGATGAGCCCGTGGCCCAGGCAACGGTAACCTATGCATTGCCTGCATCAAGCTGATTCAGCGGTGACAGCTATTTTGAATCGTCTTTATCCAGCCCGAAAAGATCGTTCAATGCCTGCTGGTTCTTGTCCGCATCCCCGGAACTGATATTGCTTTCACCCTCATCGAGACCAAACAGGCTTTCAAGCGCACTCTTGTTTTCTGCTGAAGCGCCGGTGGCACTGCTCGAACCCGTGTGGCCCGGCTGAAAGTAGCCACAAAAGTTGGCTTTCTTTTTGTCGCTCACTCTCTCTGCTATCGGCTCACGACAACTGTCGCTTACCGTCGTGTCATAGAACTCGCACATGCGACACACGTGAAGATCCGCCTTGCATGAAAGGCATTTTGCCAGGCGCGGAACTGGATTGAGTAATTCATCAATAGTAGCGTTGCAGTTCCAGCATGTGTAGGAGGCGTTAGCCACTGGCTTACCCCTGGAAGAAGAGAAGCTTGATAATGAACAGTCCAAGCACGATGTTAAGAATAAGCTTGATGGTTTTCTCGCCCTTCCTGATTGTCATGTGCGCGCCAAGCCAGGCACCGATGGAGTTACCAATTGCCAGGCATATACCCAGTATCCAGAGTATCTCCACCTGGCTGATAAACACGATAAGTGCAACAGTCGTGTAACTGCCAATGATAAATACCTTGTGCAT
>CAZXDV010000145.1:0-7788 GCA_964639535.1 uncultured Enterobacteriaceae bacterium | reverse complement strand
TCATCTGCGTGAATCGCATCGGTTGCTGACGGTACAGGCAAATTCGTGTCTGGATAAAGCGTCATAGCGCAAGCATGTGTTTTGTCGATCCTGAACTGATCCTAGCAAAAGCTGCTCGCGCAGTCGAAAGCTCAAGGACCTGGAATATTGTCGACATACTTTACATTTTCCATTACATGTCATTTTACCTGTTGCCCAAGCGGCTGATCTTTAACAGTTTAATTCTTTGGCACAGTATGTGCTCTGAATCCCCGGGTTGACTACTTCGGTGAGAAAACTGGAAATGGAACAGAAAAATATTTTTATCAGGGCACTTACTAAATCAAGGCATGTTTCAGGCTTGCTTGATTCCCTTGTTGCGCTGGCATTCGTGATCGGAATAATGACTATCAGCAGCAATACCCAGGCCGCAGCACAGGTTATTCTTCCCTGATTCCATGTCCACAAACCCTGCACCCAAGCTACGCACCTCCTACCAGAACAGGATGCCAATGTAGCTAAAGGCAAATACCAGCAGTACCACGATACAAAAGAGACTGTAGCGCAGAAGACCGGTCGATGGCCTGTCTTCCTCGCTGATTTCCGTGGAGTTTATCGCGCGGTATATAAGGATCGCGATAAGGGGGGCGGAAATAAATGCGGTACTGGTGGCAATCGCCAGCATCACCTTGAATGACTTCGCCAGGAACAGGAACACGGCCAGGCCACCGAGGCTCAATATCACTACTATGAAGGGTCGAAGCCGCGGGTTATGGGTCATGTCGTCTGCCACCCATTCCTTTTCAGGTTCCCGAAATCTCAGGATGATACCGGCAATCATGCGTGCGTAATTATCTGTTGCAGCCAGCAAGGTAGAGTACATTACCGCAACCGCTGACACTCTTATCAGCCAGCCGCTCCACTCTCCCAGGGCCGATTCATACAGGGCAATAAACTGTGCAGTAAACTGGCTGGCGCCCCTGGCCAATGCATTGCCCTGCTCATGCAACACCCCGGCACCCAGTACCATGAAACACAATGAAAGGAACATTGTCCCGAGGTAACCAATATGAAAATCCAGTATCGATTCTTTCACCCTTGGCCGGTACTCACTGTCAACGGCCTTGGCTTTTGTCCAGATTGAGTGCCCAACCGCACCTTCAAGGGGTGAAGGCATCCAGCCTACAAGGGCAACGGTAAAAATAATCGCCGCCTTATCCAGGCCAGGGGGAAAAACTTCAAGCACTCGTGACCAGTCAATGATTGGAAGGGTTTGTACCGTTGCGATCAATGTAGTGACCGTCAGGAGCAGCATGAAAAGTTTCATCACCACGTCAAGCCAACGATAGCGGCCTACGCTGATAATCGCGATGTTCAGTAGCAACAGGCCGGTCGCGATCTGTACAGGGCTGAATGGCAGGTAAAACGCATTGGCCGCGATCACTGCAGTACCACTGACCACCGCGGCAACCACGATAAACGAAGTAAGAAACATGAGTAGCGCAAAGGGGATGAAAAGCCAGAGCCCCTGCCTGCGAAACGCGTCCACCAGTGTTTTTCCTGTTGCAGCTGTGTACTGGGGTCCGAAACGGTAGAAAGGATACTTCACCGCCATAGCCGCCACGACAAACAGGATCATCAGGGGGCCATACAGGGCACCTGCCCTGGTAGACTGCACCAGGTGAGAAACACCGATAGCGACAGCAGCAAACAGGAGCCCCGGGCCAAAGGCTCGCAGAAAGCTGTGTTGATCTTGTTTAATGGATGCCATGAAGTCTTGAATTATACTGCTAATGCCTCGCATTCCCCTATAGCAGACTGTAAAAGCTTGTGGCAGGGCCTTAATTTTCCTATGATGAGTTATCAAGCTACTTGGAGTCCTCAATGAGCCAAAAACTGGGTAAAGGCGATCAGTTTCCAGGAATTGAACTCAAGACCGTTGACGGGGGCACCCTTCATCTTCCTTCCGATATCGCGACACCACACGCATTTATTCTTTTTTACCGCGGTCACTGGTGACCATTCTGCCGCCGTCAGTTAGTCGGCTACGAGAAACTTCGGGAGACCTTTGCTGAGCTTGGGATCAGTATCTTTGCTGCCAGTGTTGACGACGAGGACGCGACTCGAGAGGTCGCTGCGGACCTTAACTTTCCCGTCGCCTGGGGCGTTACACGGGACATTGGTGACAAGCTTGGTGCATGGTGGGAAGAAGAAAGGGACTTTATCCAGCCCAGTGAGTTCTTTATACAGGGAGATGGAAAAGTCATCGCTTCCACCTACAGCTCCTCGCCCATTGGCCGCATGGAACCTGAAGACGGGCTGGCGCTGGCGAAGTTCCTGCTCAAGAAATCCTGAAGCTGTTTACCATTTTATAACCCGCTCAGCCGTCCAGGTGGGCCATGCTTGATACAGCGTCGCCCATGGCCAGGGACCTTGTGCTTGTCGGCGGCGGTCATACTCACCTGCATGTTTTGAAGTCACTCGGCATGCGCCCACTGCGCGGCCTTCGTGTCACCGTCATATCCCGTGAGCTCATGTCTCCCTATTCCGGCATGCTGCCTGGCCTTATCGCCGGTCATTACTGTTTCGACGAAGCACACATCGACCTTTTACCACTTGCGAGATTCGCCGGTGCCCGCTTCTACCATGATGAAGTAACGGGGCTCGACACTGAAAGACAGCTGCTACGATGTCGCAATCGTCCCGATGTTCGTTACGACCTGCTGTCTATAGACATCGGTTCATCGCCTGGCCTGCCCATTAATATTTCAACTGGTGTAGGCATTATCCCGGTAAAACCCATCGATAGCTTTGTTGCTCGCTGGAATCACACAGTGGAGCGCGTGCTGGATGGTGACGGTCATGCCAGTATCGCCGTGGTGGGCGCCGGTGCCGCAGGGGTTGAACTCATACTCTCTATAAGGCACAGGCTCATGCTTGAATTCAACAAGGCTGGACGGGATGGTTCAGGCATAAAGTTTACGCTTTTCAGTGACAGCGATACGATTCTTCCCACCTACGGTAAAAGTGTACAGGCACGATTTAAAAGAGCGCTCAGGGAGAAAGGCGTGAAGCTTTGCACCAATGCCAGGGTAGATAAAGTTGAAAACGGTCGACTCCATTTTAAGGGAGAGACAGGTCCGATCTTTGACGAGGTATTCTGGGCAACATCAGCAAGTGCACAGCCATGGTTGAAAGATACCAGCCTGGACCTGGATGAAGCTGGTTTTATAAGAGTCAAAGATACCCTGCAGAGCCTGGGCCATGAAAACATTTTTGCTGCAGGTGATGTAGCATCGATGGTTAACCACCCTCGGCCAAAGTCAGGGGTCTACGCGGTGCGACAGGGGCCCCCACTGACTGAAAACATCTATCGCAGCCTGTTGTCCCTGCCCCTTAAGACCTTTACACCGCAAAAAGATCACCTCAGCCTTGTTTCAACTGGCGAGAAGTATGCGGTGGCCTCGCGCTCATGGTGGAGTTTCGAGGGCAAGGCAGCCTGGGCCTGGAAGAACTGGATTGACCAGAGGTTTATGCATACCTACCGAGATCTACCGGCCATGGACGGGCAGAAAGCCAGGCAAACAGAGAGCCTGCCGGAACTTGAGAAGCTCGAAGATGATGACATGCGCTGTGGCGGCTGCGGTGGCAAGGTCAGCGCGGAAGTCCTGCAGGATGCGCTTTCCGACTTACCACAACAGGCCAGCGACGATGTACAGCTGGGTCTTGGAGACGCAGATGACGCCGCGGTAGTTTCAATACCCGCAGGTTACATGCAGGTGCAAAGCATCGATTTTTTCAAAAACTTTGTCGATGACCCGTGGATTTTTGGACAGCTTGCTGCAAACCATGCGCTGAATGACATCTTTGCCATGGGAGCCAGGGCCAGCACTGCAATGGCCATGGTTACCTTGCCCAATGCCGCCGAGTCGATATTGCGAGATGAACTGTCGCAGATGCTTGAAGGCGCTAGCACCGTGCTTAATGATGCCGGTGCGGTCCTCGTGGGAGGGCATACCGGTGAAGGAGCTGAAGCGTCGCTGGGATTCTCTGTGAACGGGCTGGTAGAAAAGGACCAGTTGTTGACCAAGCAGGGAATGAAGGCCGGAAACTGCCTTGTGCTGACCAAGGCACTGGGCACCGGTGTGCTGTTTGCAGCGGACATGCGTCACCGTGCCCGTGGTTCTTTTGTCCAGGGGGCTATTGACTCAATGCTGCAGTCCAATCAGCAGGCCATGCACTGTTTCATGAAACACCAGGCTAGCGCCTGCACCGACATAAGTGGATTTGGTTTACTGGGTCACCTGCTGGAAATGACACGCGGGCAGAACCTTGGTATCGAGATACAAATTGATGCCCTGCCAGTTCTTCATGGTGCGCTGGAAAGTTTTGAATCCGGTTTCAGGAGTTCCCTGCACGGGGCCAATCAGCTGAAGGAGAAGTACATAAATAACTTCAGTGCATTTTCGAAGCACCGCTGTTATCCACTGCTTTTTGATCCCCAGACCTCCGGCGGTTTACTCGCCAGTATCCCGGCAGACAGGGCTGCGGCCTGCGTGGAGCAGCTGAGAAATTGCGGGTACCAGGGCGCTGAAATCATTGGGCAGGTAAAAGATGAAAAGGACCCGGCAACGACGTTTTACATGGTGACAGAACAATGACAAAGAACACCGACTTGCTACGAAAACTACCTTCGGTTGACCAGGTATTAAAAAGTGCCGTTGATCAAATCGAACAGTGGGGCCATGAACCGGTGACACAGGCAGTTCGAGAAGAAATCCAGCAACGAAGAGACCATATCAGGCAGGACCTGGTGGACGCGGCAACAACGAGTGTTGCGAGCATAATAGAACGTGTTGAACAACGGCTGGTGTTGCGAAACAAGGCAAGCCTGAAACCGGTCTTTAATCTGACCGGCACGGTACTGCACACAAACCTGGGAAGGGCACTATTACCTGGTGTTGCTATAGAGGCCATAACCCGGGTCGCCAGCCAGGCCTGCAACCTGGAGTTTGATCTCGACAGCGGTTTACGCGGCGATCGTGACAGTCATATTGATGGTATTCTTGCCGACCTGTGCGGGGCGGAATCTGCAACCGTGGTCAATAACAATGCCGCCGCTGTTTTACTGGCACTTAACACCTTTGCCCTGGACAGGGAAGTTGTTGTATCGCGTGGTGAGCTGGTTGAAATTGGCGGTGCATTTCGCATGCCCGAGATCATTCAAAGTGCGGGATGCAAGCTACGTGAAGTAGGCACCACCAACCGCACGCATTTAAAGGATTATGCCGGCGCAATTGGCAGTAACACTGCATTGTTATTAAAGGTGCATACAAGTAACTATCGCATTGAAGGATTCACCAGTGAAGTGAAAGAAGACGAGCTCGCAAGGCTTGCCGGGGACAACAATATTCCTTCCATGGTTGATCTTGGAAGTGGCAACCTGGCTGATTTCACCAACCTGGGGCTACCCCATGAAACGACAATTCGACAAACCCTGGAATCCGGTGTCGACATTGTTACCTTTAGCGGCGACAAGCTCCTCGGCGGCCCGCAATGTGGTGTTATCGTAGGAAAGAAAGCAATCATCGATAAAATTAAATCGAACCCGATGAAACGCGCTTTACGTACAGACAAGATGACTATTGCCGCGCTCCACGAGGTGCTACGTCTTTACCAGGATCCTGCCAGCATTTCAGAAAAACTACCCACGCTGTTCCTGCTCAGGCGTAACAGGGAAGAAATCAGGTCACAGGCGACTCGCTTGCTTGAGAGCGTCAGGAAAGCGGTCGAGCCCGGTTTTAGCGTAAGGATAGAAGATTGTGAAAGCCAGGTGGGTAGCGGTGCATTACCGGTAGAGACCTTACCCAGCGCCGCGCTGGTGATAACCAATCCAGCCGGCGATGACAGGGCCCTGCGCGAGCTGGCAGCTGCCATGCGGCAACTGGAAAAACCGGTGATCGGCAGGCTTCACAATGGTGAATTACTTCTCGACCTTCGCTGTCTGGAAGATGAAGAAGGCTTTGCCGCACAAGTTAGCAGCCTGGAGAAATTGCCAGCATGATTGTTGCCACCGCAGGCCACGTGGACCATGGCAAGACTGCCCTTGTAAAAGCACTTACCGGCATGGAGACCGACCGGCTCGAAGAAGAGAAACAGCGGGGTCTGTCCATTAACCTTGGATTTGCCTACAGGCAAAACAGTAAGGGAAACAAGATCGCATTCGTGGATGTACCTGGACACGTGAGATTTATTAACAACATGATCGCCGGGATTGGTGGTATTGACCTGGGGTTGCTTGTTATCGCTGCTGCTGACGGCCCCATGCCGCAAACCCTGGAACATCTTGCGGTACTAAGGCTGCTCGGCATCAGGAACTGCATCGTAGTCATCAGCAAGGTCGATCGCGTAGACGCGATGCGTGTGCAGGAAGTGGAACAACAGGCTCGAAGCCTCTTTGAAAGCAAGGACAGGCTTAGTGTGTTCAGGGTGAATAATATTGACGGGGAAGGCATCGATGAGTTGGCCAACCACCTGGAACACCTGGAAAGCAGTGCTAAACAACGGGCCGATCACGGGTATTTTCGTTTACCCATTGACAGGGTTTTTAGCGTCAAGGGAAGCGGCCTTGTCGTGACCGGCACCGTCGTTTCGGGTTCAACCCGTCTGAACAGCACCCTCACTTTGCAGCCTGCGGCGAAAACCCTGAGAGTTCGAGGTATGCAGGTCCACGAAGATGAGGTCAGCGAAACCGGTCATGGGCAACGCTGCGCTCTCAACATTTCCGGGGACATCAGCAGGGAAAATATTCGAAGGGGAGACTGGCTTGTAGGTGACGCGAGCGCACCCATCACGGAAAGATTTGATTGCCACGTCGACTATCTTTCCTCGGCACCCTTCGTGCTTAAACACATGTCTCCAGTTAAATTATATTTGGGTGCTCGCAGGACTGCCGCAAGGATTGCCCTGCTGGACTGCCGGAAACTACAGCCGGGTGATTCGGCAAAGGCGCAACTCATGCTGCCGGAATCAATACATGTTTGCGCCGGCGACCGTTTCCTCATTCGTGATGACAGTGAGTCGGAAACCCTGGGCGGCGGTATCGTGCTGGATATTCACCCGCCCAGGCGCTTACGCGCCTCTGCCTGGCGGATCGGATTGCTCGCCGGTATTCATGGAAAAACACCCGGCGAAGTTTTAAACACGCTGCTCATTGAGCATGGCCAGCTTGTACAGGTTGAGCAGTTCTGTCGGGACTGGAATATCGCCAGGGAAAACAGCGACAGCCTGCTGGAAGTCAGCAACCTGGCAAGGGCCTGCCGGGCGTGGAAGATCGATAACGAAACTTTTCTGCTGCACTCCACCACCTGGCAATCGATCACCGGGTGGGTAGCAGGCGAGACCGCTGATGGCCCGACCCGGAAAGAGCTTGGTAAAAAGTTTCAGCAAGCGTATCCCGGGCTACCATTCGGTTTTATCTTGCAAAGACTCATTGATGCAGACATCGTCGCCCTGAGGGACAGGGTCGTGGTATTGAAAGAGTCCGTTGAAGTGATGTCAAATGAGGAAAAAGAAACCTGGGATCCCGTTAAGGCGTACCTGGAAAGGTGCCTGCCGAACGTACCGGCCATGGTCGACATCGTCAGCGAAACGGGGCAAGGCCAGCAGGCAGTCAGCAACATTATCAAGCTTGCCGCAAGGGAAAAGTGGGTTTTCATGATTGCGCACAATCGCCCCGCACTTGCAGCGCAGCTGCAGGTTTATGCCCGGTCTGCGCTGGAACTATCTGAAAAAGCACCGTTTTCTGTT
>CAZXDV010000144.1:0-7788 GCA_964639535.1 uncultured Enterobacteriaceae bacterium | reverse complement strand
GATGCGGCGGAATTTATTACCCGTATCTACACCAACTCGTTCTTAAAGCTGCAGCCCGGCAAGTGCCGTTACGGCCTGATGCTACACGAGGATGGCATGATCTTTGATGATGGTGTGACAGCATGCCTGGGTGAAAACCACTACCACATGTTTACGACCACAGGTGGCGCGGCCGGTGTCCTGGCATGGCTGGAGGTCTGGCAACAAACCGAGTGGCCGGAGCTGGAGGTTTACTTTACCTCGGTTACCGACCAGTGGGTGACGGCAACCCTGAGTGGTCCGAATTCCAGGAAGGTATTGGAAAAGGTTTGTGGTGATATCGATCTTTCAAAGGATGCCTTCAAGTTCATGGATTGGCGGGACGGCACCGTTGCCGGTGTAAAGGCCCGGGTGTTTCGCATCAGCTTTACCGGTGAGCTGAGCTTTGAGGTCAACGTACCCGCCCACTACGGGCGCGCGGTGTGGGAGAAGCTCATCGAGGCTGGCGAGGAGTTTGACATTACGCCCTACGGCACGGAATCCATGCACGTCCTTCGCGCAGAAAAGGGATTTATTATTGTCGGCCAGGACACGGATGGTTCGATGACACCCGATGACATGAACATGAGCTGGGCGGTCAATAACAACAAGGAGTTCAGCTTCCTTGGCAAGCGAGGTATGACTCGCAGCGATTGCCTGCGCGAGGACCGAAAACAGCTGGTGGGGCTACTGACTGATGATGCTTCGCTGGTATTACCCGAGGGAGCCCAAATAGTAGAAGACCCGGCCGAAGCAATCCCCATGACAATGCAGGGACATGTTACCTCCAGCTACTACAGTGCTGCTCTCGGTCGTTCCATCGCTCTCGCGGTTGTCAAGGGTGGGCGTGGCAAGATGGGCAGGACAGTTTACTGCCCACTGGCTAACGGCAGTGTTGTCGCCGCGAAAATATGCGGTTCCGTGTTTTACGATCCCGAAGGTGAAAGACATCATGACTGATAGCAGCACAATGCAGCTTGCCCGAACTGAAACACCCCTTCATTATCATCATGAACAGATGAAGGCCGTATCTACCGAGCGTGCTGACATTGCCGAAGTAGAACGAAAGGGTCACCTGGTGGTTCGTGCACAGCTCGATGATTCCGGCTTTGCCAACGCGGTACAGGATTTACTCGAATACATGCCGCCATCGCCGTGCCGGTTTTCCGGCGATTCCCGTTCAACAATGTACTGGCTTGGGCCAACGGAGTGCCTGCTTGTTGTCGATGCCAGCCTGGTAGAAGAAATTCGAAAACAGTTGCGGGAAAAATTTAATGGTCACATGGCAACCGTCGATGTCAGCGCGGGGCAAACCATCATCGAGGCACGGGGTGATGATATCGATGTGCTGTTAAAGAAATCCTGCGTCTACGACTTTCATCCGCATAATTTTGCAGCGGGACGCTGTGTGCAAACCAACTTTGCCAAGACTTCTGCACTCATCGCCAGGCACGATGACTGTTTTCGAATAATTGTGCGTCGAAGTTTTGCAGACTATGCCTGGGAATGGATAAGGAACGCTCTCAGCTAATCCAGCACCATCAACTTACAAAGGGCATAGGTGTCACAACCGCATCCACCATTTTATTCGGAGTTTTAACCCGAAGATTCGTACCCACCTCGGTATTCTCAATGGACAGCATCGCCATGGCGATATTTTTCTCCAGCTGTTGTGACCAGGTAGCGCTTCTTACAGTTCCACAGTATTCATCACCATTATAGACCGACCACCTGCTCTCGTTTCCCGAGACACTTTTTTCGTCAAACTCGATACCCACCAGCTTTTGCTTCAGGCCTTCCTGCTTTATTCTTTTTAACGCAGCCTTGCCGATAAAGTCGTCTTCCTGCTCGAGGGAAACATACTGGTCAAGACCAATCTCAAAGGGATTATTTGTCATATCCATATCTGCGCCATAGGACAGCAGGCCGCTTTCGATCCTTTCAATACTGGACGGTGCACCCGGAGCGATATCATATTTCTGCCCGGCCTCGGTAACGATCTCCCACAGTTCATTACCACGCTTGCTTTCCTGTAAATAAAGTTCAAAACCACCCTGCTTGCTCCAGCCGGACCGCGCCACGACCATGGGGATACCGTTCAGCTCCGTTTGTCGGCAGCGAAAGAAACCAAGTTCACGCACCCAGTCCCCAAGCAGGTCCGCCAAAAGGTCGTTTGATTTCGGCCCCTGTATTGCCAGGGGAGATACATAGGGTTCGTGTATTTCCACGTCAAAGTTATTGTTGAGGGCAATTCCCTGTGCCCACAGCAGGATGTCGCTGTCGGCCAGTGAAAACCAGAAGCGATCTTCATCCAGGCGCAGCATGACGGGGTCGTTGAGCATACCACCGTGTTGATTAACCAGGGGCGCGTACATGCACTGGTCAATTGCACACCTGGAGACATCCCTGGTGGTGAGATACTGGGATAGCCTGAAGGCATCAGGACCGGATATCTCCACCTGCCTTTCTACAGCCACATCCCAGATGCTGACGTTCTTCATCAGGTTCCAGTAGTCTGCCACCGGGTCCTCGTAGAACAGCGGCATGTACATGTGGTTATAAACCGAGTAAGCCTTGCAGCCGGCCTTGCGTGAAGCTTCAAAAAACGGCGATTTACGAACCCTTGGACCAATCACCGTGAAAGGCGTTTGTGATGCATTATTATTCATTGTATTACCCGGTTTTCTCGTTGTTAGGCCTGTTACTCAAGGCTGGTTTATGGGATTGAGCATTATACCCATGGCGCATAGTGCTTATGCACTTACTATACTTGTCGGGAATAATGCCTTTTGCCAGAATACAGGCTATTCCAGGTCGACTGGCTTTACATATTCCGGAGGACACCCGCATGACCGTTGAACTACCCCCTAGCCCCAGTACCGCTCTGAAAGGCCATCACCATGTCACCACCGGTGTCGGCGACCCCCAGGAGGATTTTGATTTTCACACCAAGGTGCTGGGTTTGAAATGCTGTAAAAGGACACTTTTTTATGACGGAGCGACACCGGTTTACCATTTTTACTATGGCAATGACATTGGTGACGAGAGTACCCTCCTGACCACTTTCCCGGTGGCCCACATCGGTGTGAAGGCAACCGAAGGCTGGGGCCAGGTACGACATGTTGATCTCTCTGTGCCGGAATCATCACTCGGTTACTGGAAAGACCGCCTGGAGTCCATGGGTTTCGATGTCACAGAAGCCGAGTACTTTGGTGAGAAGCGGCTGGAGTTTCGCTCCCCGCACAACATTCGCCACAACATGGTTGGCATCGCGGATGATGATCGCAAGCCCTGGGACAAGGGGCCGGTGCCCGTGGAGAACATGATCCGCGGTACGCATGCCGCGGGCGTCTCAACAAACACCATGGACATGATGGATGAGTTTCTCGAAGTGGCCTGGGGTTGCAGGAAAGTCGGTGAAGACGGAAACCGCGTACGCTACGAGATGGGCGAAGGGGGAACCGGTACCTATACGGATTTTGTGATTGAACCTGAACTGAAAAAAGGCAGCTGGATCGTTGGTGAGGGCGCAATTCATCACATGGCCTACCATTGTCCGGATCACGAGACCCAGAACAAGATCAAGTTCTTTGTTGAAGGGCTTGGTTATACCGACTTTTCCGACGTCAAGGATCGCGGCTACTTTGATTCTATTTACGTGAGAACACCTTCAGGTGCACTTTTTGAAGCTGCCGTTTCACACGACCCCGCATTCCTTTGTGATGAGCCGCAGGAAACCATGGGCACCCAGGTGATGATGTCACCACAGATCGAGGCTAACAAGGAAGAAGTGCTTTCCATCATCGGCATGGTCGAGGGCTAGGCCGGCAGGCAGTTCTAATGAACCGGGCTATTGCTCAAAGCGCTGATGTCGAAGAGCTTGGCCCCGGCGTCCAGTTCCAGGTGCAGAAAGACGGTCGCCTGTGGTGGGCCTTCATCATACGTTTCAGGGATGAAGCCCGCTGCTACCTCAATGCCTGCGCCCACGTTGGCCTGAGACTCAATGCTGACAAGGACCTGTTTTTTGACGCCGCCAACAACCTGCTTTGTCGCGCCCATGGCGCAAGTTACGATGCGGCAGATGGTAAATGCAAAGACGGCCCGTGCCAGGGCTATGGGCTGATCCCACTGGCTATTCGCGAGGAAAACGGTAATATCTTTTACGAAGATGAGACTTACCAGCTAGCCAACCAGTCCTGAATGAATCCTGCTTCTACAGCAAGCAGTAGAGCACTCCAGTACCTTCTATTTGCTGTAGCCCTGCTACCTTTTTACCTGCTACCCCTGTGGGCAGGGGTATTTTACAACGAGTTTAAATTCAGCGGCAGCCAGCTTGGTTTACTCCTTGCCGCGGACATGGCCCTTGGCACCCTCGCCTCCTTGCTTGCGCGCACCTGGATTCACCGCTGGCAGTGGAAACCGGTGCTCGTTGGCGCGATATTAATCACCTCCTTGTCAAACCTGGCCTGCGTGACCACTACTGCTTATACAGGCCTGCTAATGCTTCGCTGCCTGGCAGGTTTCGGGGCAGGCACCATGATGGCTTTTCCCTATGCCAGCCTCTCTTCCTGTGAAAACCCTGATCGCGAATTTTCCCTGGCACTGGCGCTGCAGGTGTGTCTTGGTGCTGTTGCCCTGTTACTGGTGGCAAGGCTTGACCCGTCCGGCAGCGAGGGGATGGGCTTTTACCTGTGCGCCGCAGGTGCACTGCTTCCAATTTTCCTGCTTACAAGCTGCCCGGCAAGAAACCCCGCTGTCGGTGCCGAAGCTGATACGGCGGCCGCTGAGCAGCCGCTCTCCATGTTCCTGGTGCTTGCCCTTGGTGCTGTTTGCCTTTTTTTCACGGCCCTGACGGCAATCTGGATATTCATGGAGCGTCTCGGAAATGAAGTCGGTATTGGCAGTTCCCTTGTTGCGTCGATCCTGGCGCTTGGTCTGCTATTCAGCTTCGCCGGTGCGGTGACACCCTCGCTCGCCATAGCGTTCACGAGTCGAAAAACCCTGATACTCGTTGCCTATGCCTGCCTGCTGCTCTCTGTCATGGGTACGGGCCTGTCTTCCCTTGCACTGGTATTTGCCGTTTCCATCATCATCTACAATTTCTTCTACAGCTTCATGATACCGCTGCAGACGGCATGGATCGCGGAAACCGATCACACGGGAAGGAACGCGGTGCTTGTTCCGGTGGCACAGGGTGTGGGGGTTACTGCTGGCCCGGTACTGGCCGGCACTGTCAGTGCCCGGTGGCAGGGAACAGGGGTGATAATTTTTAGCCTGCTGGTGCTCGCGGCCAGCCTTGCCTGCTACCTGCTGGCAGCACGCAGTCCGGCAAGGGACTCAGGATGATTTTTTGAAAAGCTCGGCCGGGCTACGATAATTATGGAAACCCAGCGGGCCGCCGTAAAAGTCATCGGTATAGTGCGTGTAGAGATCGTAACCCAGTAATTGCCGCGCCTTGTCAGAGAAGTTTGCCACCTGCTCAACACTTGTATGCAGAAACTGGTTTTCCTGTGTTCGAAGCCAGCCAAGCACGTAGGACGCTGCAATCGCACGCCGAATTTCGCCATCAGTGTTCGCACCTCCGCCGTGCAGGGTATGCCCGGGAATAAACACGGCGCTGCCTGCCGGCATCACCGCCTGGGTAATTTCATCTTCCTTCGCAAGGCGTCCAGCTTCCCAAAGGTGGGATCCTGGCACAACATTGGTTGCTCCGTTTGTTGCGGTGAAGTCCGTTCCCGCCACCATCACGTTAAATTGCAGTAATCGTTCCGGCAACCAGTAATACATGGGCCAGATCATGTCGTCGGTGTGCAGCTCCTGTGCCGTTTCCCCACCGTGTATTTCAATCAGCTCACTGGAATTGAGCAGGTACTGTCCACAGTTGGGACCAAGAAAATGATCCATCACGGCCAGTAATCTTTCATCGGTAATGAGATCCACGTAACAGGGTGCTTTTGTCACGAGACCGTTTAGCCGCACGGTCTGGTAGCCGAGAAATTCTGCGGCCTCCTCTTCACCGTAATCAAAGGGTTCGTATTCGTCGATGGACGTCTGGATGGATGAGTTAAAATCGTCGAGCCACTGTGAGGAGACAAAGTCCTCCACGATGGCAACACCGTCTTTTTCAACGGCCTCGATAATGTCAGCGACCTGGCAACTTGCTGGAAGGCGGGAAATGGAAGGCATTTGGCTGTTTCTCCTGCGGCAAATATCACCGTTAAAGGTATAATAGTGTCCGACTTTTTCCAATTGATATTTGTATAAAGACAGCGAGATTATGAGCCAGGCGCAGTTTCAACAGGCCACCCACTTTTTGCAAAGCGGGCAGATAGAGCAGGCAGAAAAGCTGTGCCAGGAGGTCCTGACCAGGGATCCCGACGACATCAACTTCCTCGCCCTGCTGGGTATGATCTCGACCATGCTTGGCAAGATTGAACTGGCAATCGAACTTCTCAACCACGCGATCAGGCAGGCACCTGAGTTCACACGGGCGCACAAGGATTTATCCCGCGCCTATGTCGCCGCTGACAGGCTCGACGATGCCATCGGTCACCTGAAAATAGTGCTGGAACGCGAGCCGGAAATAGATGAGAACTACCAGGCACTGGCCAGCGTGCTTTACCGGGCTGGCCGTGGCACGGAAGCCGATGAGGTCATGGAAAAGCTTTTTGTCGTCAATCCACACAAGGGCAAGCTGGCGGAAGCCGGGGAACTATTCAAGCAGGGCAAGTACAAGAAAGCAGAAAAGCTGGCGCGGGAAGTACTTCGGGAAGACCCGGAAAGTATCGATGCGCCAAGAATGCTGGCAAAGCTTGCATTGCAGGCCAACCTGAACGGAGAAGCTGAAAAGATCCTCAGGGAAGTGATAGAGAAAGCCCCAGGCCTCCATGAAGCTTACCTTGACATGACAAAGGCACTTCGGGAGCAGGACAGGTTTGACGAAGCCGTTGAATACGTAAAGCGTGCCATCAAGCTAAGACCCGACCATTTTCAATCCTACATGTTGCTGGCAAGTGTCCTGGCTGCAGGTGCAAGAACCCTTGAAGCCATTGATGCCTACCGGGCCTGCCTTGAACTGCGCAAGAATAATTCCAATGTCTACCTTGGCTATGGTCACGTGCTGAAAACTGCCGGCAGGGTGGATGAAGGGATACAGGCTTATAAGGATGCAATACGCACCAGGGAAGATAATGGTGAAGCCTACTGGAGCCTGGCAAACCTGAAAACCTATGAATTTAGTAAAGAAGAGAAAGAAGCCATGGAGGCCCTGTTAAACAGGGATAACCTGGAAGAGGAGAACAGGGTGCATATCCTGTTCTCACTGGCAAAGTACCATGAGGACAACAAGGATTACGACAAATCATTTTCCTGCTATGACGAAGCAAATAGAATTCAGCGGATGCTTATCAGCTATGACCCGGTACAAACCGAGGTTTTGCATGAACAGGTCAGGGGCACTTTTTCACAAACATTTCTCGAGGAAAAACGCGGTGTAGGAAACCCGGACCCGGCGCCTATTTTTATCGTTGGGTTACCCCGATCCGGCTCTACTTTGATAGAGCAGATCCTCTCCAGTCACAGCCAGGTCGATGGCACAAGCGAATTGCCGGATCTCAGCAAGGTTGTCATGACACTTAACCGGGGAAGGGATGCGAAAGGCTATCCCGCCGGTGTGGTGGAGCTGGCGGACCAGGAGTTTTATGACCTGGGTGTGCAGTATATTGAGTCCACGCAAAGGGTAAGACGTGGCGCCCCTTTTTTTACGGACAA
>CAZXDV010000143.1:0-7844 GCA_964639535.1 uncultured Enterobacteriaceae bacterium | reverse complement strand
GATGCCGGAATGTTCCCTTGTTGCCCACCCTCGTTGGCTAACACCAGCCCTTTATCAATATTAGCATGTCTTTGATAATTGTCCCTTTTTTTGAGCATGAAAATTTCCTGTTTCAGCCCTGCAGGGATTCAAGGTAGGCCCGGTGACTGCTGTAGCCGGCAACTGTGTCTCGATGCGGGTTGGCATTCCTGAGCTTGTCGCCGTCCATGGTATGCGATCCGTAACGTCCCATTCCCGACAGGATGCAGTACCACGAGTAGGGCGCGTAGGAGGAGCGGTGGACGTGGTTTCTCAGGACATTGATAAAATCCTCACCGCTTTCCCAGCCATCTATGATGGCCTTCTGGGTCGCCGTAATATTTTCATTATCCCTGCAATCTTTCCAGTACTCGGTGTCCTGCCTTGTGTTCAACTTATAGTGCAGTTGAATGTAATCAATAGTGCAATCAAATGCCTCGTTGATGATGCCGTTAAAAAAATCCCGGTGCGTGGACTGGTAGTTTCCGCGGGCAAAATGCGTCACAAAGCGGTTAATGGTAAATTGCGTGAGAGCCAGTGCGGTGGCTTCCAGGGGTTCGATAAAACCCTGTGAGAGGCCAACTGCCAGGCAATTATTTTTCCAGTGTTCAAGGTTTCGACCTGTACGCAGTTTGATGTGCAGCGCTTTAATGTCCCCGGCACTCTCGCCGATATGCCTGCGCAGTTCGGCTTCGGCATCTTCCTTCGTCGTGTAATCTGCGCTGTAGACATAGCCCCAGCTGGTTTTCCCGCGCAGTGGTATACACCACGCCCAGCCGCATTCCAGTGCGGTTGACTCGGTGTAGGGGGGAATGTCCGCTTCACCATTATCCGGTGTTCGAATGACGACCGCGCTGTCGTTAAACAGTCGTGGCTTATAGGAAATGGCATCGACGTCCAGGGTATCCCCAATGAGCAATCGTCGAAAGCCCGTGCAGTCCACGAAAAAATCCCCGGCCACGTCACCATGATTTTCCGTGACAATGTGACTGATATCGCCTTTGCCGTTTTTGACGACTTCGCTGACATCATCGACGATGTATTCGATTCCAGCGGCAAGCGCACGCTTTTTCAAAAACTCGGCGACAAGCGCGGTATCAAAATGGTAGCCGTAGTCCATCTTTGATGAATCGCAGGGCGGTGGACCGACCGGCGCGCGGCGCTGCCATGCCATCTCTGCATTGAAAAAGTAATCGTCTGGACTTGTTGCGCTATGCTGTCCTGAGCGGCGCCTGTCACAGCTGTTAAAAAAATCCTGGTCATACTGGTTGTAGCCGGCAGCGATGAAAGGATGGAAGTAGCTATCGAATTCATCAGAGTCGGTCCAGCCGGGAAAATTAATGCCAAGCTTGTAGGTTGAATTACAGTTGGCCATGAATTCCGTTTCTGTAATCCCGTTAAATTCAAGGAAACGCTTGAAGAGCGGGGTTGTGCCTTCTCCCACCCCAATGGTAGGAATGCGGTCGGATTCGACCAGCACAATTTGACTGCCTGCGCGCCCCAGGCTGTTGAGAAACACGCTGGCCGTCATCCAGCCGGCACTACCGCCACCGACGATGACTACACGACCCGGAGGAGAAAACTGTGTTGACAAGATAGTACATCCAAAAATAAGTACGATGTAATCATCCATGATTTCCCAATACGCGGCAAGCAAGGCTGACGCCGGCGCGGCAGGCGCGAAGACGTTTTCTTCCTGCCGGGTGCGGCTTTATACTGCTGCCTGGCGCCTGCAGCCAGCTAATGGAGCATCGCATGATTTCACGACGACAATTTACGATCCGCAGCGGATGGCTGGCAACGGCCCTGTTGACCCTGCTCAGCCCTGTTAAGGGTCTCGCGATGCGTGTTTTCCCGCGTGAAACACTTGATGAATTTAAGTCGCAGCTGGAGGGCGAACTTTATCATGTTGAGGATCCGCGCTATGAATCATGGTGGCAAAGCGTTAGCTGGCAGCTAAGAAAATCATCAAGACGTCCGTCGCTGATTGTCGAGGCGCGCAGCGTTAATGATGTACAAAAATCCCTGCAGTTTGCACGGCGCCACTCACTGCAAGTCAGCGCCAGGTCGGGCGGTCATAGCTGGGTTCATTCTTCGCTACGCGATAACGCGCTCCTGGTTGATCTCAGGTCAATGAAACATATTGATATAGACCCGGGGACCATGACAGCAAACGTCGGGCCTGCAGTGAATGCACGTGAATTGACACAGGCACTGGAAAAACACGGCCTGGCTTTTCCCGTTGCCCATTGCAGCACGGTTGCTCTCGGCGGTTACCTGCTCGGGGGCGGACAGGCCTGGAACTGGGGCAGTTGGGGTGGGCCGGCATGTAACAGCGTGAAGAGTCTTGACGTGGTCAATGCCGAGGGCCAGGCGCTGCAGCTCAGCGCCCTGGAAAACCCGGAACTCTTCTGGCTGGCATCGGGTGCCGGCCCGGGCTTTCCGGCGGTGGTCACCAACTACCAGCTGCAACTTTACAGCTTGCCCCGCGCGATACGCATGACCACCTGCATCTGGCCGCTGTCCGATACCCTTGTCGTATCGGATTTCCTCGCAAGGCTGGCTGAAGAACTCAGTGAAAAAGTCGAGACACTGATGTTCCTGTCCAGCTTGCCGGAGCCCATTGCGGGGCACACCAGGGTTGCAATCATTTCCTCCGTTGCATTCGCTGACTCCGAGGCGGAGGCCGGGCAATTACTTCAACCCCTGTCCCGGGCTCGCGAAGTGGCGACGCCTTTAATTATTGATGAAGCTGTGCCGATGAGCATGGATTCATTGCTTTCCCTTGTTGACCGCTCATTCTTTCCATGCCGGGCGGCTGCGGATACCTTCTGGTTTGACCTGTCCATGCGCAGTGTCATGCAGGAATTTGTGGAGCATTTTGCGCAGGCACCTTCCGCACTATCGACGGTACTTTGCGAGGTAAAGTCAAATCCCCAGGTCAGTGCAGACACGGCTTATTCCATGCGTCGTCGCACCTATCTTTCACCCTACGCATTCTGGCTGAGCGCTGAAGATGACACCGCCAATCTCAGGTGGATGAAAAAAACACAGGAGATTCTTGGGCCACTATCAGTAGGGCACTATATCAACGAGGCGGACCTGGAAGCGCATCCAGGCCGGGCGGAGAAATCCTTTGATAGTTCGAGCTGGGCAAAGATCCAGCAGCTAAGAAAAAAATACGATCCCGACGGGCTATTTCACGGCTACCTGGGCAGGGAGGGCTAGGTTCGCCTTTACTTTTCCGGGGTCGTGGTCTCCTGCTGGCCCTGTTGCCTGTAGTAGTCAGCCAGTGCGCGATAGCTCTCCGGGAACCTGGAGTCTGGTACGGGTGGTTTTTTTTCAACCTGTGACCTGCTTTTCTTCAGATCCTGCTGTTGCAGGTAGTGCAGGATTTGCGCACGACGTCTTTGCTGCGCCTGCTCCGGGGTGAGTCCCTGGTAGGGTCGAGCCCTTTGCAGGCTTATCCAGTCGTTGGCCGCGACGCTAAAGGACATAAAAAGGCCCAGCGAGAGGACGCCCAGCATCCCGGCACACGCACCACGCTTGAGTTGCCCTTGTGTCATAATTGCTAAAGATAGCACAGCAACGGCAGCGGCAGGCTAATTTCAGCTTAATTTGTGAGGTTCTACCTGTTTTGTTACCACGGCGATAATTAGTAACAGCGCCACCAGCACGATGTTTGCCCAGATGGCAATATCGTAGGATTGGTTCCAGTCGTTACTCAGGCTGAACATGACCGGGCCGATAGCACTGCCAATCACGGTCAATGTCATGTTGATGCCGCTTATTTCACCGAGGTGCAGACGACCAAAAAATCTCACGAAAGTAAGGTTGGATAACACACCCCACAGCCCACTGGTGGTACCAAAACTGATGATGAGTAAATAATAACCCCAGTCATGCTGGAGGTGTAGAACGCCCCAGCAACCAATGATAAAAGTGACTAGCTTGACAAGTAACAGGCGTTTAAGTGGCTGAAAGTCCGCAAGCCAGCTGGAAACAAGGTTTGTGCTAACCGAAACCACGGCTGCCGGAAGAAAGTATGCAAAAGCTTCCTCGGAACTTCGCCCGGCTTTTTCGAAAATTGACTCGATATGAAACACCAGTGCGGTGCCAAACAGGGAGTAAAGCGCAAGGGCACTGGCATAAATCCAGAACACCGGGTCGCGGCGTGCCTCCGCCGCTGTCTTGTCAGGTACGGCAGTCTTTTCACTGCCATGTTCATCATGACCAATACCATCAATCTTTAAGCCACAGTCCTGGGGTGAGTTGCGAAGAAACAGCAGTGCCATCATGGCGAAACCAATGCCGCACATGAGGGCCAGTACCATGAGTGCCTGGCGCCAGCCAAAAAGCAGGATAAGCCAGGCAAGAAAAGGCGCCGCCAGCGAAAATCCCAGGCTAACAAAAACCGAACGTGCCCCGGATACCAGGCCACGCCGTCTTTCAAACCACAGCAGTAGCACATTACGCGAGGCACTGGTCAATACTCCCTGGCCGCTGAAGCGCACACCAAAATAGCCGAGCAGGATCAGTGGAAAGCTGAACCACGCCCTGTCGAGACTGGTGAATCCAGCAAGGGAGGCAGAAACCTGGTCAATAAAGGAGATAAATAGAAGGCAGAGTCCAAGCACGACGCTGGAGAGTACGATGGTGATACGCGCGCCGGCATGGTCAAAAAAACGTCCTGCGCGGGTAAGAAACACGGCGCCACCAAGTGTGCCAAGTAAATAGGCAATGGAAAGTTGCGTGCGACTCAACTCCAGCGCCTCGATGAAGTGGTTGGTAAATACAGCCATGCCCATGGTTTGCCCGGGAATAGAAAAAATAATGCCGAGCGTAGACACCAGCCAAATCACCCAGCCGTAGAAAAAAGGCAGGCTGTTGACGCGAAAGGGCCAGTTAGCGGGTAGTGCGTATACCGCTTTCATAAAAATCAAGGAATTCAGTTAAGTAGTCGTATGCCGGGAGGGTGGCTAGCCAGGCGCCAGTTTATACCCTGAGGCCGACGGCTTCACAAGCGGAAAAGTGACGTCAAGGGGAGAAAACTGTTGCCGGTTTCACAGCCTGCGGCTTTTCGCTGGTATCCGGCACCTGCTGCGTTTACAGTATGAAGAAAAGTTCTTGTGGTGCCCGCTCTTGAAGGGGAAATGGACGCTGGCAAACAGCAAAACGGGCATCGGACAGGGTAGTAAATAAAAAGAATGTTTAATAATAAATCAGTCCTGATTACCGGTGGAACAGGATCTTTTGGGAGGGCTTGCGCACGCACCCTGCTGGAAAGATACGACATACACCGGCTTGTCATATTATCCCGGGATGAGGTCAAGCAACACGAGATGCAAAGACAGTTTGATGCACCGTGCATGCGTTTTTTCCTCGGTGATGTGAGAGATCGTACTCGACTATCTGAAGCATTTCATAACATTGATTACGTCATTCACGCGGCCGCGCTCAAGCAGGTACCCTTTGCCGAGTACAACCCGATGGAGTGTATCAAGACCAACGTGCATGGCTCGGAAAATGTCATTGCGGCTTCCCTTGAGCATAATGTTGAAAAAGTCATCGCCCTCTCCACCGACAAGGCTGCCAATCCAATTAATTTATACGGCGCGTCAAAGCTGGCGGCAGACAAGTTGTTTGTCGCGGCAAACAATATTGCCGGCGGACGCCCAACACGTTTTTCCGTGGTGCGATATGGCAACGTAGTAGGTTCACGGGGTTCAGTGGTTCCCCTTTTTCGCAAGCTAATCGATGAAGGCTGCGATCACCTGCCTATCACTGACGAGAGCATGACGCGCTTCTGGATCACCCTGCAACAGGGTGTGGATTTCGTGCTGGAAAACTTTGAGAGAATGTGGGGTGGGGAGATCTTTGTACCGAAGATTCCCTCGGTAAAGATCACTGACGTTGCCCGGGCCATGGCGCCTGGCCTGCCGGGTAAGGTTGTGGGCATACGCCCTGGAGAAAAGCTGCATGAAATCATGTGTCCCTCTGACTATGCTCACCTCACGCTTGAGTTTGACGATCATTACCTGATTAAGCCCACCATCAAGTTTCACCAATTCGAAGTGGATTATGAAACAAACACCCTGGGCGAGGTGGGAAAGCTTGTCGAGCCGGGCTTCGAATACCAGTCCAGTAGCAATCCGCATTTCCTGGATCATGCGGAAATACTTGAATTAAACAATTTCGACGAGACATGATTCCCTACGGTCGCCAACACATCGACGAGAAAGATGTTGAAGCCGTGGTGGAAGTCCTGCGATCTGATTTCCTGACACAGGGTCCGCTACCCCCTGAATTCGAAAAGGCGATGAGCAATTATTGCCATGCTGAACATGCGGTGGCGACAAATAATGCGACCGCGGCCCTGCACCTCGCCTGTCTTGCCCACGGTGTTGCAAAGGGAGATCGCGTCTGGACATCCGCCCTGACCTTTGTTTCAAGTGCAACCTGCGCGCTATTTTGCGGCGCGGATGTGGAATTTGTTGATATCGAACCGGCGACAGGAAATATGTCTGTCAATGCCCTGCAGCAGAAACTCGAGCAGGCTGAAAAAGATAATACATTGCCGAAGCTGGTCATTCCCGTTCACTTTGCCGGCCGGGTGTGTGATATGGAAGGTATTTCCAGGCTTGCCGGAAAATACGGGTTTAAGATTGTCGAAGATGCGGCCCATGCCATCGGTTCCGAGTACAGGGGGAGCAAGGTTGGCGCAGGCCAGCATTCAAGTATCACGGTGTTTAGCTTTCATCCGGTCAAGGTCATTACCTCTGTTGAAGGTGGCATGGCCCTGACCAATAGTGAAGAACTCGCGACACGTATGCGCAAGCTCGGCAGTCACGGTATTGAAAGTAAACGGGATCGGGAGCAAACCTGGATTTATGAAATGCAGGAGCTTGGTTACAACTACCGCATGAATGATGTGCAGGCGGCCCTGGGCCTGAGCCAGCTGGACAAGCTGGATAGCTTTATTGAAAAACGAGGTGCCCTGGCCAGGCGTTACACCGAGTTACTTGAAGGTAGTCCCCTGGTTTTGCCGGGCCAGGACGAACAGGGCAGGTCAGCCTGGCACCTGTACGTGGTAAACCTCGACAGAAGCCGCTGTGGCGTTGAGCGAAAGGATGTTTTTCTCGGCTTACGTGATGCCGGTATTGGCGTCAACGTGCACTACATTCCCGTCTACCGGCAGCCCTATTTTGTGCAGCGTTACGGGGAAAATCTTGATTGCCCCGCAGCAGATGCCTACTACGAGTCAGCGTTGACCCTGCCTCTTTATCCAAATATGACCGAAGCTGAACAGGACAGGGTCGTGATGAAGTTAAAGGAATTGATAGAATAGTGGGCCTCACAGGACAAGGCAAAGGTTTGGATAAGATATGAACAGGCTGGCCATCATACCCGCCCGTGGCGGTTCAAAACGGCTGCCGGGGAAAAATATCGTTGAGTTTCGCGGTAAGCCAATTATCAACTGGACTATCGAGGAAGCCGAGGCAAGCGAGTGTTTCGACAACGTGCTTGTCTCCACCGAGGACGCGGAGATCCGCGATCTGGTGGAAAGTGCAGGCGGTGAAGTCATTGAACGCAGCGAGGAACTCGCGAGTGACAAGGCAAGCCTGGTGGATGTGGGGCTTGACGTGCTTGAGCAGGAAGCCGTCCTGGGTCGGCAGTACGACGTGATTTCCTTCCTGTACGCCACCGCACCGCTGAGACGGCGAGATGATATTGCCGGTGTTGTTAACCTGGTGAAGCCGGGGGTGTGCGATTTCGCCATGGCTATCACTCGCTATGCCCACCCACCGCACCAGGGGCTGGTAATG
>CAZXDV010000142.1:0-7919 GCA_964639535.1 uncultured Enterobacteriaceae bacterium | reverse complement strand
TTCATAGACTTCTTCTATTTCATTCTTGAAAGCTGGAGCGGATTTAAGCAACTTGATAACGATCCGGGTATTTTCGTTGCTCGTTGTAGAACCAATCTCTATCAGCTGGTTTTTCTGGAGGACCCGGAGCAAATGTAATAAGCGATCGAAATCCCTGTACTCCGGAGCGGAGTCCGGTGTTGGCCCCGATGCCGTGGGTGCATTGTGAAGGTTATTTATTCGTTCAAGACACAAGCCGAAAACCCTGGATATACTCCAGCCGGACTGGGTAAGAACAAGTAAGGACTCGAGTTGCAGAGGGCTTAAAATACTTTTCAACAGGTTCTCGCCCTGCAGCGGCGTGTAGGAAATTGTTGGGTTATCCGAATAGGTAATACCGATGTCCGGGCTGACAGATTCATTCCCTCCCAGGTTGACATTGGCATCGACGCCAGCACTACCTCCAAGGGAAAGACTCGCGGTAACACTACCGATCTCCAGGAAAAAGGGCACATCACGATAGCGAATCCGCACCAGGTTTTGCAGCATCTGTTCATTGACGGAGCTGACAATAGCCTGGTTGTAAGCGGGGTGTGTGCGTTCCAGGGCACGGGGACCAAAAGTGGACTGGCAGCCCGCGATAAGCACGCAGCCTGCAAGAAGCACTGAACGTATTGTTAACGGCATAGAGTGAACTATAAGTACGTCGCCTTGATAACCAGGTTGTGACTATACAATTTGATACCAGGTTCTACTATACAGCCTTTGGCATGACGCGGTAGGTGTCGTCAAACTCAGCCGCGTAGGCCAGGTATCGCTTTATTAACCAGCGGTTCACCTGGGAAAGGGTTTTCTCACGCGGTGCGTAGCGTGACCGGTTTGCGAAACGTGATTTAAGACCAATATGTGTCAGTGAATTTGCCACCGTGTCCTGGTCATTATAGACCCCGACACCTTCAATCGTGGCCAGGGCCAGTTCGTTGAAGTCCGGCATGGCGAGTGTTGCCTCGGGGTAGAGTCCACCGACGCGGATGGTCATCTTGTTAGCACCCTGCGGAATCATGACGTAATAGAAAACACCATCGGGTACCGCCCCCATGAACAGGTTGGGCATGACAGAGGCAAACATAACCCGCTTGCGTTCTTTCTCGGTCAGGGTTTCGATGACCGGGAAACGGCACTTGTAGTCAAAGTCCGGGTTAAAATTGGCATCCAGCTCCACGAAGCCCGTGGGATGAAATACCGCACCATCATCGTCATCTTCCCATTCTACGAACGAAGCAAGACTTGACGGGGCAAAGTCATGGGGCCCCTTGTGCAGGTAAGCGGTGTGGTAGGGCTCAATGGCATTTTCCTGCAGGAACTTGTAGTTCCAGGGATTATCCGCCCAGTCCATCGTTGGTGACGCATGTAATTCCGACATGTGATGCGGGGCATATTCTGCCGTCAATCTCTTCAGGCGCGGGGCAAGAGGTTTAGCCTTGCCGTCCAGGTTGACGAAAATAAACCCGTTCCAGATCTCAGTGCGAAGTTGTGGCAGGCAATGTGACTCACGCAATTCTTTCAGTGAAGCATGCGCCTCCATCTCCGGTGCACCGCGCAATTGACCCTTGAGGTCGTAGCTCCAGTGATGAAAAGGGCAGGTGAAGCCGGTGGCGTTCCCGGATGCCTCTCCAAGTATATGTCCCCGGTGTTGACACACGGCAGACATCACCCGGATTGTGCCTTCACCATCCTTTAGAACCAGCATGGGCTCATCGTTTATATTGATGGAGAAATAGTCACCGGGATTCAGTATTGAGCCCTGGTGACCAACACAAACCCACTCACGGTCCCAGATGGCGCGTCTTTCAAACTCCCACCATTCTTCAGAGGTATAAACATCCGGGGGAAGCGAAACAGCTGTCTCGACATCCTGGTTTGAGGGTTCAAGCTGGTCCAGGATGGAGCGAATGACCGGTGTAAGCTCCAGTTCCGGAAGAGTCTTATAGGTAAAGTCTGACATGCCACGCCTCGCTTCTTGATAATCTACAAGCACTCATCCTGCATAGTTTCGCAATATTAATCAAGAAACGTGGTGACAAGGCCGTGGAAAATGGCCGGATTTACTGCCTAAACGGGGAAAAAGTAAAAGAACACGCCCTTCTTGAGCGTGTTCTTTTCGCGGGGGGAGGAGGAGGTCTTGTACAGCTTCCTGGTTATCAACCCTGTGAGCGCTGGTGCAGGTCAGTCAGACCCTCGAGGTCGATACTTTTTACAGCGCGGTCCAGTGATTCGGTTGAACACTTCTTGTGATGTCTCTTGATTTTCGACGAGCTGATTCGAGAACCGGTAATGTGAGTATTTTTAACACCACAGACCTTATCGACGTTGGATTTCAGCCTTGCATAAAGTGTTTCAATGCCCTCATCCTGGGTCAGGTCAAGGTCAGACACATTCAGTGTCATTGACTGTGTTGATTCGGGCCTGTTATCGATTGCGGCGTTAGCCATCAGGGGTACTGCAAGTACCAGCGCGATTACACCACTAAAAAAATATTTTTTGTCGTTAGCAACTTTCATCTTGTTTCTCCTGTTCAGTTGATACTGGGGTTTTGTTTAGCGTCGGGAAGAAGTGTAATGCGCAATTTTTAGTTGAACAGGGTAAACAGGATGAGAGGAACTGCAGGTACGACAAAGAGACGAAGCGAATGCCTGGTACGATGAAATTCTGTTGAAACAGGCTGCCCGGCTGCTGAGCTGAATGTCAGAGTATCAGGCTGAGGTCGATTCCCGTGGATACAGCAGTGGTAACAATGAGCGCCTTCATCAACTTGTCCTGCTTGTCTTCGATGTTATCGAGACGCTTTGAAATCGCGCTAAATTTTTCATTTGCATGTTGCAGCGTCATATCGCCCAGTTCACGGCTTTTCCCGATTGCCTGGCTGGCAACTGCACCGGCGCCGGCAACCACTGAGTACTTGCTGAATGAGGAAAGAAATTCTCGTCTGTTCATTTGGGAAGGTCCTTTAAAGACAGGGTGTGATTATAGCAAGTACAGCGAAGTATTGAAAAAAGCGGTGATAAAAATCGCGCATACACTAAAGTAACTCTCTGAATTTTATAAGGTTATACCAATAGACGCATAAAATAACAGTAAGCAGCTGAAAAAACTGGTCCAAGCTGTAAACCAATAAGCGCGAAGTATCACTAACATCTTAAACGGGCAATCAACGAATTGAACAGTGACAGGGACATTGAGCTGGTTAAACGGTTTCAAGGTGGAGATATCACCGCTTTTGAGCAGTTTATCGAATCGCACCAGGCACGCCTTTACCGATTGGCCGGCGCATTTCTGTACCGGGAATCGCTGGCTGAGGATGCGGTGCAGGAAGTCTTTATCAGGGCTTACCGGGGCTTACCGGCATTTCGCTTCGCCAGTATGCCATTTAGCTGGCTCTACAGGACCCTGAGAAATGTTTGTCATGAAATGAACAGGAAGCATCGCCATGAGCTGGATTACAGCGTGATGGAGAATGAAAGTTTTGAAGAAACGACGATGCTTGAAAACCAGCAAAAGTTGAAAGAGGTTTACAAGGCCTTGCTCGGACTGAGTCGGCGTGAGAGGGATGTTGTTTTACTCAGGGTGTTTGAGGAGTTCAGTGAAAAAGAGACTGCCACTGTCCTCGGTGTTCGACAGGGAACCGTGAAGACGCTGCTACACAGGGGTCTTAAAAAGCTGCAGTCAAAGTGTGGGGACATATTAGAAAGATGAATACCGATGAAACCCAGCCCAGGTTAAAACCTGCTTTACGGCAACTGTACCGGGAAGGTGAAGGTTCGCCCTGGCTAAAAACACGAGTACTGGCTGAAGTTAACAAACAGCACAGTCAGCCAAAATACCAACGCAGGTTTGTCCGCGGGCTGGCGTTTCTGGCTGTTGTCCTGGTGTGTGCGCAATTTCTTCAAGTTGAAGAAAACAGCGCCGTTCGAGGTCCCGTGTCAAGACCGGGCCCCAGGGCGGGATTGATCTCGCTGTCCGGTTCAGGAGTATCAACCGGTGCCATCAAGGTGCCCGGAATTTCAACACTGGCTGGCGTGCCGGCACCGGGGCGATTTAATACCCCTGCGCCTTCAACCTACAGCCGGATCGATTTTTGTTTATACCCAAGAAGAGGAGAAAAGACATGTTAAGCAAACGAAAAAGCATGGAAAAACTGGTTACTGCTGTGATCTTTACATTTTTACTCGGCACCAGTTCTGTTGCCAGGGCACAGGAAGATTTTGAGGCCATGGCTAGCATGGTCAACCTCATGGATGGTTTCCTCGGCCTCATGGACTCTGTCTACGATATGAACGCCGATAACGAAAAAGCTATCCTGCTGCAGATGCATGCCCTGGAAGAGATATACAAGGAACAGGGCAAACACGACGAAGCTGTAAGAATGTACCGAAGGGTGCTGGACAATAGTAAAAACGCAACCGTGAGGAACATGGCCTATCACAGGATGGCAGATGTATTAAAAGAGGCCGGTGACATGCAAACGGCAGTGGAAGTGCTGAACGCGGCGATGGCAGAAACACTAAAACGAACAAAGTAGTGAATTCTAATTGCGCGCTGGTAACGATTATCGTTACCAGCACGGCCTCCAGGGCCCTGGAACCAGGGACGATGGATATGGCAATGAAGATGGAATAAGTCCACTCCCTGGGTCGTATCCTGTTTACCTGAGAGTAATATTTTCCTATCATTTCCTGTACGGCAGGTATGCGCCGGCCTTAAACAGGAAGACTAATGATAATAGAGTGGAAAGAGTACTTTGATAATGACTGCAAGGGTGAAGACATGTGGGGTCATTACAAGACGGCGAACGGGCATATCTACCTGGTCGCTGATGGCGCTTCCAACCATGACGGTACGCGTACCGGCGCCGATGTTGTTCAACTAATCCACGAAAGAATGAAAAGGCACGCCCATCGACTCGCGCGCAGTAGCGAGTTGCGTGACCTTCTGCACTCCATCAACGAAGAGTCCACCAGGGTCAATGAAGGCGCCTATGCCGCAATCGCAGGCTTGCTTCAGCGTGGCGAGAACCTTTATGCGTTTGGTGCAGGTGACGTGTCCATTATTGCGCGAAAGGCAAATGGCAAAATGTTACAGGTATTACCCCTGGATTTGAGTATGACCGAAGAGGAGGCCGAGGACAGGGCCAAGTCTGAAATAGGCCAGGTGGTAAACAATATTGCAATTACCGAACTGAATTATCAGCAGCGTATTAAGCAATACATGCATCATGGTCTTTCAAATGCCGTGGGAATGGGCGACGAATTTCATTTGAACGACATCTATTTTGATGCAAAAGCCGATACCGCCATGCTTATAGCAACAGATGGCATTACTGATCCATTCATGGAACCGAAGTCCCAGGCCGGGGATATCCTAAAAGCTGACGCCAGCAAACTCTATGAGTTGTTTGAAAACAGGAGCGGTGCGGAGGATACTGCTGCCGCCCTGGAAAGCCTGATCTGGGATGTTCAGGTCATGGAGAAAAAGAGGATCAAGCCCGATGACCGCACGGGACTGTTTCTTTTTATCAAGTCCATGGAGGATGCCGATGAAAGTATTCGCAGCGTCAACTCCATGTCCAACGACAAGCTATCCACGGAAATTGTTGAGCGCCTCATTGCGCAAAAGACAGCTTCGCTGGAAACCGAGATTAATGTGTCACTGGAAGATTACGATCGCCTCATGGACCTGGCGAAAGAACTCCAGAGGAAGCTAGCCAAATAGACCCTGGTCCGGGAAGCCGGTGTTAAACCAGCATGTACTCCTTGGCGGTATTCAGCAGGGGTGAGTTGGGATAAAGTCGCCCCATCACTGCTTCAATTTCCCTGGCAAACCTGGCCGCTGATTGATACCGGTCGGCGTCGGCCTTTTCCATCGCCTTGTTAACAATGCTGACAACTTCCGCCGGAGTCTCCGGGCGTAGATCCTGGATAGGGATCGGCTTCTTGTTCATTATCTGGTCAATGGTGTTGTCTTTTGTGAAAGGGTATTTCTTCACCAGCATGCGGTACATGGTAGAGCCCATGGCGAAGATATCAGTGAGCTGGGTAATTCGCCGGTTTGGGTCAAAGTGCTCCGGTGCCATGTAGGCGATAGTGCCAGTATCCTTTACTGCAGGTTCTTCAATTTTCTGGGAAATACTGAAGTCTGTCAGCTTTACAATATCATTCGCAGGGTGATACATGATATTGCCTGGCTTGATATCCCGGTGAATGATCCCGTGATAATGAATGTAGGCAAGACCTACGCAACATTTACGGATAACCGAGAGCGTTTCATCTATATCCATGGGCCCAACTGCGATCATGTAGTCGAGGATTGAACGTCCGGGGACGAACTCCATGACGATATGATCAAGTCGGCCTTCATGAATCACGTCGTAGATACCGACAATATTCTCGTGAGCATATTTCCCGGCAACCCTTGCCTCATGCCTGAACTCATTCATGGCATGGTCGATTTGATCTTCAGTCATGGTTTCCGCTTTCACGGATTTTATCGCCACATCCCTGTCCATCACCGGATCATAGGCGCGATACACCACGCCCGATGCACCTTCACCGAGCTTGTCGTGTAACTCGTAACGACCGATATGAGATGGATTAGCCTGTGTGTTCACGATTGTCCCTGTTTACCCCAAAACTCGCGCATTGTTACATAAAGTTAGGAAAAGAACCACGTAAATTGTTGTAAGTTATAAATTTTATCATGGTGGACTTCAGGCGCCATTATGAAAATGGTGCCCTGAACAGGAGTCGAACCTGTGACCTACCGCTTAGGAGGCGGTCGCTCTATCCAACTGAGCTACCAGGGCATTACCATGAGGATCCAGTGAAATGTATTTTAGAAAGCCTGAAAATTATCACAAGGTAAAAAATCACCGCGGTAAAAATTAAACAAGCGAAAGACCCCTGCCTACGAGCCAGGAGGTCAAGGTTCGACGACTGAGCTTTAGCAAAGTAAAGCGGAGGAGCGCAGCGACTCCGACCCCGCAGAGCGAGGTCACGCAGTGACAGATTAATCCTTACGGGCTCGCCACGTCTAAGGTCTTATGTGGTTTTCAATGCTGTACTTCAGGAAGAAATTGGCTTCTCCATGATTCGGGTAAAGTGCAATCATTGCTTTCATGGCTTCTTCCCTGCTTTTTGCCGCCTGCACTATACGAGTGTAGTCATCAATATACTTGACCATGTCATCAATCATATCTATATCCCCGGGATCACCATGTCCTGGGTAGACCTTTGGTCTGCGATCAGCATACTCACGCTTAATACGGACTAATTCTTCTCGCCAATTAGCAATATCCTGCCAACTTATATCATCACCTTGCCAATGATGTACCTGGTTGTATCCCAGATCCGATAGAAAAATAGCGTTCAATTCAGGACTATAAACTGTCGTCATGTGGTCCGCTTCATTCGGTTTATAGTCTGTGGTCAATTCCAGGGTCCCTCCTCCGTCAAGCGTCAGCGTGCTGGAATCAAGAATGTGTATTGTATTTTCATAGTCAAAACCATCAGGAACTTCATCTGACTTTGGGCGCAAGGGGGGTTCAAGTACAGGCTCCGCAGCAGTGGCGCCAAAACCATCCATATATATGGCGTAGGCTTTTATATCCTTACGAATATCTTCGTTAGCGACGACAATTTTTGCTTCTGGAAATTCGTCGCGAAAAAGTGGCATGCCTGTAAAGTGATCTGTATGACCATGGGTGATGAGAATATGTGTTACTGGAAGATTATATTCTCTCACTCTCTTCAGCAGCTTTTCTGCTTCATAGGTCTTACGCTGTACATCCATAACAATAATGGATTTACCATTTGAGAAGATAAATGAATTTACCGTCGCAAAACCGCCCTTGAACATCTCAACTTTGAGTTGGTTTTGTTCTCTTG
>CAZXDV010000141.1:0-7938 GCA_964639535.1 uncultured Enterobacteriaceae bacterium | reverse complement strand
AAGAACTGGCCGAGCAGTTGACCATGGCCGGTTTCGAAGTGGACGGGGTCGAGGCTTGTGCGCCCTCATTTGACAAGGTTGTAGTTGGTCGTATCACCGGGATAAATTCCCACCCTGATGCAGATAACCTCAGCGTATGTGATGTTTCCACCGGTGACAAAAGCCTGGCAGTGGTCACCGGCGCAAAAAATATAGTCGAGGGAGGTTGTTATGCGCTGGCTGTGCCAGGAGCGACACTGCCGGATGGGGTAGAAATCAAGGAAAGCGAGTTTCGTGGCGTTACCTCCAGCGGCATGTTGTGCTCCGCGCAGGAACTTGGCTTGAGTGCAGATGCCGATAAGCTGTTTGAATTACATCCGGACGCGGTGCCCGGCACCGATCTCGCTGAGCACCTGGGCCTGGATGATCATGTCCTGGATCTTTCCCTGACGCCAAATCGTGGTGACAGCTTCAGTGTTTCCGGTATCGCCAGGGAAGTTGCGGTACTCAACGAGCTATCGCTTGCGGCGCCAGATATTGAAAGTGTGGAAGTCGGGATCGCCGATGAGCGGCCAGTGAGACTGGATTGCCCCGAAGCTTGCCCACGCTATGTTGGGCGTATCATCCAGGGAATCGATATTACCGCCCGGGCGCCTGACTGGGTGCTGGAGAGACTGCGCCGTTCCGACGTCAAGAGTATTAACGCCGTGGTTGATTTGACTAACTATGTCATGCTGGAACTCGGTCAGCCCATGCACGCCTTTGATAACCAGAAGCTCAAGGGTGAAATCGTGGTGCGCATGCCGAAGCCCGGTGAACGTCTTACCCTGCTTGACGGGCAGGACAGCGAGATTGCCATGGACACCCTGCTCATTACCGACGAGTCGGGTCCGGTTGCCCTGGCAGGTATTATTGGCGGACTGGATACAGCGGTCAGCGACAGTACGAGCGAAATTTTCCTTGAAAGTGCCTATTTCACTGCAGCCGCAGTGGCCGGGCGAGCCAGGCGCTATGGCCTGCACACGGATGCCTCCCTGCGCTACGAAAGGGGAGTGGATTATGCCCTGCAGGAAAAGGCGGTAGAGCGGCTGAGTTCTCTTATCCTGCAGTATTGCGGCGGCAGCGCAGGCCCGGTGGTGACCACGCAAAGCAGCGAGCATGTGCCGCAGCCAGGTGCTATCCGCTTAAAACCCAGTAATATCGAGCGACTCCTGGGTATCAGTGTCGAAACCGAAAAAGTGCAGCAAATTCTCGAATCCCTTGGAATGAAAGTGGAGAAAGAAGGGGACTGTCTCCAGGTTACCAGCCCAAGCTTCCGTTTTGACATCGCTATAGAGGCTGACCTGGTAGAAGAAGTGGCCAGGATCTATGGTTACGACAATATCCCGAGTTCATCACCCAGGGCGGGTCTCAGCATGTTCGGCAGCAGTAGTGACGACAGGCTGCGAGAGCTGCAGGCATGCCTGCTTAACCGCGGTTATAACGAGGTCATCACTTACAGCTTCCTGGAGCAGCAGGAGCAGGAAAAGCTGCTCGGCAAGGTTGATGCCATCCCGCTGCTGAATCCCATCTCAACTGACCTCGGGGTAATGCGTGTTTCGCTGATCCCGGGTTTGCTATCTGCCCTGGCCTATAATCACAACCGCCAGCAGGACAGGATTCGACTATTTGAGTGGGGACGCATTTTTCGCCAGGGCAAGGAAATAGAACAGGACCTGATGATTGGCGGGATAATAACAGGTAATACTTTTAATAAACAATGGGATAAAGAAGATACTTCATCTGATTTCTATGATATAAAAGGGGATCTTGAGGCCCTGCTTTACCCCCATGACCTGGAAAACCGGCTGGAATACCGTGAAATCAGCCATCCTGCCCTGCATCCGGGGCAATCGGCACAAGTCTGCCTTGAAAATCAGGTAATTGGCTGCGTTGGCAGCATCCATCCCGCGCTTTCAGATGCCTATGGGCTGCCTGGTTCGGTGCTGGTATTTGAATTAAATTTGTCGCTAATTTCAGAAAAAACGCCGATAAAATACGCCAAGTTCTCTAAATATCCGTCAATCAGGCGTGATATCTCCATCCTCATCGACAAGGAAATCCCACTCGGTAGCGTGCAAATAAGCATCAGGGAGGTGGCTGACAGCCTCCTGAGCAACCTAGAGTTATTTGACCTATATGAAGGGGAAGGTATTGATCCAATGAAAAAAAGTCTCGCTTTGGGCTTGACCTTTCAGGCATCTTCCAGCACTCTTACAGAAGAAGAGGTTGAGCGTGTCCTTTCCCAGGTTCTTGATGCGCTCTATAAAAAATTTGGTGCCACACTGAGAGACTAATATGGCAGCACTGACAAAGGCCGACATGGCTGAAAAACTATACGAAGAACTTGGTCTTAACAAGCGTGAGGCCAAGGAAATTGTTGAAATGTTTTTTGAAGAAATTCGCTCTGCACTGGAAGCCGGAAACCAGGTGAAGTTGTCTGGATTTGGTAATTTCGATCTGAGGGACAAGAATCAGCGCCCAGGCAGAAATCCGAAAACAGGTGAGGAAATTCCGATAAGTGCGCGACGTGTTGTGACTTTTCGTCCTGGCCAAAAACTAAAAGCTAGAGTAGAAGCATATGCTGGAAGCATCCAACAACAGTGAATTACCCGCAATTCCGGGCAAACGCTACTTCACCATAGGTGAGGTAAGCGACCTTTGCGCAGTGAAACCTCACGTGCTGCGCTACTGGGAGCAGGAGTTTCCCCAGTTGAAACCTTTGAAAAGGCGTGGAAACAGGCGTTATTACCAGCGCCACGACGTAATCCTTATCAGGCAAATCAGGAGCCTGTTGTACGAGCAGGGTTTTACAATTGGGGGTGCCAGGCAGCGGCTGTCCGGTGATGAAGCTCGGGACGATTCTAACCAGAGTCAGCAAATCATCAGGCAATTACGCACAGAACTGGAAGAAGTACTGGACCTGCTCAGGAGATAGTTTCTGCAAGTCCGTGGAGCCAGGCAGGCCTACCGCAGCTTTCCAGCTCAGAAGTTTCATATACCAACCCTGGTATAGACGTTATTATTCTTGTAGTTTTCTCAAGGCAAGCATTCACTAGTTTACTGCCTGTATATCGTGTCGGGGCGTGGCGCAGCCTGGTAGCGCACTGCAATGGGGTTGCAGGGGTCGGAGGTTCAAATCCTCTCGCCCCGACCATTTATACAGGGATCTTATCATTCAAATTTGGCCAAGGTTCGTAAGCCAAATGTCACTTAACTTTGCTAAAATAAGCGGGCTGTAAACCGGGGCAACCGGCCGGCGCGCCGGTCAGTGGTTGCCTCCCAGGTATAATAAAACAGGTAGAGGACACTTAGATGTGCGGGATTGTAGGTGCTGTTGGTCAAAGAGATGTCAGCCCGATTCTTCTTGAAGGATTAAAGCGGCTTGAATACAGGGGCTACGATTCGGCCGGTGTCGCCGTGTTAAGCGAGGCAGAAAAAAGCCTGGACAGGGTTCGCGTACTGGGCAAGGTACACAATCTTGAGACTTCACTGCAGGAAAAGCCACTTCCTGGAGGAACGGGTATTGCCCATACTCGCTGGGCCACGCATGGCAAGCCCAGTGTCAATAACGCCCATCCCCACATTTGCCGCGACAGTGTCGCGCTGGTTCATAATGGCATTATTGAGAACCATGAATCACTTCGGGAGAAACAAACAAAATCAGGGTACGAATTTCACTCGGAAACTGACACCGAGGTCGTGGTTAACCAGGTGCATGAGTACCTGCAGGAAACAAACGATCTCCTGAAGGCAGTACAACAAACAATTGAGCAGCTCGAAGGTGCCTATGCTCTCGGTGTTATCTGTGAATCAGAGCCTGAGCGACTTGTTGCCGCAAGACGCGGCAGTCCACTCCTGATTGGTGTTGGTATCGGGGAGCACTTTATTGCTTCGGACAAGTTTGCCCTGCTACCGGTCACTCAACAATTTATCATTCTTGAAGAGGGTGATGTTGCGGACATCAGGCGGGACTCCATTGAAATTTATAATGAACACGGCGAACGAGTAGAGCGTGCCGTGACGACCTCCGAGCTGTCTGCGGATGCAGCGGACAAGTCTGGTTACAAGCACTACATGCTCAAGGAAATCTACACCCAGCCTGCTGCCATTGCCGATACACTTGAGGGCAGGTTACGCAACGGTGCGATTATCGAAGAGTCTTTTGGTATGTCTGCTGCCGAAGTGCTGGATAAAACCCGCGCGGTCCACATCGTTGCCTGCGGTACCAGCTATCATGCAGGGCTCGTTGCACGCTACTGGCTGGAGGAAATAGCCGGGGTGCACTGTAGCGTCGAAGTTGCCAGTGAATATCGTTACAGGACATCGGTCGTCCAGGATGACACACTCTTTATTACTATTTCCCAGTCGGGTGAAACCGCAGACACCCTGGCGGCACTGCAACTGGCCAGGCAGCAAAATTACTGTGGCACACTGGCAATTTGCAATGTGCCTGAAAGTTCGATTACACGGGAATCCGACCTGGTGTTTTTAACCCGCGCTGGGGCAGAGATCGGAGTAGCATCAACCAAGGCGTTTACCACCCAACTTACGGCACTGTTCATGTTTGTCATGACGCTGGCCAGGCGTCGAGGTATGACTGACGAACGCCAAAAGGAGCTGGTGTCCTTGCTGGAGAGCCTGCCTGGAAGAATCAACCAGGTGCTGGAGCTCGATGAATCGATACAGGAGCTGGCCCAGCAATTCAATGATAAACATCACACGCTTTACCTTGGCAGGGGCACGATGCTGCCCGTCGCAATGGAAGGTGCACTGAAGTTAAAGGAGATTTCCTATATCCATGCCGAGGCCTATCCTGCTGGCGAATTAAAACATGGGCCACTGGCCCTCGTTGATGATGATATGCCCGTCGTTGCCGTTGCTCCGAACAACGAATTACTGGAAAAACTAAAATCTAATTTGCAGGAGGTCAGGGCGAGGGGCGGACAGCTGTTTGTGTTCATTGATTCCGAAGCTGATATGGAAGAAAGCGAGGGTGTAGCAGTAATTAAAATGACACCTGTAGATGAGCTGGTAGCGCCAATCGTATTCACAGTACCCCTGCAGTTATTTTCCTACCACGTAGCCGTGCTCAAAGGGGCGGACGTTGACCAGCCGAGAAACCTCGCCAAGTCCGTAACCGTAGAATAAGGGATTGGAACGATAGCTATGAGCGAAACTGTTTCTGACAAGACTTACCGAATCATGGTCGTCGATGACGACGATGATATCCTGGGATTGTTGACGACCTGGCTGGGCAAGGAAGGATTTGATGTATTGACCTGCTCGTCCGGTGAAGAGGCGCTGAGCCAGCTTTATAACGTGCACCCGGACCTGGTGATCACTGATTTATTCATGGGTGGCATGAGTGGCATGGAGGTACTCTCTTCCATACATAAAGATAATCCCCTGCTACCGGTAATCATGTTAAGCGGGCAGGCAAAGATACCCGACGCGGTGAAGGCCACGCATCTTGGCTCGTCGGCATTCTTAACAAAACCGATTAACAAGGAAGAGCTTTTTAGCCAGGTCAGGAAAGCGCTGCGTATATCTTCAGAGCTTGTTTCTGCACAGCAGCGACCTTCAGCAGAAGTCGAGGTGATTTATCGTAGTAAGGCCATGGCGGAAATTGTTGACCTGGCCGAACTGGTGGGTGATAGCAACGTAACGGTTTTTATAAGTGGTGCTACCGGTACCGGTAAGGAAGTTATCGCCAAGGCAATACACCAGTTTTCAGATCGACGTGATAATCCTTTCATCGCAGTAAATTGCGGTGCCGTCCCTGAACAATTGCTCGAGTCAGAGCTGTTTGGCCATGAAAAAGGCGCATTCACCGGGGCCAACGCCAGGCATGAGGGCCTGTTCCAGGCTGCCAACAATGGCACATTATTTCTCGATGAAATCGGTGACATGCCGCTTTCCTTGCAGGTCAAGTTACTCAGGGTACTGCAGGATTTCGAAGTCAGGCCGGTCGGGTCTACCCGGTCATATCCGGTGGATGTCAGGATTATCTCCGCAACGCACCAGGATCTTGATAAGGCCGTTAAAGAAGGGGAATTCCGCGAAGATCTGTTTTATCGCCTGAAAGTTGTGCCGATCGATATGCCGTCGCTGGCTGAACGAAGGGAAGATATTCCGCTGCTGGCCACGCATTTCCTCAAGAAAAGAGCAGAGCAAAACAAGGAAGCTGTGAAGCACTTCGCTCCGGATGCGATGGATTACCTGTTGTCCGCCTCCTGGCATGGGAATATCAGGCAATTGATTAACGTGGTGGAGCTTTGTGTCACGCTGAGTAAAACAGATACCATTCCCCTCAGCCTGGTCCAGCGAGCGTTGCAGGATCAACCGGCGCCATTACAAACCCTGAAAGAGGCCAAGCAGGAGTTTGAGCGAAATTACCTGGTCAGTGTACTCAGGGTCAGCCAGGGACAGGTAGCAAATGCTGCAAGGATTGCCGGGCGTAACAGGACAGAATTTTACAAGCTGTTGAATCAACACAATATCAATCCTGTGGATTTTCGAAGTAACAAGGAAACAACGACATCCTAAAAATCTAAACGTATGGGGACAACTATGAGTGAGGCTAGAATCACGGTAACCGTTGACGAAGACCTGGAGGAACTGATTCCCGGCTTCCTGGAAAATCGTAAGAAAGACATCACTGCGCTTTCCGAGGCGCTGGACGGCGGGGATATACCCAAGGTGCAGTCTATCGGACACAGCATCAAGGGCGTGGGTGGTGGATATGGTTTTGATGGGTTATCAGAGCTGGGTGCGCAGCTTGAAATGGCAGCGAAAGAGGGGAACTCCGCCAGGATTGGTGAGCTGATTGCCGAGATGGGCCAGTACATGGACAGTATTGATATCGTTTATGAGTAACTGAGCACCCGGTATCATGGCGAAAATCCAGGAGGATCAGAAAGGGCGATGGTTTGCCTACGGCGTTACGGCGGCGCTTGGTATTGCTTTCAGCATGACCCTGCTGTCCATCACCTGGGAAAATGCCCTGGACCGGAACATCAAGGAATTCGCCCTTGAATCTTATGCGCTTCGCGAGGCGGTATCTCGAAATGTCAGGAGCGCTCACAACGTAAACAATAGTTTCTCCGCATTTTTTGGTGCCAACCCCGGTTTCACTGACGAACAGTTCTACCGCTTCAGTCGCACCCTCCTTGACGAACACGAGTTTATTGAAAGTGCCGTCTACTGTATTCCAACCGAAGACGCTGTTTCACAAAAGACAGTGGACGATTGCAAGCTCGTCAACAGGGATGAATTTTTGCCGGTTGCCACGGAGGACCTGTTTGACGGCAAGTACGCCGAGATAATCAAGACAGCCCGCGCTAACAGGGACATCCTCACCCTGGCAAGCAGGGGGGATGAGGCGCTTGGGAAAAAATACTGGATGTTTAAAAGCCTGCATCACCAGGACGCTGGTCCGGGAAGCGGGCAGATGATCCTGCACGCGGCGCTCGTCGACACGGTAAAGCTTTTTGATACTACGGCTGCAAAAAACACGCTATCGCTGACCATGTTCAGTAACGCCTCCAACTTGAGCGCGCGGGAAACCCTGTACAGCAAGACGGTGAAAAATCCCGATGAAAGCTGGACCGTGGCATCCATGGAAGAGGAGGGTATGACCCAGTTTCCTGCATATTCAATAAGACTTGGTGTTAGCAAGGAACTTGGGTGGTCAGAGGTTGACAAGGAACTGGTATTTAATGCCCTGCTGATCGGAGTTGGTATTACTCTCCTGATAATTGCCCTGGTAAGGGCGAAGGACGAACAGTCAAGGGAGTTGAAGGAAAGGAATATCGTTATTGAACGGCAGGTCAAGGAGCAGACCCGTGAGCTGGCGGAGACGCGTGACCAGGCCCTCGAAGCGTCAAGGGTAAAGTCTGAGTTCCTCGCCAGTATGAG
>CAZXDV010000140.1:0-7973 GCA_964639535.1 uncultured Enterobacteriaceae bacterium | reverse complement strand
CCAAAAAAGCAGGAATTATCACCACGGACAATGGCATTCCCCTGTTAAATGCAGAAAAAACATTGGCTGATGTACCGGCACCGGATATGTTTCTGATCCCGGGTGGTCCGGACGTCTCCCATGTCGCTGCCGATGAAGAAGTGCTTGCCTGGATAAGAAAGGCACATGAGACAACAAAGTGGTCAACGTCCGTATGTACAGGCGCATTAATCCTCGGGGCTGCAGGCGTACTTGAGGGTCTCGAAGCGACAACACACTGGATGATGCATGACCAGCTCAGGGAACTGGGCGCAACGCCCACGCTGCAACGTGTGATCCAGCAGGGAAAGGTGTTTACCGCGGCCGGCGTTTCCTCGGGCATTGACATGGCACTGACGCTGGCGGCCGTGGAGTACGGGGATGATGTAGCGCAGGAAATCCAGCTCATCATTGAATACGACCCGGAACCACCATTCAATGCCGGTTCGCCTCTCAAGGCGCCGGAGAGCGTGGTCAATTCTCTCAAGGCAAAATTTGCAGAGCTGATGCAATAATTCTAGATTGTAATTATCCAGCCACTTTCGAAGAAAGGTGATGAACATGAGTAATGATCTTGAAGAAATTAAAAAGCTTCTCGAGGGTATTAACAGCAAGTTAACTCACCTGGAAGACATCGAGGCGATCCAGCGACTCATTGTGACCTATGCCCGTGGTTGTGACCGTGGCAATGATCCCACGGTGATCGGTCCGCTTTTTACCGAGGACGGCACCTGGGAGTGCAAGGGCTTTGGAAAGTATGAAACCCGCGACCATGTTGCCCGTGGGCTGCATGGTATTGCAGGAGAAAAAATCTGGTGGTCACTGCACTACATGATATCCCCGCAAATTGATATCGATGAAAGTGGAGAGTATGCGAAAGTGTTCTGGTACCTGTGGGAATCGGCCACGGTACCCAATCCACAAAGCGATGAAGCCGAGGCTCACTGGATTGGCGGCACCTACGATGTTGAATGTGTAAAGCTGGATGGAAAGTGGTTCTTCAAGACCATGGAGCTGAAGCTCAACATGGTCAGCCCCTACAACGACGGCTGGGTCAATGCAAAATTCCTTGATGGCAGTCGCAAGGCGCCCTACCTGATGAATCTTCAGCCAGGAAAATACTACTGGTGTTCCTGCGGCAAATCGCAGAATCAACCCTTCTGTGATGGCTCACACAAGGACACCAAGCGCACGCCAATGGAAATAGAGATCAAGGAAATGGAGCACGTGGCGCTCTGCGGGTGCAAGTATTCAAAGACAAAGCCCTTTTGCGACGGTTCACACCTGCATCTCAAGCTGGACGAATAAACCAATGCTGAGCAGGCGAACTTTCATGCTATCAGCCCTGTCACTGCCGGGCATGTCGCTTCTGTCATCCAGGGCAATCGCAAGACAGCCAGGCTCAACCAGCATCATCGCTGTTACCGAAGATATCTGTCGTGACACCCGCGCATTTGCCGACAAGCTGCCGGTATCCCTGATCGACAGCGATCCGGCTTCCATGATGCTGCATATTGCCAGCGGATTTGAGAACCGGGATTTCCAGCTTGCCTATGGCCTGACCAGGGACTCCAACATGATGTTGATCGAACAGTATGCACAGCAGTTTGGCTACATCCTGCAATTTCACGGTGTCCACAGCTATCGCGGGGATCGTCTTCATCACAGTGTAATGGCAGGGAGTGAATTGCTAAATCACCTTGAGACCAGCCTGGCCGACGCCTCCATGGACTGGGTATCGAGTATCAGTCGCGTACCGTTTTTCGCAGGGCATGATGAAGCGCCCCTGCTTGCTCGAGAGATGGAGACACGCCATTCAATGCCAGCAGATGCAAGCGGCCAGCTGGTGTCCTGGATGTTTTTCAGGGGATAGCAAATGACAGAGAGAACCTTGCCGGCAACACTCACCGTAGAAAGCTTTGAGCAGGCCATAGCCGAACTGCGCGAGGCCATCGGACAGGACCGGGTATTTACCGACACGGTGAACGAGCTTCGTTCTTATCGTGACGTGTATGCCACCACTCCCGATGAAGAGCACATGCCATCAGCCGCAGTTGCACCGGAATCGGTGGAAGAAATTCAGAAAATACTCCAGGTCGCGCGCAATCACCGTATTCCCCTGTGGACGATTTCCACCGGTAAGAATTTCGCCTATGGCGGACCGGCGCCAAGAAAGGCGGGGTACTTCGTGCTTGATTTAAAACGCATGAATCGCATTATCGAGGTGAATGAGAAACATGGCTATGCCGTGGTTGAGCCCGGTGTCAGCTACTTCGACCTGCATCGACACCTGCGCAAGATCGGTAGCAAGCTGTGGGTCGATCCCGCCGCACCCGGCTGGGGCAGCGTGCTGGGTAACCTCAGTGAACACGGCGCGGGTTACACACCCTACGGCGATCACCTGCTGTTTAATTGTGGCATGCAGGTGGTGCTGGCTGACGGTAGCGTGGTGGATACCGGCATGGGCTCATCGGCAAGCAGCAAGACTTCGCACCTCTACAAGTACGGCAAGGGACCATGGGTTGAAGGTCTTTTTACCCAGTCCAATTTTGGCATTATCACCAAAGTCGGTGTCTGGCTGATGCCGGAACCCCCTGGCTACCGGCCTTACATGGTGACCTTCCCCAAAGAGGAAGATCTTGAACAGGTTACTGAAATCGTAGGGCCACTAAGACTGAACATGTTGATCCCCAATGCTGCGGTGACGGTGGGACTGATCTGGGAAGCATCGGCGCGGGCAACAAAAGCCCAGTTCTATAGCGGTAAGGGAGCAACGCCACCCAGCGCCAGGCAGAAAATTGCCGATGAGCTTGATATCGGCATGTGGAATTTTTACGGCGCCCTGTACGGGCCGCCACCGATCATGGATAACAACTGGAAGGTCCTTGAAGAGGCACTGGGCAGTGTTCCCGGCGCAAAGTTTTACTTTGAAGGGGACCGGCCCAACGATGCCGCCTGGGATTACCGTGCCAAGCTCATGCGCGGCGTACCCAGTATGACCGAGTACAGTGTCATGAACTGGGTGGGTAGTGGTGCACATATCGATTTTGTTCCCCGTTCACCGGTGACCGGCGAAGATGCCATGCGGCAGTTCACCATGATCCGCGATCGCGCCAACGAGTACGGCTTTGATTACATCGGGGAATTCCTGGTTGGCTGGCGTGAGCTGCTGGATGTTTTCATGCTGGTATTTGATCGTACCAGCGAAGAAGAACGCCAGCGTGCAAACGAGTGTTTTGCCCTGCTCATTGAGGATCATGCAAAACACGGTTATGGAGAATACCGCGCCCACGTGGATTTCATGGATCAGATCGCGGCGACCTATAACTGGAACGACGGTGCGCTTTGGAAAATGCATCACCGCATCAAGGACACGCTGGACCCGCTGGGTATTCTTTCTCCCGGCAAGCAGGGTATCTGGCCTGAAAGCTACAGGCAGGAAAAATCCTGATGAAAGCGCGCTTCGTCCTGCTCCTGTTAATCAGCGTTGCTGTGACTGCCTGCTCTGACAGGGCGGAAGAGCAGGTGCAGCCTGTGCCACAACTGAGCAAGGAAGATGGCAAGCTTGTCTACGAATCCTATTGCGCTTCCTGCCATGATGCCGGCCCCGGTCATGCAGGCACAATGCGCCTGGCAATTCGCCTTGGCGAGGATAAGTCAGTGCTGGTTGAACGCGACGATCTCAACCAGGAGTACGTCAAGACAATCGTAAGACAGGGCATCATGCTGATGCCGCCGTTTCGACCGTCTGAGATCAATGACAGTGAACTGGATGCCCTGGCACGCTACCTTGGTGACAAGGGGACAAAGGGCTAGCCATGGCAAGGATTTCTGAAAACGCGAAAGCGGTGGCAAAGCGGATTCATTGCCTGCGTGATTTTCTTGAGCTGCTGGAAGAAAACGGCCAGTTCATTCGATGGCCGGAAGTGGTGATGCCGGAGCCCGACATCAGGAAGGTCGCGGTGGCCTCGGGTCGTGATTCCATGGGTGCACCAGCCATCATGTTCGATAAGATTCGCGGCTACGAAGGCAAAAAAATGGTGCTGGGTGTACACGGCAGCTTTACCAACATCGCCCTGCTGCTTGGTTACCCCAGGGGAACCAGCATCAAGGAACTGTTCTACGAATTAATTCAACGCTGGGGCTCGGATAAGCCCCTGCTGGAACATGTTGAGCCGGAAGACGCGCCGGTCAACGAAAACCGCATTGAGAGTGATTTCAATCTTTATGACCTGCTGCCTCTATACCGCGTGAATGCCTATGACGGCGGTTTTTATATCGCCAAGGCAAACATCGTGAGTCGCGATCCGGAAGACCCGGATAATTTTGAAAAGCAAAATGTGGGAATCTATCGTATCCAGGTTCACGGGCCGGACAGGTTCAGTCTCCTGGCCGTGTCTTCCCATGACATGGCGCGACAGATCCGCAGCGCCGAGGCCAATGACTTGAAGTTAAAGATAGCGGTGATGATTGGAAACCATCCGGCCATGGCCATGTTTGCCGCGACTCCGGTCGGATACGAGGAATCGGAATATGCCTACGCTTCGCAGATGATGGGCAGCCCCATGCAGTTGACGAAGTCTGCAAACGGGCTTGATATCCAGGCAGGTGCTGAAGTGGTGATCGAAGCTGAGCTAATAAATAATGAACGAGCTCTTGAAGGGCCCTTTGGCGAATTCCCCGGAAGCTATAGCGGCGTTCGCCAGGTTCCCATGTTTAAAATAACCGGCATCTCGCACCGGAACGATCCCATTTTTGAAAACATCTACATCGGTCGAGGCTGGACCGAGCACGACACCCTCATCGGTCTCAACACCTCTGCGCCTGTTTACTCCGAACTAAAGAAAGATTTTCCCGAGGTGGAAGCGGTGAATGCGCTGTACCAGCACGGCCTCACTGGCATCATCTCGGTAAAAAATCGCTACGCCGGTTTTGCCAAGTCGGTGGCCTTGCGAGCCCTGGGCACGCCCCATGGATTGCTGTACCTGAAAAACCTCATCATGGTGGACGAATACGTTGACCCTTTTGATCTCAACGAAGTGATGTGGGCACTCTCCACCCGCACGCGGGCCAACGACATACACGTGATCCCCAATATGCCCATGGTAGTTGTTGACCCCGCTGCCGAGGTCCCGGGTAAGGGCCATCGCCTTATTATTGACGCGACCAGCTTCATGGAGCCAGACCCGGTTGGCGCGGACTCCAAGCTGGTTATGCCACCTGCGGGTGCGGAGATTGATGAGCTGGCCAGGATGGTGCAAAAGCTGCAGGCGGAGGTTGGAAAATGATCTGCCCACGCTGCCAGTCAGGAAAACAACACCTGCGCAAGGAGCACGAGGGCAAGGAGAAGGGCAAGCTGCTGTGGACGGTTTATTATTGTCAGCGTTGCTCCTTCACCTGGCGCGATAGCGAAGATGCCGAATCAATCGATCATGATAAACGTGAAGCCTGGTTCCGCGTGGACCCGGATAACAGGGATAATTTTCCCCATAATATTCCACCCGCTAATGAAGAATCATGAGTGTCGGCCGTCGACGAGAAAGATAAATGATCAAGTTAGAAGAAAACGTACCAAGGATTGAAGACAACCCGGCCGATGGCAAGTATCGCCAGCGCTACGGTGAAAAGATCCTCGGTGTAACCCGGCCCGGGTCAATCGAAGAATTACGCGCCCTGGTGGTGGAAGCCGGTAAGGCCAATTTCGGATTACATGTTCACGGCTTCGGTCTTGCTGGTTCACAGCGTCTCGATAATGTTGTTGTGGTAGATCTTGAAAGGATGAACCAGGTTATCGAGGTCAACGAAAAAGCCGCCTATGCCCTGGTAGAACCGGGTGTGACTTACCAGCAGCTTTACCAGCACCTGCAGGACAATAACACGGGCCTGTGGATTGACCCGGACAGGAATGCCATGAATTCTGTTGCCGCGAGTATCGCTGCACACGAGTTTGGCTACACGCCCTATGGCGACCACGTCATGATGCAATGTGGTACCGAGGTGATGCTGGCCAATGGCGAACTGGTCCGTCTTGGTATGGGAGCGCTGCCCGGTGCCAACACCTGGCAGCTGGCAAAGTATGCATACGGTCCCTACGTCGATGGCCTTTTTACCCAGTCCAACCTGGGTATCGTCACGAAGATAGGTGTCTGGCTTATGCCTGCGCCGCCCGCCTATCGACCTTTTATGCTGACACTGGCAGGAAAGAACGACATTGCCCCGGCGGTTGAAATATTGCGCGACTTAAAAATAAACGTGATTGTTCCCAACTCTGTTGTGATCAGTAACACCCTGCTTGATGCCGCTCCCTTTAAATCAAGGACGGACTACCTGGTGGAAAACGCGGTAGATGGAGACAGGCTAAAGAGTGATACCGACCTGGGTGAATGGAATGTTTACGGCGCCCTGTACAACACGCCGGACAACGTTGACGTGCTCTGGCCCATGGTGAGCGAGGCACTGGCATCTATCGAGGGCTCACGCCTTTTTACCCGGGAAGATCGCACGGACGATCCCGTGTGGCGTGCCCGCGAAGGCCTGATGCGTGGCGAACCGTCCAGCGGATTTAATGAGCTTAACAAGTGGAGCGGTGAGTATCGCTGTGACCTGGGCTTTGCCTGCCCGCCGGAAGGTGAAGAAGTATTGAAACTTAATTCCATCATTGCCGACACGCTGGCGAAACATGGTTTTGATGACCTGGGTGAATGTATAGCGGGCTGGCGTTCTATCATACGCCGCAGCCACCTGCTGTTTGATGGCGACCAGCTACAGGATGCGGGAGAGTGCCTTGGTGAAATGATCAGCAAGGCTGATGCAGAAGGCTTTGGCCTGACCCATCAGGATACAAATCATCCCGAGTTACTTATTTTTACCAACAGTAACCGTGGCTTGAACGAGCTACAGGGCAGGTTGAAACAGGCCCTGGATCCCGGGCAGCGTTTTTACTAGCCCGGTAGCGCCAGGGTTCTATTCAGAACCTTTGCAAAACATCACAGGCTTTTTTCACATCCTGGTCGCAGGCATAGCGCGCATCTGCAAGGGCTGCTGCCTGGTTCCCACCATGGAGATAGGCGCCGCCCCTTTCAAGATAGGCGCGTGGGTCCTTGCCGCCTTTTTCAATATAGCTGGTCCAGTAATCTACTATCTCAGGGAAACGTTTTTCCCTGGCCAGTAAATAATCAATATGCAGGTAGGCATCGAAAAAATCCGGGTCCAGTTTTACTGACGACTGGTAGTTGCTGAGGGCCTTTTCATAGTCAAGCTGCTTGCCGTAGGCGAGCCCCCGGTAGAAATAGGCCTGTGCGTCACCGGGGTTAGAATCCAGGTGTTCTGAATAGAGTCTTACCGCCTTTACATAATTTTCCTGTTCAAAAGCCCGCCACCCCTGCATGAATAGTGATTCCCTGTTTTGTCCCCAGGAATCAAAATTTAGAAATTTTCGATCATTGAGGGATAGCATAAAGATCACCGGCGCCATCACCATGACGCTTGCGAGGAGCACGGTTCTGCCGGTGCGAGACTGTAATTTCACCGCGGCATTGTGATCGCTGATGGTGTGGCCTGCATTAAACAGGGAATAGATGTTGCGGGCCTGCTGGTAGAAACGGGGAATATCGTCCGGCTTAAGTCGCCTGTTTTTAAAATAAATCAGCATGCCCGAGGGGGTGCACTCAATATGAAGGCCCCTGTGAGTTTCAAAATAGTCGGTGACCAGGTGAGAGAACAACATGCGCACCTCTTCAATCGGACTTCCCTCAGTGATACCGCCGTGGTGTTCACTCTTCAGCACGTACATCCTGGAAAAATCAGGGCGTTGTTCTATGTCGATGTCTTTCTTGTTGAACAGGTCGACGAATCGATGAAAATAATTTTCCGGGTATAGCTGGAACAGCGGTAAGGTTTTCTTATTTCGAACCCATGCCACGGTTTGGCTGTAGGTGCTGGAATTCTTTCCGGAG
>CAZXDV010000139.1:0-7989 GCA_964639535.1 uncultured Enterobacteriaceae bacterium | reverse complement strand
TGAGCCGCCTCCAAGCATCACCTGGTAAACCTGGACACCCAGGAAAACCAGGCACATTAAAGCACCCAGCATGGGGACCAGGATGTTGACATGCATGGCTTTTTCCGGGGCTGTGCCTTCTTTTCGTACAATTTTAAGAAGCGCCACGTTCACTAGCAGGAATACCAGCAGGATAATGAAGCTGGTGGTTTTAGCCAGCGTAGTCAGGTCAAGGCTCGTAGCCAGCAGCCAGACTACAAAGCCGATAATCAGCGTGGCAATGTACGGCGTCTTGAAGCGAGGATGCACTGTTGCCAGCCATGCGGGTGCGAGGGATTGCTTACCCATTCCGTAAAGCACGCGGGCACCCATTATGATCTGTACCAGGGCTCCATTAACAACAGCCGCAAGGCTAATGAGGCTGATGAACCACGCGGCTTCCCGGCTATGCTTGTTCATGATATCGGCCATTGGTGCCTTGCTGGCGGATAGTTCGGCAAGTGGCAACTGTAATATTGCAGCGAGGGCGATTAAGTAATAAAACAGGCTGCTAATTATGATGGCAGCTATGATAGCCCTGGGCAGGGTGTGCTCAGGTTCCTTGACTTCTTCGGCCATGTTGACCATGTCTTCAAAGCCAATGAAGGCATAAAATGCCAGGAAGGCGCCCAGTAATATTCCAAACCAGGCACCACCGTCCAGCAGAGGTGGGGTTATTTCAGCAATGCGTCCAGGTAGTGTAAGAAATGCCGGTGTACTAAACGCAAGGATAAGTAGCAGGCCAATGATTCCCATCACCGTGGTTACGGCGGTGGCAATGACTGACTCCGTCACGCCCCAGACCGCGAGCAGGGTCATAGAAATAATTAACAGGGTGATTGCCCAGAAATCAGTGATATTCACAAAGACCTGGAGATAGCCTACGAAACCGTTGGAAATGGTGGCCGCGCTGACAACCCCGGTAAGGATGACCATCCAGCCTACGATTGTCGAGAGGATACGAATTTCAAAGGCTGCCTGGATGTAAACTGCTTCACCGGCGCTCCTGGGGTAGCGTGAGCTGAGCGCGGCGTAGCTGTAGCCACTGAGTCCAGCCAGGAGTGCCGCGAGCAGGAATGCGATGGGAGCAAAGAGCCCGGCATAGATGGCCACCTTGCCCACCAGCACGTAAATACCGGCACCAAGGATAGTCCCCAGTCCGTACAGGGTGAGAAGAGAGAAGCCTATGCTACGCTTCAGGGTGTGAGTATCCTCGACTGTGTTCACCGGGATTCCCAGTTTTCTTTCTTTATTTCATAAACCACGTGCGGACTGTCGCCGCCTATTTCACGTGTTTGTATACCTTCGCGAAGGGAAGCGCCTATTTTTTCAACGGCTTTTCTAGACCTTGCATTGGTTTCACCGATCCAGAAGATGACAGTATCAACGTATTGAAAGGCGTGATTCAGCATTAACGCTTTCACCTCTGCATTGTATGTACCACCCCAGTAGTCAGTACCGAGAAAGGTCCAGCCAATTTCGATTTCGCTTAAGTTAAGGTCAAGACCGTGGTAGCGGCTTGAGCCACATATCTTTCCCGAGGCTTTATCAATGATCGAAAAGGCTGACCCGCTTTCCAGTGCACCATCAAAGTAACTGCGAAATACCTCTTCTTTATAACGGTCGTTTGCCGGATGAAGTGCCCACACGGCAGGGTCAGATGCAGCCTGGTACATCTGTTCCCAATCGTTTTTCGCTACTGGTCGAATAGTGACCAGCTTGCCTTGAAGCGTGGGCTGAAATTCAAACATCGTTTTTACAGGGTGCGATCAAAACAGGCATACCCCCATGACTAGGTGATCCCAAGCAGGATAAAACGGTAAGTCTTGTATTTCTTGAAGGATTCACTGTTGCGGTCGGTGCTATCCAGGTAGCGGCTCTTCATCTTTTGCAGGTTCTTGCGGTACGCAAGCAGACCCAGCCTGACCAGGAAGGAATTCTTGATGGCGATGATACGTTTGAAAACATCAACCATGGGCTTGATAAAGTTTTGAATGGCATCTCGCTCAAGGTCAAAGTGTCTTGCCACATAGCCCGTAACATCGACATTTTCTATTTCCCTGAAACCGAATTCGTCTCTTTGCCTGTTTAATTCTGAATAGGGCTTGCCGCCACCGATAGGCCCTTTCTCGGGCATATCGTGTTTAAACAGATCAGCGATAAGGATGTACTTGTCTCCATAGCGCTTGCATTGCTCAAATGCATCCTTAATCTGAATAAACTGGATGCTCTCGGAAAAGATGACCAGGTCATATTTCCTGTCGATATCGAGTTCTTCGAACTTGCACTCATGCAGCGTCGCCTTGCCAGCCAGTTTACGTCCTGCGTTTTCACTCATGATACTGGGTGGGCAGAGTGCTTCCACCTCGTAGCCCATCTGCACCAACTGCCTGGACATTTCACCTGAGCCACAGCCAACGTCGAGGATGGTTCTAACATCATCCGGGATGAGCCTGAAAAGCTCCTCAATGTAGTTGTGCTGGGCTTCTTTGAGGTTTGAAAACTTGAGTTCCATGTCCGGTTTCCAATAACCAAAATGAAGGTACTCGGTTTCAAAGAAGTAGCGAAGGAATACGTATACAAGGTCCAGAGAACGCCCTCGGCTGTATTTTTCCTTGTTTTTACTCAAGCCTTTATGCTCCCGGTGTTGTGTGGCGCTGTGGTGAAAAGAGGCAAACCTTAACCCATTTCCGAAGCTTATCCAAATTAACGAAAATTGGACTAAAAACAGGTAATTGAGGCGGTTTTTCGGGACTTTATTTGCTATTATGCGCTGCCATTAGCCAAGCACAGGTGTCAGTTCAGTATGTCAGCAAAAATTGAGGTGCCGATTTCCGGCGAAGCACAGGAAAAACAGCCGGACTTGCGCAAGACCGGTGCGCATCCCGATTACTGGTATCCCATAATCAGCTCCCACAGGGTAAAACCGGGCAAGGCGGTGGGCGTGACCTTCGCCGGCGAGCCGGTGGTCATCGTCCGCTCTGAGAGTGGCAGGATCTTTGCCCTAGAGGACCGCTGTGCGCACAGGCAGGTACCACTTTCCCAGGGCGTAGTGGATGGCGAAAACATACAATGCTGCTACCACGGCTGGGTATACGATTGTGAAGGTAAGTGCGTGAATATTCCCTACGTGGGCAAGGCAGAAGCCATTCCCCGTGGAGTACGTCACTATCCCTGTCGTGAGGATTACGGTTTTGTTTTTATCTTTCCAGGTGAGGCCAGCAAGGCGGAGACCGTGCCATTCCCCGATGTACCCGCATGGCACGATCCTAAGTACAAGACCCGCGTACTGGATGACAAGGTTGGCTGCCACTATTCCTTCCTGCATGAAAACCTGATGGATATGAACCACCAGTTCCTGCATCGCCGGATCATGTCCAAGATCAAAACCACCTTCCTGGGTCTGCGTGAGAATGAAGATTCGGTCGAAGTGGATTACACCTTCAGTCGTGAAGGTAAGCAGCCCATGGGTGAGAAGGTGATGCTGGGGAAACGTGGTGAAGCCACCGAAGAAAAACCTAAAGACCTGATGACGGTAACCACCTGTTATCCCTACCAGGTACTGAAGTTCTGGACCGCGGGTGCTGATCACCCGGCCCTGGACCTGTGGATCACCTATGTCCCGGTGGATGCAGAACAGCGTATTAATCATACCTTTGGTTTAATCAATGTCAGGCGCCCCGACGTTCCCCTGCTACTGGATATTGCCTGGCCTTTCATCATTTACTTTACCAACGGTATTTTTGCAGAGGACCGATGGGTCGTGGAGATGGAGCAGGCGGCCTTTGATGCCCAGGGAGAAGACTGGAACCAGGAGATATTTCCCGTGGTGCAGGCAGTACGTAACCTGCTTATTGAAAAGGGTGTGCCGATCCCGGCTTACGAGAACTAGGAAGGTCGAATAAATTTCGTCCGTGAGATTCCTAAGCGGCACTTCCCTGTAACGCTTCTCGGCGCGACCGAAGGCAGAGCGGAATTCAATCCGCCGGGCTCAAGCGGGTGTTCGCATTGTCACAAATTCTTCCGCAGTGGTGGGGTGAATACCAATTGTTGTATCAAAGTGTTTCTTGGTGGCGCCCGCTTTTATGGCAATACCAATCCCCTGGATTATTTCTCCTGCGTCGGGTCCGAGCATGTGTGCACCGATGACCCGGTCCGTCTTTTTATCCACGATGAGTTTGAGTAAGGTTTTCTCGCTAATGTCCGAAAGGGAAAACTTCATCGGGGTAAATTTCGATTTATAGACCTCGATGTCTTCGTATGCTTCACGCGCTTCGGCTTCAGTTAATCCCACGGTGCCGAGGTTTGGTTGACTGAACACGCAGCTTGGAATATTTTCATAATCCACGCTTCCTTTTTGCCCATCAAATAATCGACGCGCCAGTACCGTGCCTTCGGCAGTGGCAACAGGTGTCAGGTTAACCCGGTCGGTGACATCTCCAATGGCATAAATAGATTCCACTGAGCTCTGGTATTCTTCGTTGACAATAATTGCACCCTTGCTATCAAGGTTTACACCTGCCTCTTCAAGACCAATATCGATGGTGTTGGGATGGCGCCCGGTGGCGTACATCACCAGGTCTCCGCTTAGTTTCTCACCCGAAGTCAAACTCGCATGGAGTTCATCGCCCTGTTTCTCAATGGCATCGATGTTTGTATTAAATAGCACATTAATACCCTTGGCCTGCATTTCTTCGGCCAACTGCTGGCGAAGATCATCATCAAAGCCACGCAGGAACAGGGGGCCGCGGTAGAGCAGGGTGGTATCGACACCGAGACCATGAAAAATTCCGGCAAATTCCACGGCGATATAACCGCCGCCAACTATGACGACTTTGCTGGGCAGTTTATCGAGGAAGAATACCTCGTTGGAGCTGATGATGTGTTCCTTGCCCGGAATATCGGGAATGCTTGGCCAGCCACCTGTTGCCACCAGGATGCGCTCGGCAGTGACGGTTTTTTCACCGACGCTGACGGTGTGAGCATCGACCACGCTGGCTCGGTCCTCGTAAAGTGTACAGCCGGTGTTATCCAGCAATCCCTTGTAGATACCGTTAAGCCTGGAAATCTCGTTGTTCTTGTTCGACAGCAGGGTGGGCCAGTCAAAATTAGCCTGGTTCACAGTCCAGCCAAGACCGCTGGCATTGTGCATGTCCTCGCTGAAATGGGAAGCGTAGACGAATAATTTCTTCGGTACGCAGCCGACATTGACGCAGGTGCCGCCCATGTAGCGATCTTCGGCGATACCTACACGTGCACCAAAGCCTGCCGACATGCGCGCACAGCGCACTCCTCCGGAACCGGCACCAATTACAAACAAGTCAAAATCAAAATCTGCCATGGTTTAAATTTACCAATAAAAAATGGGGTTACTATAATTTGTTTAGTTTACTTTGAAAGCGTATCTTTATCGAATCGTTAATCAATCCGTCACAATGGAAAATCGAGAAGAGCATGCAATCCTGATGCGCCGTGCCACTTATGCCTCGGTTGCAGTGGCGCTGTGTCTTATCATTTTCAAGATCCTGGCATTCCTGGTCACTGGTTCTGTAGCCCTTCTCTCCAGCCTGGTTGACTCACTACTGGATTGCCTGGCATCCATTCTCAATTTATTTGCAGTCCGCCAGTCACTGGTACCCGCCGACGACGAACATCGCTTTGGTCATGGCAAGGCGGAACCCCTGGCAGGGCTCGGCCAGGCAGCTTTCATTACGGGCTCATCCATATTCCTGGTGCTGGAAAGTATCAACCGTATCGTCAATCCGAAAGTCGTTGTGCAGGGTGAAATCGGCTTACTGGTGATGTTGTTTTCTCTTGTTGCCACCATAGCATTGGTTACCTACCAGTCATACGTGGCCAGGAAAACCGGTTCAGTCGCCATCAAGGCTGATTCAATCCATTATTTCAGTGACATAGCCCTGAATACAGGCGTGATAATCGCTTTGCTATTGACGACCTATGTTGGCTGGGAACTGGCAGATCCGGTTATTGCCCTGCTTATCGCCCTTTATATCGTGTCAAGTGCCTGGAAAATCATAAAACAATCCCTCGACCAGCTAATGGACCGCGAGCTACTGCCGGAACAGCGGCAAGTAATAATTGATCTTCTTGAATCGCAAACTGCCATAGCCGGTTACCACGATCTTCGCACGCGCACCTCCGGTACGGATGTTTTTATCCAGCTTCACCTCGATATTGATGGCTCGATAAGTCTCGGCCAGGCACATGCTATCGCCAGTGAAGTTGAATCCAGCCTGCGAACAAGGTTTCCCACGGCAGATATTCTTATACACCAGGATCCCGTGGATAGAGACTGACCGGTTCTAGCCGCCACGCTGGAACTTGTGAAACCATTCCACCAGGTTCAGGAGTTTTTCCGGTGCATGGGCTTTTTTCCAAACGCCCGCAGTGAACTTGTTTGCCTCGGACAGGGTAGGGTATATGTGGATTGTGCCCAGTATCTTGTTCATACCAAGGCCATGTTTCATGGCCATGATGTACTCGGTGATCAGTTCACCTGCGTGATCGCCAACGATGGTTGCCCCGAGGATTTTATCCTTGCCGGGCACAGTTAGCACTTTTACGAAGCCCCTGGCCTCTTCATCAGCGATGGCCCTGTCAAGATCATCAATGCCATAGTGACTCACTTCGTAAGCAATACCTTTCTCCTTCGCCTCAGTTTCATTCAGCCCAACCCGCGCAACCTCGGGCTCGGTAAACGTAGCCCAGGGAATGACCGAGTAATCCACCCTGAATTTCCTGAAGCGGCCAAACATGGCATTTACCGCCGCATACCAGGCCTGGTGCGCAGCGGTATGGGTAAACTGGTAGGGTCCTGCTACGTCTCCACAGGCAAAAATGTTTTCATGCAGGGTTTGCAGGTATTCGTTGGTCGTAACAGTACCTGCTTGATCCAGCGCTATGCCCAGTTCTTCAAGACCAAAGCCTTCTACGTTTGGCTTGCGGCCGACAGCAACCAGTAGCTGGTCAAACTCTATTTCGACTTCCTTGCCTTCGTGCTCACAAACAAGCAGCTTCTGACCTGCCTGTTTTCTAAATGACAGGGCCTTGTGGGATGTGAGCACATTAATGCCATCATTTTTGAAACTATCGCTGACAATTTCCGAGACTTCGGGATCTTCGCGTACCAGGATACGCGGCAACATTTCCACCTGGCTGACCTTGCTACCGAGGCGCGCAAATGCCTGGGCCAGTTCTGAACCGATAGGACCGCCGCCCAGGACCACCAGGCGTCTTGGTAACTCCCTCAAGTTCCACACGGTATCGGAAGTCAGGTAATCCATGTCCTCAATACCGGGGATGGGAGGCACGAAGGGTCGAGCCCCGGTGGCGATGATGATATTGCGGGTAGTTAGTGTTTGTCCGTTTACTTCGACAGTCCAGGGCGACGTGATGCGAGCTTCGCCCTCGACGCATTCAACGCCCAGTGATGTGTAACGTTCCACGGAGTCATGGGGCTCTATGGTACTGATCACCCGATGTACCCTGTCCATGATGTCAGCAAAATCAAACTCGACGTGGATGTTTTTGAAACCCAGTTCGCTGGCTCGCCGTGCCTGGGCAGCGACTTTCGCCGAGCGGATCAGCGCTTTTGAAGGGACACAGCCGGTGTTAAGGCAATCGCCACCCATCCTGTGCTTTTCAATAAGCGTGACCTTTGCCCTCACAGCTGCCGCGATATATGCAGATACAAGTCCGGCAGAGCCGGCCCCGATAACAACCAGGTTGCGGTCAAACTTCCCGGGTTTTTCAGACTCCATCGTTGCCGCCTTCCACGGCGGCCAGCTTTCGCTCGCGAACAAAATCGAGAATTTTCTTGGTAATCAGGGGAAACAGGCCAAGTAGGACAAACGACGCAACAAGCTCTGGAGACAGTATATCTCCTGCTTCTTCTATCTTTGCCAATTGCGTACCTGCATTTACAAAAACCAGTGTAGCGGCAATCATGCC
>CAZXDV010000138.1:0-8021 GCA_964639535.1 uncultured Enterobacteriaceae bacterium | reverse complement strand
GTCAGAATGACACCGACATCGCACAGTTATCAAATAATCCAGGCATGAAAAACACAGGGCAGATTAAGCGAGCTTTTCAGACCAGGCAATCAGCACAGGCGATGGTCGAGTTTGTCATCATCCTGCCGGTTATGCTTATGCTAATCCTGGCCATAGTCCAGTTTGGCCTTATTTACCGGGCAAAAGTCACACTGAACTATGCAACATTCCAGGCCGTTCGTGCCGGCACGATAAATAATGCCAGCATGTCAGAAATGGAATTATCCTTTGCCAGTAACATGGCGCCCATGTACACCAGCAGCTACCTGAGTATGGATTCAGGTGGCAACTGTGTTTCTTCGTTTTCAGTCAGCGATTCAGCGCGCCAGGCCCGGGTCGGCACACAAAAAATAACCCAGGGGGCTGCCGGATTGCGTGGTGTACTGGATGCGAATATAAATAATTTTGACTCCAATACGGTGATATGCGGTCGACGCGTGGTACAGCAACAAATCGCTGATGGATTCGCACAGATCTCGGTAATCAACCCCAACGCAGCCTCATTCAGTAATTTTGGTGTCAGCGGCTACCATGACGTGGACGGAAATGGAACGATGCGGACGGTAACGCAAATCCCCAATGACAACCTCATGTACCGGGATCCACAGGTAGTGGCATCGGGCGGTGGCGGACAATCGATCCAGGATGCCAATCTCCTGAAAATCCATGTTGGCTATTGTTACGAACTGGTGATTCCCTTCATTAACCGAATGATATGGGCAATGCAACGCTACGGCCCCGGCAACGCGCCACCCGCCGAGGTAAACCGTGGCCAGTACTGGCGCGATCCCAATGCCACTCCACCGGGCTTTTTTGGGCCCCCAAGCGACCCGTTTTCACAGAGTTGCATCACCACCGCGGGAAATAATGGCCGCCGAAGTATCACACTCTATTCCCAGGCCATCATGCGCATGCAGTCACCAGCTGTACAATGCGAGATTTCTGGCACCTGCGCACCATAGCAAAGTCAGGCAGGTTTCTTTAAAATACAGGGCATGCCCCCAGCTACCCTGTCCAGCAAGGAAAACCACACTCCCGTCATGCAACAATACCTCGGCTTCAAGGCCGAGTATCCCGATATGCTGCTGTTTTTCCGCATGGGGGACTTCTACGAACTCTTCTACGAGGATGCAAAAAAAGCCGCCCGGCTGCTGGATATTGCACTGACAAAAAGGGGCAAGTCCGCTGGCGATCCTATTCCCATGGCGGGTGTGCCCTACCACGCCGTGGACGGCTACCTTGCCAGGCTGGTCAGGCTGGGAGAGTCCGTGGCCATCTGCGAGCAGGTGGGCGACCCGGCCACCAGCAAGGGCCCGGTAGAGCGGGAAATCGCGCGTATAGTGACGCCTGGTACGGTGATAGATGAAGCCCTGCTGGATGAGCGTAGTGACAACATACTGCTGGGATTACATACCGAAGGTGAGCAAATCGGGCTGGCCAGCCTGGACCTGAGTAGCGGACGCTTCAGCGTCATGGAATTGAGCGATGTCGCTGACCTTGATAGTGAACTCAACAGGATTGGTCCGGCCGAGGTGCTGCTGTGCGAGGACAGTCCGCTGGACAGGGTCGTTGATCGCCGCAAAACCGGATTGACCAGCCAGCCTGCGTGGCACTTTGAGCGAAAGGCAGCCCACAGGAAACTTTGTGAATATTACCGCGTACGCGATCTCTCAGGCTTTGGCTGCGAGAAACTCGGGCCGGCCATAGCAGCGGCCGGCGCCGTGCTGATGTATGTGGAGCACACCCAGCGACAGGTGATGTCGCACCTGCAAGCACTTCAGCTTGAGCAGGGAAACGAGTACGTCATTCTAGACGGCATCAGCCAGAAGAACCTTGAACTCACCCAGAACCTCAGCGGTGCACGTGAACACTGCCTGTTGCAGGTCATGGACAGTACCGTTACCACCATGGGTAGTCGCCTCCTGCGCCGTAAAATTCAAAGACCAACCAGGGACATTGACGAGCTTCGTCACAAGCACAACGCGGTGCAAAGCCTGTTACACAACCGAAATTTTATCGAGGTTCAAAACTGCCTGCGTCCCGTTTGTGACATGGAACGTATTCTCACCCGTATTTCCTGTAAATCTGCCAGGCCCCGGGACCTGGTACAGCTGCGGGCCTCGCTCGAGGAAATCCCGGGGCTGCGCGATCGCCTTGGTGAAATTGACTCTCCTTTAATCAGGCAGTTGCTGGAAAAACTTGGGGACTTCCCCGAACTGACGGATTTTCTCCGGAATGCAGTGGTTGAAGCGCCGCCATTGACTATTCGTGACGGTGGCGTGATAGCCACGGGATTTGACGCTGAGCTTGATGAATTAAATTCGCTCAGTAACGATGCCAACGATTTTCTCCAGCAGCTGGAGGACAGGGAAAAGCAGAACACGGGCATCGCAAACCTGAAGGTCGGCTACAACCGCGTGCACGGTTATTACATTGAAATAAGCCGACAGCACAGTGATGTTGTGCCAACCAGCTACCATCGGCGCCAGACCCTGAAGTCAAGTGAGCGATTTATCACCGAGGAGCTGAAAAAGCACGAAGACCGGGTGCTCAGTGCCCAGGCAAAGGCCCTGGCGCGAGAGAAATACCTTTACGAGGAAATCCTCGAGAACCTTTGCGCTGAACTCTCTGCATTGCAGGATGCTGCCAATGCCATCGCAGAGATCGATGTACTGGCCTGCTTTGCCGAACGTGCAGAAACACTCGATCTAAATGCGCCTGAACTGAGCCACCAGCCCGGCATCAAGATTAGCGGCGGGCGGCACCCGGTTGTTGAGCAGGTACAGTCACAGCACTTTATTGCCAATGATACTGACATGCATAAGCTGCAACGAATGCTCATCATCACGGGTCCAAACATGGGCGGTAAATCTACCTATATGCGCCAGGTCGCACTGATTGTATTAATGGCGCACGTGGGAAGTTTTGTTCCGGCAAAGTCTGCAGTCATCGGCCCCATCGATCGAATTTTTACCCGCATCGGCGCCGGTGATGACCTCGCCGGCGGACGCTCAACATTCATGGTGGAAATGACCGAGACCGCAAATATCGTCAATAATGCCACCGAGAACTCGCTGGTGCTGATGGACGAAATTGGCCGGGGAACCAGCACCTATGACGGTCTTGCGCTGGCATGGGCCTGCGCACATTACCTTGCCAGCAAGGTACAGTCACTGACGCTGTTTGCAACGCATTATTTTGAATTAACTGCGCTGCCGGAAATATGCGAAGCTGCGGTCAACGTGCACCTTGATGCCGTAGAACATGGAGAGCAGGTGGTGTTTATGCATGCATTAAAAGATGGCCCGGCAAGTCGCAGCTACGGTATCCAGGTTGCCCAACTGGCCGGTATTCCTGCAGAGATTATCAGGCATGCAAAGCTGCGGCTCGAGGAAATGGAAAATGAAGAAGGATGGACAGCGCCAAGTGATGTTCAAAAGGACCTGTTTACTGCGGCAGACCCCCTGAAAGAGACAATACAGGCGCTTGACCCTGACAACATGACCCCCCGGGAAGCCCTGCAGGCCCTTTACAGGCTTAAGAACGAGCTGGACTCCTGACCTTGTAATCACACCGCGTACTTGTATATTAGTGCGTTAACAAGGCCAGCCAAGGCGTCTAAATCCCATAACAAGGAACTAACTGTCAGAATGAACTGGCGAAATATTGCCATCCTATTGCGTTTTGATCTCATGTACACCCTTGCCAGGTTAAGAGGATGGGTGTTTCTCGTTCCCTTTGCGCTTTTCTGGTTCATCACCTTCTATTACCTCGTGGGTGATGAAGATCTCATCGGCAAGTTCACTTCCAGTGAAACCGAGGGGCTGATGAAAATTTATGGATACGACACGGTAGTGAATTTGTTTATCAATCACCCCATCAGTATCTCCCTGCCACACATGCTGCTGGTCATTACCACGCCTTTTTTCATGGTGCTCGCTTCCTACGGGCAGTTTTGCGGGGATATGAGAGTGGGGTTTTATCGTTTCCTTGCGACCCGTTGCAGGCGTATAGAGATTTTCCTTGGACAATTCCTGTCGGCAATCTGCTTCGTGGTGTTGGCATACTTACTCGTCAGCATCATCAGCGTGATTCTTTCAATCAGGAATGATGGTTTTTCAGTCTCAGCGATCCTTCCTTACGCGCTGCAAACATATTTTGCGGCATTACTGTACGCACTGCCGTACATCGCCATGATGGCATTACTATCAGCGTTTTTTAACTCGCAGGTCGCAGTACTTTTCGTGGGCATGGGGTTCTGTGGCGTCGTTTACCTGTTCTTCGTCTACTCGGTACTTACACAGGGCGTGAGCTTCGTCGCTTTCAGCCTGCCTGTAGGCATGTTCAGGGATTTGTTCAAACTGGAGACCTCTGAATACTTTAGCGCGCTTGCAATCTTACCTGCGTATTTTATTGCCTATGGCACGGCGGCCATCACCGTATTTGACCGGCGTAATTTCTAGGAAAGGTAGAAAATGGACTCCCTGGTAAAAACAAGTGGCCTCGGCAAAAGCTATGGCAGGCTGAAAGCATTGCAAAATGTTGATCTTGAAATCAGTGATGCCCGCGCTATCGGCCTGGTGGGCAAAAATGGCGCCGGCAAAACCACGTTACTATCAATACTTTCCGGCGCGCTGAAAGCAGACACTGGTAATGTCAGCATTCTCGGGCACACACCCAGGAGCATTGCCGGGACCGGCCTGCTTAATATCCTGCCCCAGGATGCAAATTTCAAGAAAGGCATCCCGGTAAAAAAACAATTATTGTTGTTTGCTGAACTCCAGGGAATGAATAAAAACGAGGCTCGTCTTGCCGTAGACGAATTACTTAATGAACTCGGCGATTCAAGTTTCGTGAATCGCTCAGCATCCAGCATGAGCTATGGTCAAAGGAAGAAACTTGGTATCGTGCAAGCCTTCCTGGGAAAACCAAAACTGGTGATTCTTGATGAACCTACTGCGGGTCTGGACCCGGTGGCAGCAAATGATGTTCGCCAGTTGATCAGAAAGCTTTCAACTGACTCGGCATTTATTATCAGCTCGCATAACCTGTATGAAATTGAAGACATATGCTCATCAGTTGTCATACTTGACCAGGGTAAACTCGTTGCCAACAAGCCAATCTCCGAGTTAGCCACAACGCAAAATCGCCTGAACTTCACCCTTGATCGACCGGCAGAGTCTTCCCTGCTGGAAGAGCTGCAGTCTCGGGCCGGCATTGCAGAGGTCGTTGTCGACAGGATTAATCCCGAAAAACTGTCCCTCGACATGATTGCCAGTGAACAGGGGGAAATGCAGATTGAAGTGCAAAAACTGCTGATAGATAAAGGCTATGTCATCGTGGATTTCAGCCGGGGCAAGGCCTTGATCGAGGGTATCATGGACCTTGTAGATGACGGCCAGGGCAGCAAAAACTAGCCAAAAACATTCTTTTTCAATCGCTTCGAAAACGGTATGATCCGTATTTCAACTTCAAGAGATAATCTACAGGAAAGCCGATATGCCATTTGTCGTTACAGAGAACTGCATCAAGTGTAAATACACAGATTGCGTTGAAGTGTGTCCAGTGGACTGTTTTCACGAAGGGCCGAACATGCTTGTTATCGACCCTGATGAATGCATTGACTGCACCCTGTGCGAACCTGAATGCCCGGTGGAAGCCATCATGTCTGAAGATGATGTGAGCGAAAGCCAGCAGCAGTTCATCGAGTTAAACGCCGAGTTGTCGAGGGAATGGCCGGTCATTAACGAAATGAAGGATGCCCCTGCAGACGCTGATGACTGGAAAGAAGTCAGCGACAAGTTGCAGTACCTGGAGCGCTAGGCAACACTCGCTCCCGCCTATTCCTGACCGGGCGATTCTTGCATTTATCCCCCTTCTGTTATGCCTTTCTGCTGGCATTCAGCTGCAGCGTTACGGCTGAAATCTACAAGTGGAAAGATGAAGACGGAAAGATTCACTATAGCGACAAGCCCGTTGGCACGGATGCCGAAAGCGTCAAGCTGAAATCCGCCCCCAAGGCTGACCCCAACCAGGCTTCCCGAAAGGAAAAACAGCGTCGCCTTTTAAAGTTACTTGAAGACGACCGCGAAGCCGCGAAGAAAAAAAAGGCCGAGGAGCAGGCTGAAAAAGCCGAGCGAAAAGAAAAGTGCCTGACCGCCAGGAAAGAGTTGCAGCAGGTTCGTGATGCCTCCTTCCTGTACAAGAAATCTGATGATCCGCTGAATCCACAGGTGTACAGCGAACAGGAAAGACAGGAGATTACCCGTGGGCTACAGGAAGACATCAAAAAGTGGTGCCCTGGCTAATTCTTGCCGCATAGACAAAATCAATAAAATCAGTGTATTATCGTATTTCTGATCACTGACAAGCAGGTTGGTTTGCACATGAAAAAGGCTTTCTGGCAGAAGGACTGGTTTGCTGGCCTGCTTGTTTCCATATTGTTTCTTTTTTTCTCCCAGTCGGAACTGATCCAGGGCATCGAACGCGCCGCCTATGATTTTGGTGTACGTGCCTCCACAAAGGATCCGGGAAACGAGATTGCGATCATTGCCATCGATGATGAAAGCATCGAAAAACTGGGGCGCTGGCCGTGGCCGAGGGACATCCTTGCCAGCGTGATAGACAAGTTAAGCGAAGCCGAGGCACGCGTGATCGGTAACACGATTCTCATGTCCGAGGCACAAACGGCACCGGTCGCCGTGCAGGACCTTCTTGACTTCGTGGAAAGCAACCAGCTGACCGAGGGAAACCCGGAATTCGGCAGCCTGCTCAGTGCCGCCAGGGAAGAATTGAACAAGGATAGTAAGCTTGCCAGGAGCTATCGCAATGCCGGTAACGTCGTACTCGGCATGCAGTTTGAACTTGGAGAACCAATCGGCAACCCCGATGAAGAGCTGCCCGAGTTTATTCAAAATAACACGCTGCTGAATATTGACGGTAACGTGGCCAATGGCTTTCCGCACCCGGCTATCGCGATGACCCCTCCCATACACGAGCTTGGTTCAGAAGCGGTCGGGGTTGGGCACCTGTCTATTTATTTTGACGTGGACGGCGCCATTCGCTCAGAGGTTCTCACCTCCGATTACTACGGTGCCACTTTTCCTTCACTGGCCCTGCTCATTGCCGCTAAAAGCCTCAACCTGTCCGTCGATGATATACAGGTTGACCTTGGGCGCGCGGTCAGTCTTGGAAACCTTGAAATTATCACCAGCCCGCTTTCTCACATGTATCCGCAGTACTACGTTGACGAAAGCGGTGCACCACAGTTCTCTTCAACTTCTTTTTACGACGTCTACGAAGATAAGATTGACGCGGGGTTCTTCAAGGACAAGATAGTATTGATCGGCGCCACGGCCCTGGGTGTCGGTACCACGTTTGTCACGCCATCTTCCGACGCTATGCAGCCGGTGTACATCCTTGCCAACAGCGTCGCCAGTATCCTCAACCAGAACTTCTTTGTGGTACCTGACTGGGCCTACACGCTTGAAATGGCTATTTTCCTGCTGGTCGCGCTGTACCTGGTGCTGGTACTGCCAAGGCTATCGGCTACCATGGCGGCTATTGTCAGCGCCATACTCCTGTTGGCACTGGTGGGCACCAACCAGGTATTGCTGGTAAACATGGCCACCTGGTTGCAGTTGATGTTCCCGGCCAGCCTGCTGGCCTGCGGTTACCTGCTACTGATCACAAAGCGCTTCCTGGTAACAGAAAAAGGAAAGCAGCAGGCCGACGAAGCTTCTGCACAGAGCAACCGAACGCTCGGGCTGGCCTACCAGCAGCAAGGACAGCTGGACATGGCCTTTGACAAGTTCAGGCAGTGCCCGCTGGATGAGTCGATGCTGGAACCACTCTACAGCCTGTCCCTGGATTTTGAGCGCAAGCGTCAATTTAACAAGGCACAGTCCGTACTCGAACACATCGCCACATTTAATGCCGATTACCGGGATGTAAAGGAGAAGATCAAGCGTAACAAGCAGCTG
>CAZXDV010000137.1:0-8038 GCA_964639535.1 uncultured Enterobacteriaceae bacterium | reverse complement strand
CACCTGATTGACGCTTTTCCAGTAATCTCTCCATCGGTGCTGCCAGGTGCATTAATAAAGTAGCGATACATGGGCAGGGTCAGCAGTAGTATCAGCATCAGGCTGAGAAAAAGCCCACGGTGAATACCGTAAGTCATGGAATAAGGTACAACCAGGAAAAGCACGAAGAAAATACTGTTCATGATGCCCTGGCCAATACCAAAATTTCTATCCGGTTCAGTGCTTGACGCTGCGCTGGAGCAGGCACCGGCAAATGCACAACCGCATCCAATACCTACTGCGATCCGCAGCGGCAGTAACAGCGCCATCTCCTGAGAAAAAGCAGTTAATAATTCACAGGCAGCCGCGAACAAGACACCCAACACCGCGGTACGCGAGCGGGACCAGCTTGATAAAAATGGCGATATAATAATGGCCGTCAAGGACATGGCGCCGACTTCCGCCGCTCCAAGTATACCTGCGCGAGATTCCGCAAGACCCAGGCCTTCGATAAGCGCACCGATTTGCAGGGGAACCATGTAGATGCCCAGGCTGCCGGCAAACAATCCCACGCCGATTGCCGCAATATTCCACTTGCTGGCAGCAATAAGATGAGCCTGGTGCACCCTAGCCTTCATCCAGGTAGGTAGATAGGTAGCCGATATGCATACGCTTCAGCTCCTCGATAATCTTTGGATCAAATCGTTTTCCTCTTGATACAGAGTAATCCAGCATCGCCGGTACAATTTCGCCAATACAACTACCAATGAGTTTCTTCTTGCTGGCGGGCAGGCTGATACCACTTTTTTCAAAAGCTCTAATGAACACTTTCGCTACTTCGTCGTTGGATTGCCGGTACATGGCCTTGAGTTCCGGTGAGGCCAGCATAGCGCTCTGCAGGGCAATCAAGCCTTTTTCCCGGCGTGTCCCTTCCACCATGGTGTCAACCATGCCACGAACAATGTCCTGCCATCCTGTACCGGCATCTATACCATCCAGGTATTCCAGGGTTAAAGCGGTTTGCTTGTCATTCAGTCGAACTGCGAGGGTAGAGAGAATCGCATACTTGTTGGGAAAGTACTTGTAAACGGCACTGATATTGACACCTGCTTGCCTGGCAATAATGTTGGTGTTAATTCCTTCCAGCCCGGTTTCTTCCAGTAGAGCGGCAGTGGCCGAGAGTATTTTTTCCCTTGTCTGCCGCGCACGGGCCTGCTTGGGCTCCTTTCTAAGCTCAAGGATAGTCGGTTCTTTATCCTTCATCGAGGATGTTCAATTGCTGCAAATGATGCCCAGCATTAAACGCCAGTAAAAAAAATAAGTAAATACTTATCTTGTTATTAACAGGGAGAAGGTACTATGCTTGATAAAAAAAAAGACCAGAATCCCCATGTGTAAAGATCCTGGTCAAAGGCATGAAAGAAAAGCTAGCAGGGAAAAATATAACTAACCTTTCATCCATGGTTCTCATCAGGCAGTTGCTGCCTGAAGTTGGGGGAGCCATTGTTGTGTCTCGCTGTGAGACTGCTTAAATCTTGCTATGGAAAAATCCTCATGGAAGGGTGTAGAAACACTCTCTCCGCATATCGCCTTTGCGAGGAGTTGGCCAAAAATGGGAGCGTACTTCATGGCCTGCCCCGCACCTACGCAGTGATAAAGGTTTTCAATAGTGTTATCGCTTCCAAGGATAAAGCGGTGATCCGGGGTAATATCGAAGTAACGGTAGCTGGCACCTGAGCAATTGATGCTTTTTGCCTCAACACCAAAGCGAGCCTGGATTCTTCTTGAATAGGCACGCACGTCTCGTTCAAGTTGTGCACTTTCATCGTTGCCCGGTTTCATTATCTCGTCTGGGTGCTTTGCCGCCACGTTAAACTTGTTACTGATGAAGCTGCTCTCGACCCTGCGTCGACTGTGTATGTGCACCTGCCCATCGCCCCATGTGCGAAAATAGTGCCCGCTTGTCATGTCAGCGATAAGCGGTTCATCAGCAGCGAGGTGCAAGCCCGGCACTTTCCAGTTGCCCACCAGTACCTGTTCAAGTCTCACCGGTACAGCGATATCAAATTGACTGAGCAGCTGCTGTGACCAGGGTCCGCTGGCGTTAACCACTTTTTCACAGTGAAAGCTTCCCTTGCTGGTTAACACGGTGTGAATATTGTCTTCACTGTCGCCCAGGAATCCCGTTACTGCGCAATGTTCCCTGGTATCCACTCCGTTGCTCCTGATACTGTCAATGACGGTACGGGCGAGGTCACCCGGGTTGATTGCGAGGGCATTGGGTTCGAAGTAAACCCGCTCTCCAGCTTCCAGGCGAAGCCTGTTATTACCCAGCCGCCGCACTTCCCTGTGACTGACCTCAAAGAAATCGATACCCTGCGAACCCAGTGTCGTCTCAAGTTCAGACCACTTCGGTCCCTCATTCTGCGGCGTGATCCATATGCTTCCGCACCTGGAAAGTGGGACACCGTGGCCCCACACCTTGTCAAGGCGGGTCCAGAGTGCTATCGCACTCCTCGCCATGCTGGCTGATGCCGCATGAGAATTTACAGCCCGGACGATTCCGCTGTGTTCCCGGGAGACTCCCGACAATAGTGTGCCCTTGTCGATTAACAACACCCGGCCCCTGGATCCTAGCTGGCGTTTGACAGATATCGCGGTAGCACAGCCAAGCAAGCCCGCACCGATGACAATGGTATGAAAGTGTTCGTGTTTCATCGCAAGTTAATCCCCATTCCTGCTGAATATTCTTAATCCCGGTGACTAGCGCGCTAATTTAGAGTCGCCGCCCGCAGGCCCCAGTTCACTCAACTGCGCCGCCGGTTCCGTACTTCGCCCGCTGTCACTGGTGCCCAGTGCCTGGCCGGCACGAAATAACTGGTTGACGTTTTTTTGCGCTTCAGCATGAACATCTTTCAGCATCATTTGCTGCAGGTTCTGCTCGGTGTTCAGGTTTGTGAGTACCCCGGTAGCGTCGGCGACTGCAGCGAGGCTACAGGCACCCAGCAAAAGCGCGAGTAAATAGCCTTCGCGTCGAGGCATGAGGGTTAAAGCTCTTTTGTTCATCCTTCGTATTCCTAAATGTCCAATGTTTGTATAGTGCAAAATATATTCATTTCAAAATTGATTGTCAAGTATTTGCACTGTACAATTCTCAAAATTCCAGGCCGGTACAGCTTTCCTGGACCAGGATTAACGTATAATGTTGTTTTATATAGATATTTTATAATTACGCTCAACGCAGGCGAGGCCATGACAGGGTATATGTATGACAAACTCAAGTAACGATGGTGTGACAAAAGATGAACAAGGAATGCGAATCAGCGCGGTTTCAAGAATTACCGGCATTCCCACGGACACGCTGCGAGCCTGGGAGAGACGTTATGAGCTGGTGAGTCCCGGCCGGAGTGGCAGCGCCGGGCGCGTGTACAGCCGCGACGATGTCCACAAGCTTGGTCTCATTAAGCAGCTGGTAGACCGCGGACATGCCATTAGTAATGTCGCCGCCTGCAGTGTAGAAGAGCTGAATGATCTGCTGGCCTTGCACGGTATTAACTCCGGCAAGGCCGAGTCCGTTGACCGACCGCTGCGCCTGCTGGCATGTGGCGAGGTATTGTCCGTCACCATGAAGCACGATGCTGTGGCAGACCCGAGGATCGAAGTAAGCGGGCTTTACAGTTCAGCAAGCTCGGCCGCTGCAGCGATTGATCGCGGAGACGCGGATGTGCTGGTCCTCGAGTATGCAAGCCTGCACAAGGACACGGTGAACGAAATCGTCGATTACTACCGACGTTCCAGGGCCAGCAGTTGTGTCGTGATCTATGCCTATAGCAGCAGTGCTATCCTGGCCAGGCTTGAAAAGCAGGGTTTTCTCCTGCGACGTGCACCCCTTAAAACGGCTGCACTGGTAGAGAGCGTTCTTTCCAGCTACGAGGTAAACATCGACAGCCCTGGGGCCCCGGGGGAATTACTGGATCTACAAAACGAACCACCAAGGGTGAGCTTTAGCAATGAAGACCTGGCTCTCCTGTCCTCAACCGAGAGCCCGATAAAATGTGAATGCCCACAACACCTGGCCGATCTCATCCTTAACCTGAATCGTTTTGAACTGTATAGCGCAGATTGTGAAAACAGGAATGAGGAAGACGCCGCACTACACAACGAGCTTTACCGGGTATCAGGACACGCCAGGGGTATACTGGAGAAAGCCCTGCACAAGGTCGTTGAAGCTGAAGGGCTTACCCTCGCCTGACAATTAATGCCGGGGCGAGACCGAAGTATCAAACTCCCCGACAACATACATCTCGCCCTGGCTCATCCATTCACCCTTAATTTTCTCCCAGAGAAAAAGCATCTTAAAGGTAAACGGCGCCATCGACGGGTCGGCCGGGTGTACGTGAAAATTGACCCAGTCCCATCCCGAGTTTCCGCTCACCTGGGTCTTGTAGGATTCGATATATACCTTGCCACTGATGATGTCCGGGTTTTCGTAAACCGGCCGTATTCCTTCCGTGCCTTCATGGGATACGCCGTCCGGCCCAACAGAAAGAACCTCACCAGTGTAAAATTTTTCCAAAATGGGTTTTGGGTTGTTATCGGCGAAAGCCTGCTCCTTTAAATCGTACTTCGCTCTTATGGCTTTTTTGAAAGCCTCGAGTTTCCTGTCGGCAGCAGAAACCACGCCAACCTGTGCAAGTAAAAGTAGTACAAACATTATCTTTAGTTTATTTAGCATGACTTTTCTCCCCTTTATCAGGACATATCGAGAACTTGTTTGGCTGCTCTTTCGCCCTCTTCAGCCGCAGTCGTCCAAAGTTGAGCACCGGTTAATTCAGAGTGAGCAAAGGCGATTCTTCCATGGGGTTCGCGAATCACATCACTGGCTGACTGGTGACCGTGCTTGCCATAGTAGAAACCTGGTGGTGACACCACGTAGGCGTGCCCCCAGCGGTTTGAAGTGATACCGGCAATATCCCGCTTTGCATCAAAGCCATAGGATGAAAACATCTTTGTGAACTGCTCACGAACACCGCGTTCAATATCTGCATATGGCAGGCTGAACAACTGCATTCGCGCTGCAGTGGCCTGCTTATCAACCGCCAGCCCCGGCGTACAAAAGGAGTTATACATTGTAAGCACTGTAGGTTTATTTGGATCGAGCGGCATGGGTTCCTTTCCATCTATCATCATCTGCCTTCGCAGGCTAAAGAACCAGCCATAGCCTTCGAACCAGCGCACCGCGGCTGCTCCCATCTTGTCGAGAAACTTCCAGTTGCGTAATGCGACGTTCACGGTATGCATGGGCGCATGGTGAAAGGTCGCCATGGCTTGCTGGTGTGCTGGGGGCAGATCCTTGCAGATATTTCGATTGACCCATTGACCGGAGGCCATAACAACACTTTTCGCTGTGACCTTATGCAATTTGCCATCACGATAATAAATCACAGAAACGCTTTTCGCAGAGCTTGGCGAACCGTTGTGCATCACGCCAGCAACCGTGCTGGATAGCCGAATTCGTGTTGGATGCCCGGAACGATCCAGTTCTTTCCAGTCAACCGGGTTATGTAATATTTCATTAAGAGAAGCGCCACCCTTTATCGCTTTCGGAATCATGGATTTTACAAAGTGGCGTGCCACGCCGGTGTTGCCACCGGGAAAACTGGCAAGGTAAACATATTCGGACGGGTCTTCGAAACCGGCATGACGCTTATAGGAAACGACGCCGGGTTGCATGAACTCGTAGGCGGAATAAGCAGAGATAACATCAGCGCCCAGGCCACAGCCCATGGCCGCGGTTTGAGGATTCAGGTATGGCTCAACATCACTGGATACACCCACGTGCTTGTTGAGAAACTCGCGGTAGGTCATGCTGTCGAGCCAGTGGTGCCAATGATCCTTCTCAGGCACACCTCGATAGTTTTCCATGGTCAGGTAATCAAGTTTCAGCTTATCGGAAATAGGCGCATTCCTGAAACCACTGTTCCAGGGGTTCATCACCATGCCGTGATTGTCATAATAAAATGCCGTGTCTGCCTGCTCCCAGGCAATGTGCATGGGGCTGTAAACATCCCGGGGTATTGTCATGTCACTGGACACATTTTTTGCGGCCTGGTACTTGAAGTCTTGCGGTAGACCCAGCTTGTCCCAGTAACGATGATGCCAGCCTATGGCCTTGGTTCGATTGGGTGGAAAAACGGTACCATTAGAACCCTGGGGACCCCAGAGATGAACACCGTCTACTTCAAATTCATTTTGCTTGGCCTCACCACCAAAGATGGCATGGTTATCAAGAACAAGTACGGAGCCTTTTGGCCTGTCCTCGTGATACCGATACGCAGTACTCAGGCCGGAAAAGCCGCCGCCGACGACCACCAGGTCATAGGTTTCATTGGAATCAATGGCATCCTTGAACATCTTTTCATAAGTGCCATTACGAATACCGTGGGCATCATTGATCACTTCATGGGTATTACCATTGGATTTCGCGTAATCACCGATACCACCGGGACCTGTCCAGTCGGGACCGACACCGGTCAGCGGATGGGGCATGGTTTGCGCATTGGCCTGGCCGATAAAGGCCGGAGCCTTTGCATACATTAGTGCAGCGCCGGTACCCAGTAATGAACTGCCGATAAAATCGCGGCGAGTGATGTTAGAATCGACACCCAGTAACTTGTCTTCGCGTTCGTTATTTTTTTTCTTGCCCATGGCGACCCCCTGGCAGGTTGAAGTGCATGAATGACTGAATATGTGATATTATTGGTCAGATGACATAAAATGTAAAGTGGATTTGGGAAAACCATGAGTGCTAACGCAAGTATCGAGAAAATAACAAAAAAACGCAGCGGCACGGCTATTCGCGCAAAGGGACAGCGGCGCGTAAACGAAATTCTGCAGGCGGCAAGGGACATCCTGGTGGAAGACGGCTATACCCAGTTTTCCCTCAGGAACGTGGCGGGACGCGCGGGTATTCACCTCAGCAATCTTCAATACTATTTTTCCGGTAAGGATGAACTCATCCATGGCCTACTGGAATTTATAGCTGGCAGTTATGAAGACAAGTACGAAGAGATTTTCAGGGAACTGCCGGAAGATCCTGCCACTCGATTTGAAGCAGTGCTGCGTTATCTTGTGAGCGACATTGCAAACCCGGGTACACGCCGTTTTTTCATCCAGCTATGGGCCCTGCTGGAATCCTCAGATGCGCATTCGGGTGTCTTGCTAAATGAGCTCTATGCCCTGCAGCTTAATTACCTTACCGATCTTGTACACAAGGTCAATCCACAGTTAAGCCCCGGCAAGGTTCAGCAACGTGCCGCCATGATTTCAGCGATGATTGAAGGCATGATGCTCATGCTTGGCGATGCTGATGAGAAAACCGCCGACAACGAGGCGGGTATAGAAGACGAAATGCTCAAACAATTTATGCGTATCGCCATGGACGAACAATGAGCTATCCAGCAACAGGCACATGCCAGTGCGGCAAGCTACACTATCGTGTTAATCGAGCTCCGCTCGTTACTGTTGTATGTCATTGCACTGATTGTCAGAAAGTCTCTGCCGGTGCCTTCAGTATGACCATGCTGGTGAAACGCGAAGATTTTGAAGTTTTGAGTGGCGACCTGGGAGTCTTTGATCGTCCAGCAGCTAGTGGCAACATCGCGCGCTGCTATTTCTGCCCGACCTGTAGCAACCGTATTTACCATGAGAACCCGGAAAAACCCGAGGTCATCCGTCTCAAGCCGGGAACGCTGGACGACACGGACATCATTCAACCGCAAATGCATGTCTGGACAAGTAGCAAGCAATCCTGGGTAAAGTTGCCGGATGATCTGCCCTGTCACGAAACTCAGCCAGATGTAGCGACCCTTCTGAGTCTTTAGACATGCCAACAATTGTAAATATCACAATCGAGGATCATGTAGCTGAGGTTCGCCTTAATCGTCCCGACAAGATGAACGCCCTGAATCTAGAAATGTTTGAAGCAATAAGCCGGGCAGGGAAAGACATATCAACAAACAAGGAGGTCCGAGCGGTGGTCCTGTAGGGAAAGAGTGTA
>CAZXDV010000136.1:0-8048 GCA_964639535.1 uncultured Enterobacteriaceae bacterium | reverse complement strand
GTTGGAGGTTAACCAGTCAATCAGTGTATTGAGATAATGTGCGCCGAATATAATGGTGCAGGAAAAAAGCAGGGTATTAAGCAGGAAGGGAATGACCACGTAGAGACGAATACCGGGTTTCAGCAGTAGTCGAAACCCTTCAAGCAGTTCTCTCGGCCCGTTGGTAATGTTAGTAATTATGTCGAGTCTCCTGTTTTTTTCCTGCTCGAAACAGGTATCATCCAGCCCGTAAAAGTAAAACTAATATTGTGCCTGCGCGATGCAATTGCAAGTTTAAAATTTAGTTAATTTTTTTTCGCTTCAATGTTAAGACGCAGGTTTAAATAGCAGCATTTTATTTATTATTAACAGCCAGATGGCGTGCTTTTGTAAAGCATGTTCTGGAAAAACTAATCTCTTGTTTGTCTTTATTGTTAACGGTATCGTAGCCCTCCATGCGTTTGCGCCATATTAAACTTTCTGGTTTTAAATCTTTCGTCGATCCCACCACCCTCGTCGTGCCAGGTAACCTGACCGGTATTGTCGGGCCTAATGGCTGCGGCAAGTCAAATATTATTGATGCAGTAACCTGGGTCATGGGTGAAAGCTCTGCCAAGCACCTGAGAGGAGACTCTCTAACGGATGTAATTTTTAACGGCTCCGGTTCACGTCAGCCCGTAGGACAGGCATCGGTCGAACTCACATTTGAGAATGCCGAAGGCAAGCTGGGTGGGCAGTATGCCAGCTACAGCGAAATTTCCATTAAACGCACCATGAATCGTGAGGGCATCTCAAACTATTACCTGAACAATAGTCGCTGTCGCCGAAAGGACATAACCGCGATTTTCCTGGGTACAGGTATCGGACCGCGCAGTTATTCCATTATTGAGCAGGGCATGATTTCCCGGCTTATCGAGGCAAAACCCGAAGAACTTCGCTCCTTCATCGAGGAAGCTGCGGGGATCTCCAAGTTTCGTGAAAGACGTCGTGAAACAGAGAATAGAATAAGGCATACCCGGGATAATATTGCCCGGCTGAATGACATCAGGGAGGAGCTTGGAAAGCAACTGGAACGCCTGAAAAGGCAGGCACGTGCGGCGGAACGTTACCAGGTACTTAAACAGGAGGAGCGCCAGTTAAAAGCTGAGCTGCTCGTGTTGAACTGGCAGGAACTGGATGGCCAGATTAAGAAGAAAGACGAGGTGTGCCGGGAGAAGCAGACCAAGGTAGAGGAGGCTATCGCGCAACTGCGACAGGTTGAAGCTGCCATAGAACACCAGAGACAGGAGCTGGCAAGTTCAAACGATAACTTTAACCGTGCTCAGTCAGCCTTTTATGAGCTTGGCAGTGAAATTTCCCAGGTCGAACAAAGAATACATCACACCCAGGAACGCATAGAGGCTCTCAACGCCGACCTTGAGAAGTCGCTGGATCTTGAGAAAAGCCTGGTTGCCCAGCACAGTCACGATGAAACAGAGCTTGGCAGGTTAGATGAAAACCTGAAGCAGCTTGAACCCCAGCTACACGGATCGCGAAGCGACAGCGACCAGGCCTATACCGCATTGAACCAGGCGGAGCAGGCCATGCAAAGCTGGCAAAGTGAGTGGGACGCCTTTAATGAGGCCATTGCAGATTTTGACCGCCAGCTTGAAGTGGATAATACCCGTCTTGAGCACCTGGAGAATGGCATAGAACAGGACCAGAAGCGCAGCGAGGAATTGACGGCCGAACTTGCAGAGGCGCAAACCCGCAATTACGCGAGCAGTGCGGAGGAAGCTGGAACAAGAGTTAGCAGCCAGGAAGCCAGGGTAAGCGAGCTCCAGGGCGAGGCCGGGCAGTTGCAGGGCGCAGTCTCAGGCCTGAGGACATCGCTGGATACAGCTGCCGAAAAACTGGCTGATTTGCGTTCGCGGCAGCAGGTGCTCAGTGCACAAAAATCCTCTCTTGAAGCTTTACAGGGAGAGGAAGCCCAGGGACAGCAGGAAGTTAAGGACTGGCTGCAATCCCGCGGACTGGAGGATGCACCGAGATTAATACAGCAAATTGACGTGGAGCCGGAATGGGCACTTGCTGTTGAAACAGTGATTGGGCATCACCTGCAGGACATCTACGTAGAAAATATCGACGACCCGCGTACATTTCTTTCCGGGTTTACCCAGGGTCGTATTGGCTTTGTTAGCGGGTCCGGTATTGCCGAGGCCAGCTTCGCACAGGATAAAGGCAGCCTGTTATCCCTCGCTGAAAAAGTTCGTTCTGACCTGGATATCGCCCATCTCTTTCTCGGCGTGTTTATCGCCGAAGATCTCGAGCACGCCGCTGAAATTCGTCGACAGCTGTCTCCCGGTGAATCTGTTATTACCCGGGACGGACACTGGCTTGGACTGAACTGGTTGCGAGTACATCGCCAGAGCGAAGAGGAGAGCGGCGCACTGACCAGGGAGCAGCAAATACAGGCGCTTGCCGAAGAAGAGGTGCAGGCCGCTGATCTGATTGAAAAACAGCGTGTTGAGCATGAAGAACTAAAGGAAAAACTTGCTGCCACCGAGGACAGGTTACAGGAAGTTCAGAAAATGCAGGGCCAGGAGCAAGAAAAACTCGCGGAGCTCAAGTCCCAGCATGTTGAATATCGAACCCGCCAGGAGCAGCTCGAAGAGCGGGTAGTGAAAATCAGGGAAGAACTGGACGAACTTGCGCTTAACCACGAAGACGACGAATCTGAGCTGTCAGCAATTCGCCATAATCTTGAGAAAACCCGGCAGGACAGGGAGGCCCTTGATGGTCGACGCAGTCGCCTCACGGAAATACGCGATCACCACAAGAATTCTCTTAATAATGCCCGCGGTCAGTGGCAATCCACCCACGAGCAGAGCCATGAAATCGCCCTGCAGCTCGAATCAATATCGTCCCAGCGTGCTTCCCTGGAACAGGCCATCAAGCGTAGCGAGATCCAGCTGTCCAACCAGCAGGGGCGTAGCAGGGAAATTCGCGAACTTATCGCCAGCAGTGAAGCACCCCTGGCAGGTATGCAGCAGGAGCTTGCCGGGAAATTGAAGGAAAAAGTCAGCGCAGAGCAAGACCTGTCAGAAAAACGAACGGCTATGCAGGAAAAGGAGGGCAAGCTGCGTGATACCGAGCAATCGAGGGTTAACGCAGAACAGGATGTACAGGCACGAAAAGATCAGCTGTCCGAGGCAAAGATGAATGCACAGGAAACCCGTGTGCGGCTGCAAACGGTTTCCGAGCAGCTGCAGGAACAGGGTTACAAGGTCAATGAAATGATTGAGCAGCTCGACGAAGCTGCCGAGAAAAATGCCTGGCAGGAGCGACTTGAAGGGGTCGAACGCAAGATCAACCGCCTGGGTCCCATCAACCTTGCCGCAATCGACGAATTCGAGCAGCTTTCCGAGCGCAAGGAATACCTTGATAAGCAGGATGAGGACCTGAACGAGGCCCTGCAGACCCTTGAATCAGCCATACGCAAGATCGACAAGGAGACAAGAACTCGCTTCAAGGAAACCTTTGACTTCCTTAATACCAACCTCAAGGAAATGTTTCCTGTGCTTTTTGGTGGTGGTCACGCATACCTGGAGCTCACCGGGGATGATTTGCTCGAAACGGGTGTGAGCATCATGGCTCGCCCCCCGGGAAAAAGAAACAGCACCATTCACCTTTTGTCCGGCGGTGAAAAGGCCTTGACGGCAGTAGCACTGGTGTTCGCAATTTTTAAACTTAACCCGGCCCCTTTCTGCATTCTCGACGAGGTTGATGCGCCACTCGATGATACCAACACCACGCGCTTCAGTGAGCTGCTCAAGCAAATGTCTGGCGAAGTTCAGTTTATTTTTATCACCCACAACAAGATCACAATGGAAATCGCCAGGCAGCTTCTTGGTGTCACCATGTACGAGCCCGGCGTATCTCGTTTAGTTTCTGTCGACGTCGATGAAGCCGTTGAAATGGCCGCCTCTGCCTGATCCTGGTCCGACATATTTCGTTCCGATAGCCATACCTGCGTACCCCGGGATGCTCCTGGCCGTCCCTCGCTGAAGGTTTAAAAACCATGAGTGAACTTCGCCTATACCTGCTGATTTTCGGAGTTTTCGTCATTGCTGGTATTTATACCTGGGGAACCCTTAAAAACAGGAAAACACACAGGCAACAAACCGTTCACGAGCCCTTGCCACGTCATGATATTCCTGAAGTCAGGGTGGAAACGCAGCCGGCAGCAGAGATCGATTATGCAGCGACGCTACAGGGGCTGACCCAATCCCTTGCTGAAGACAGGGAGTTTGACCCCGCATCTACGGCTATGCCAGCGACGGAGACGGGAGAAGACATGCCGGTCGAACCTGTTCCGCCTGATTTTCCTTTAAACGAGACTGAGCCCGCCGCACCTGTCATGGAGAACAATCCTTCGCAACAGGGATCCATGACTGGAGAAGCAGTCGAACCACGTGCGCCGGATAAAATAATCGTTTTGCATATCATTCCAAGGGGGGAAAATGCGCTTGAAGGACAGGCAATCCTGTCCGCAATGAGTGAACTTGGAATGGTTCACGGTGAAATGGAAATATTTCATCACTATGGCGTCGGACAAATGAAAATGGAAAGCCCCCTGTTCAGTCTCGCCAACATGGTTGAACCCGGGAATTTTGACCCCGGCACTATGTCGACTTTCAGCACACCGGGACTGGTAATGTTTCTTTGCCTTCCCAGCCCCATCGATCCCCAGGTGATATTTGAGCTGATGCTTAATACTGCCCAGAGACTTGCGGATATGCTTGGAGCCGATGTTTGTGACGAAACGCGCAAGCTTATCGATGAAAAGAAACTCGACACCATCAGGCAGTCGCTTGGCTGATGTATAACGAGCCGGGATCATGAAAGACGAAGAACGTATTAATTTTCTCAGGGAAGAAATTAACGCTCATAATCATCGTTACTACGTGCTGGATGATCCTTCAGTCCCGGACGCGCAATATGACCGCCTGATGAATGAGCTGCGCGCACTTGAGAAGAATAATCCAGCACTCATTACGCCAGACTCTCCCACTCAAAGAGTGGGCGCAAAGCCCCTGGATTCCTTTGAGTCGGTAACGCATACCATTCCCATGCTCTCGCTTGATAATGCTTTTGACGAGGAAGAAATGCGAGCGTTTGATAAGAGAATAAAAGAGCGCCTGGGTATACCAGGTATTGTTTATACCGGGGAAACCAAGCTTGATGGTGTTGCTCTTAGCCTGCGTTACGAGAATGGGCGACTGTTACAGGCCGCAACAAGGGGAGACGGCAGCAGGGGCGAAGACGTTACCCTCAATGCTCGCACTATCAAGAGTATCCCCCTGTCCATGGTGGGAGATGATTACCCGGACGTGCTGGAAATCAGGGGCGAAGTGTATATATCGCGGGCAGACTTCGAAGCACTTAACCGACGGCAGGAAAAATCCGGTGAGAAGCCATTCGCAAATCCACGAAACACCGCTGCTGGTAGTCTCAGGCAACTGGATCCCAGGCTGACCGCCCAAAGGTCACTTGGTTTTTTCGCACACGGGCTTGGTGCTCGAAGTGATGACGCCTTCGGGACCTTATCGCACTATGCGATTCTTTCCCTCTTGAGAAACTGGGGCTTTCCTGTATCTACAGAGACCCGGCAATTGCAGGGAATAGACGAATGCCTTGGCTATTATGACGAAATCGGCAGACGACGTAACAGCCTTCCCTATGAAATTGATGGCGTGGTGTTCAAGGTCGACAGCCTCGAGGAACAGCAGCGACTTGGACAGGTTTCACGTGCACCACGTTGGGCTATTGCCTATAAATTCCCGCCGGAGGAAGAACTGACCCTGGTCAAAAAGATTGAAATCCAGGTCGGGCGAACAGGCGCCCTTACTCCTGTGGCTCGTCTTGAACCGGTTTACGTAGGCGGCGTCACGGTCACCAATGCCACACTGCATAACGAGGAAGAAGTTGCGCGCAAGGATATAAGGGAAGGAGACACGGTAGTCATACGTCGTGCCGGTGATGTGATTCCCGAAGTGGTGTCAGTGGTAATGCAGAAGCGACCGAAAAACACGATTGCTTTTAAGATGCCCGATGCCTGTCCCGTCTGTGGCTCAAAGACGCAAAAACTCGAAGGTGAGACGGCTGTTCGATGCCCTGCCGGCCTTTACTGTGCAGCACAGGCTCAGCAGGCGGTGATCCATTTTGCTTCGCGACGGGCAATGGACATAGAGGGGCTTGGGGACAAGCTTGTAGAACAACTTTTTTCTGCCAGCATGGTCAAGCGTGTCTCTGACCTGTACCAGCTCACGGCAACTGATGTTTCAGGGCTCGAACGCATGGGGCAGAAGTCTGCGGAAAACCTGGTGAAAGCGCTCAATACAAGCAAGCAGACCAGTCTCGACCGGTTTCTTTATGCACTGGGAATCAGGGAGGTGGGAGAGGCCACCGCGCGCGCACTCAGCCTGCATTTTTCAGACTTTGACAGTATTCGAGTAGCCAGCCGTGAGCAGCTGGAGGAGGTAAGCGATGTTGGCCCGGTTGTGGCAAAGAATATTCATGATTTCTTCCGCGAAGAACACAATATTAGCGTCATCGATGAGTTGCTCAGCGCCGGCATAGAATGGCCGGTGGCGAGTAAGGGGAGCTCAAGCACAGCACTTGAGGGAAAAACCTTTGTTCTCACCGGCACACTGTCCGGCATGAGCAGGGACGAGGCAAAGAAGCGGCTGCAGGAGCTCGGAGCAAAAGTCAGCGGCAGCGTATCAAAAAATACTGACTACCTTGTTGCTGGAGAAGCAGCGGGAAGCAAGCTGGCCAGGGCCGAATCACTCGGAGTCACCGTGCTTGATGAGCAGGCCCTGCTGGAATTACTCGAGACATCTAGCCAACAATAACGCGGTTTCTGCCCTCGTTTTTTGCCGAATACAAGGCCTTGTCACATCGACCAAGCAGGCTGTTAAGGTCGTCTTCCACCAGTAGGCTGGCCAGTCCCTGGCTGGCGGTGACGCGAATGTCGAACTCATCATAGCGGAACAGGATGTTTTCAATTGCCTTGCGAACGCGCTCTGCAACGAGTAAGGCACCTTCCTCGTCGGTGCTCCTGAGTAACATGAGGAACTCTTCTCCGCCGTAGCGATAGATGATGTCACTATCGCGGGCACATTCAACCATGGATTCGGCTATACGCTTGAGCACCGCATCACCAGTAATGTGTCCGTAATTGTCATTAATACTTTTGAAGTTATCCACATCCAGCATGATGATAGACAGCGGTGTAGCATGACGCTTGGCAAGACTGATTTCCTGGAACAGGGCCTTGTCCAGGGCCGCCCGGTTATTTACCCCCGTGAGAGGGTCGCGGTAGGCCTTTTCCAGGGCCTGCTTGTACAGGATTGCATTGCGCAGCGGATAGACCAGGGCTGCTATGGTGTTTTCCAGCAGCATGACCTCGTCATCATCGAACTTTTCACGGCGGTAAAGGATCAGCTCCCCGAGATCGTTCTCTATCAGGACCAGCCGGTATGAAACCTGGTTTGCGGCCTTGACGCCGTAGGTAACGCTATGATTCTCTTCCTTGTTCAGGTACGAAAGGCCGTCGTAGGACACCAGTGCGCTAAGCTCGCTGTCAAATATTTCCAGCAGTTTACCCAGCTCCAGGGTACTCTGCAGCACGTTGGCCAGCTCCATGCCGGAGCTCCCTGTGTCCAGTTGACCACCGCTGAAGTTCAGTGACTGGTGTGTCTTCTGCCCTTCAAGGTCGTCGTTTATGTCTTTAAAGTCTGCCATATCCAGAATTGTCGACTGCATCTTGGTTTGTTCCCCTGTAACTCATATTGGAAGGGAAAGAGCAATAAAGATGCCAGCTCGCGTGGTTTTGAGGTAAAAAGGCTTTTTGCTGGTATTTTTACGCCGTTTTTCCAGCACCGCGCTGCCCATTTATTTTACTTTATTCGAGGTAATTGTATAAGCCAATCGGTATCAGTGCGCAGGGTGCTGAAAAGGCCGAAATTGGTCACTCCTGCAGTTTTGATATACCATACGCGCGCCTGAGAAGCGCCCGAATTGCA
>CAZXDV010000135.1:0-8078 GCA_964639535.1 uncultured Enterobacteriaceae bacterium | reverse complement strand
GATGCCCTGTGTTGATGCTGCCGCCAATTAACTTTTCCCCGGCAACCCTGCCGACGGGGCGACTCTCCCCACTTACCAGTGATTCATCAACAAGGGTTTTACCACTTTCAACGATACCATCGGCTGGAACTACTTCACCCGCCTTGACCAGGACCCGGTCGCCGCGCTTGAGGGAACGGGCAGGTACAAGCTCGTAACTATTACTACCTGCTGACCCTGTTAGCCTGTTTGCGACGGCCGCAGCGCTGCCATCAAGCTTGTCGATGTGGAATACCGCCTTGCGGCGGCCGTTAAACTCCAGGTAACGGGCAGCCAGCAGGAAAAATGTAAACATGACCACGGAGTCGTAATAAATTTCGCCCCTACCCTGAACGGTAGACCAGATACTAGTCCCATAGGCAATGGAAATGCCAAGCGACACCGGTACATCCATGCCAGTGCGCCACAACCTGAGATCCCGCCACGCGCGAACAAAAAATGATTGCGCAGAATAAAAAACCACCGGCGTGGTCAGCAGCAGGCAAAGCCAGGAAAAAAAAGAACGATGCTCTTGTTGCATTCCTGAACTATCACCCACGTACATGGCGATAGACAGCATCATTACCTGCATCCCCAGGACACCTGCCAGACCGAGGCGGCGCAGCTGACTATCCTGCTCCTGCCTGACGCCTTCAAGGGCAGCGGCGGGATTATGAAGCTGGGCGCTGTAACCCAGCTCAAAAATATGTTGCATGATACGACTGAGCTTTATCCTGGAGTCGTCCCAGCGTAACCTTGCACGCTGTGTTGAGTAATTGACGTGAATTTCCTCGACACCGGGGACTTTTTCCAGCCTGGTTTGCACCAGCCATGCACAGGCGGGACAGGTCATGTCGGAAATCAGGATTGAACAGCCATGACCATCTTCCGCACCGGGCTCCACCAGCCCCTCCTGCATGGTGGTCTCGTCAAAAACCGACAGTTTCCTGAGTTCTTCAGGGACAATTTCGTTCGCCTTCTTTGCTTTCTCATTTCGAAAGCGATAATAGTTGTCAAGACCCAGGTCGATGATAGCCCGGGCAACGGCGTCACAGCCGGTGCAGCACATTTGCCTGTTTTCACCGTTGATCGGCACTTCAAGGTCGATACCCTGTGGAATCAGCTCACCGCAGTGATAACACTGCAGGCTGTCACTCATCGTACCCGGCCCTTGCTGCGCCAGATCGCTCGATGTAATTGCCTGTGCAGAATACATAGTCGTACCAGTATTGATTAAAGCGGCCAGCATGATAACCCCGCAGCATGGCCTTATTAGAAATTGTCACCCCTGTGCATCACTATAGGCTGCGAAATAGTTTCATGTTTGATCGAGATCAATTTATTGCCTTGCAGCAAATGTAAGAATAATCCCCACGTCGTTAAGCCGACGTATCTACTGGGGACATATAGAAGGTAAGGACTAATGACTGAATCAAACAGTTATAATTACGTGGTTGTGCGCCAGTTCGCCATCATGACGATTATCTGGGGTATCGTTGGCATGGCAGTGGGAGTATTTATTGCCGCACAGCTTGCCTGGCCAGCACTGAATTTTGACCTGCCATGGTTAAGTTTTGGTCGCCTGCGACCCCTGCATACCAATGCCGTAATTTTTGCCTTTGGCGGCTCGGCCCTTTTTGCCTGCTCTTATTACGTTGTGCAACGAACCTGCCACGTCAGGCTTTTCTCCGACAGGTTAGCAGCATTCACTTTCTGGGGCTGGCAGCTGGTCATCCTGTCTGCAGCAATTACATTACCCCTGGGCATCACCACCTCCAAGGAATATGCAGAACTTGAATGGCCCATTGATATTCTCATTGCAGTGGTCTGGGTGAGCTACGCCATCGTCTTCTTTGGCACAATCCTCAAGAGAAAAATCAAGCATATCTATGTTGCAAACTGGTTCTTTGGTGCTTTTATCATCACCGTTGCGGTACTGCATATTGTCAACAGCCTGGCCATCCCCGTAGGCCTGTTTAAATCTTATTCAATTTACGCGGGTGTACAGGATGCAATGATCCAGTGGTGGTACGGGCACAATGCGGTGGGCTTTTTCCTGACAGCAGGTTTCCTGGGCATGATGTATTACTTTGTGCCGAAACAGGCTGAAAGACCGGTCTATTCCTACCGCTTATCAGTGGTACATTTCTGGTCACTGGTTTTTACCTACATCTGGGCCGGGCCGCATCACCTGCACTACACTGCACTACCCGAATGGACCCAGTCCCTTGGCATGGTAATGTCGCTGATACTGCTGGCTCCTTCCTGGGGCGGCATGATTAACGGCATCATGACCCTTTCAGGGGCATGGCACAAGCTACGTACCGACCCGGTACTTCGCCTGCTGATTGTATCGCTGTCTTTTTACGGGATGTCGACTTTTGAAGGTCCGATGATGTCCATAAAAACGGTGAATGCCCTGTCGCACTACACCGACTGGACCATAGGCCACGTTCATTCCGGTGCCCTGGGCTGGGTAGCGCTGATTTCGCTGGGCTGCATGTACTACCTGATCCCGAGGCTGTACGGCACGAAAATTTACAGCCTCAAGTTAATCGAGTGGCATTTCTGGACATCAACCATCGGCATCGTTCTCTATATTGCCTCGATGTGGGTATCCGGCATCATGCAGGGCCTGATGTGGCGAGCTGTAAACGATGATGGCACCCTCACCTACAGTTTTGTAGAGAGTGTCCAGGCCATGCATCCCTTTTATATTATCCGTTTTCTCGGGGGTGCCCTGTTCCTCGCTGGAACCATGATCATGGCGTACAACATCTGGAAGACGATAGTTGGCAATAAGCCAATTGTCGCGGCCATTCCTCAACCCGCTGCTGCTCACTAGGAGAATACGCGTGTCCGGTCTTCACGATAAAATCGAACAAAATCTCGGGCTGATGGTGATCCTTGTAATCCTCACTATCAGTGTTGGCGGTCTTGTGCAAATCACTCCATTATTTTTTATGGGTTCAACCACTGAACCGGTGGAGGGCCTGGAGCCCTATACTCCACTTCAGCTCGTTGGTCGTGATGTGTACGTGAGAGAAGGGTGCTATCTCTGTCATTCGCAAATGATTCGCCCCTTTCGCGCGGAAACTGAACGCTATGGGCACTACTCACTGGCTGGAGAATTCGTATATGACCACCCATTCCAGTGGGGTTCCAAGCGAACCGGTCCCGATCTTCACCGAGTTGGCGGCCGCTACAGCGACGAGTGGCACAGGGTTCACCTGGTAAACCCACGTGATGTTGTTCCCGAGTCAATCATGCCTGGCTATCCCTGGCTCGAAAAGAATTCCATTTCAAGAGTCGACATCAAGGCACGCATGAGCGCATTGAGAAAAGTCGGTGTGCCCTATACGGATGAGGAAATTGATAAAGCACCTGAGGCACTCAAGGGCAAAAAAGAGATGGATGCTGTCATAGCCTACCTGCAGGGGCTTGGTACAGCCGTAAAGACGAGGCGCTAGGAATATTATGAACACGATATTATCTGCCTGGACCGTGATTGTATTCGTACTTTTCATTGGCATCAGCTGGTGGGCCTGGAGCTCCAAGAAGAAGGAAGATTTCGAAACCGCGGCCATGATCCCCTTTGACGAGGATGATGAGCCCCTGACAGAAAACGAGGGTCAATAAGCATGGCTGACTTTACTAGCGAGCTCTGGAGCTGGTTTGTTGCTGTCTCTACCATAGTCAGCATTCTTGGGTTACTGGTTTTTGTCCTTAAAATCGGAGCAAAAAAACTTGCACCGGGAGAAAAAGCACAATCCCAGGGACATGTATGGGATGAAGACCTGTATGAGTTAAATCACCCGGCGCCGCGATGGTGGTACTTTGGATTCATCATCAGCATTTTCTGGGGAGGGCTTTACCTTTTTCTTTACCCCGGTCTTGGAAGCTTTGCCGGTTACCTTGGCTGGTCCCAGTTCAATCAATATGACGAGGAAATTGCCAGGGCTGAAAGCGAATACGGGCCCCTGTATGAGCAATTCCTCAACCAGGATCTTGTTGCACTGTCACAGGATCCCGCGGCACGTGAAGTAGGACATCGACTCTACTCAAATTACTGCTCAACCTGTCATGGCTCTGACGCCCGGGGCGCACGCGGATTTCCAAATCTTCGCGACAGTGACTGGCTATACGGAGGTGACCCGGAAAATATCAAGACTTCCATTCTCAAGGGTAGACAGGGTGTAATGGCGGCCTGGGGTCCCCTGCTCAAGGAAGAAGATATTCTTGCCAGTGCCGAATACGTGAAACAACTGTCCGGGCGGGATGTCGATACGGCACTTGCGGAAAAAGGTAAGACCACCTTTGATACCTACTGCATGGCCTGCCACGGTATGGACGGTAAAGGCAATATTGCCCTCGGGGCGCCAAACCTGACCGACAATATCTGGCTTTACGGCGGTTCGACAAAAAGTATCATCAAGTCCATCACCGAGGGACGCGGGGGTGTCATGCCTCCCCATGAAAATTTCCTGGGTGAAGCCAAGGTCCATGTACTGGCGGCCTATATTTACGGGCTGAACAAGTAATCGATCAAGCAAGAGATGAAGATTTGGTCTGGAAGTGGTCACATGCCCCTTCCTGCAAGGGTAATTACCGTACTATGGGCTTCCTTTCTCATGGCCGGTATCGCAACCGGTGTATTTTTCTCGACCATTGATCCCCTTGAACTGAAATATTGCGTGGATTTCCCCGAGGTCAGCCGTACCGGTGCCTATAGCATTGGTTTCATCCTTTTCTGGCTGCTCACTTCAGCCTCAGGCCTGCTGTCCGTGTTTTTGACCTACCCGGAAAACACGGGCAACACGCAGTCAACAGACAGCCCGGGCGAGTAACATGGTGGAAAGCCCCGTACCCGGTCCATCCGCCGAGGAGGACATTGAGCAGTTACTGTTCGCCAAGCGGGAAAAGATATACCCGAGAGAAGTGCATGGTATTTTTGCTGCGCTGCGTGTTGCTGCAGTGATCGGCCTGCTCGGTCTTTACTACGTTGTTTGCTGGCTCAGCTGGGACGGCCGGCAAGCCGTTCTGTTTGATCTTCCTGCACGCAAATTTTATGTTTTTGGCCTGACGTTCTGGCCCCAGGATTTCGTTTATCTCACTTTTTTATTGATTATTGCAGCGCTTAGCCTGTTTTTCTTTACCGCCCTTGCAGGCCGACTATGGTGCGGCTATGCCTGTCCGCAAACGGTCTGGACAGAAACCTTCCTGTGGATCGAAAGACTGGTAGAGGGCAGCAGAGCACAGCAGATGAAACTTGATAAAATGCCATGGAACGCGCACAAGCTTCGCATCAAGCTCAGCAAGCACGCCACCTGGATTATTTTTTCCCTCTACACCGGTTTCACATTCGTGGCCTACTTCTCGCCGGCACGCCAGCTGGTGCAGGATATCGCCAGCTTTCAACTCGGCGGCTGGGAGACTTTCTGGCTATTGTTCTATGGTTTTGCTACCTATGGCAATGCAGGCTGGATGCGCGAACAGGTTTGCACATACATGTGCCCCTACGCGCGTTTTCAAAGCGCCATGTTTGATGATGACACTTTAATCGTTTCGTATGATCAAAAGCGCGGCGAGCCAAGAGGCTCAAGAAGCCCGGGTATTGATCACCGACGTGAAGGGCTTGGGGACTGTGTTAACTGTACACTATGCGTCCAGGTTTGCCCTACCGGTATTGATATTCGCGATGGCCTGCAATACCAGTGCATTGGTTGTTCCGCCTGTATCGATGCCTGCAACGATGTCATGGGCAAGATGCATTATCCCGCTGGACTGATACGCTATACAACGCAAAATGCCCTGCAGGGGAAAAAAAGCCGAATCTTGCGCCCGCGAATTTTGATCTATGGCATTATCCTGCTTGTACTGTTGAGTATTTTTTCCATCTCGGTGTTGACGCGTGTGCCGCTGGCACTCGACGTGATTCGTGACAGGAACCAGCTTTACCGTGAAACCCATGGCCTCATTGAGAACGTGTACACCTTGAAAGTGATCAACATGGACAAGCAGCAGCACTCTTACAGCCTGAGTGTGCATGGACTGGAAGGATTGAAACTTGAGACAGAAACCGATGAGATCAGCGTCGACCCGGGTGAGGTTCTTGATTACCCGGTTCGAGTGCTGGTAGATGAAGACCTGCTTGAAAAAAGAAGTACTGATATCTATTTCAGGCTGGTTTCAAAACAGGACTCACAACTTGAAGTTGAAGAACACGCTAAACTACTGGGGCCGCTATGAATACAACGCACACTGAACAAGCTAGCTGGTATCGCGAGCCATACGTCTGGCTATTGATTGCCTTCCCCCTGTCTGCCGTGCTTGCTGGAATCTACACCATAATGCTGGCAGTCAGCTCAAATGACGGTCTCGTGGTTGATGACTATTACAAGGAAGGCCTCGAGATTAACCGAAGGCTTGAACGGGACAGGAAGGCGGTGGAATTGCAGCTAAAGCTACAGCTTCAGCATGGCAACGATATTCCGAGGACACGAATTGTGCTGCAGGCAGGAGACGATTTTGTCTATCCTGAAACGCTCAACGTGAGTTTCCTCAATGCATCAAGAAGTGGCATGGACCAGGTCGTGATTTTTCAAAAAAGCGCTGGCATGACCTACGATGCACCAACACCTAAGCTTGTAAAGGGAAAGTGGCACGTGATGATAGAAAACCAGGACTGGCGACTGCTTGACGTGCTTTACGTACCCTGAACAGGGCATAAATACTCGATTTTTCGGTAAAATTGTTGTCCTGGTTCACATAACCAGAGCCCTTCCCCAACCCTTCTGAACTAATCTGCTCTAGGCTATCTAATCAGACAGGAGAACTTGCAGTAGCCGGTTTTCCGTAGTTAACCTGGAGTAAAATTATGAACATATCCGTACGTGACTGGGCGATGGTGGCCGCCATCCTGTTAATGGGCCTGGCTTACATCGCACTCGCCTGATGCCCTGATCAACGCACATCGAGGGAGCGTAAACGTTGAATAAAAATACAGTTTTAGAGAAGCTTGTCCTGTTTTTACTGGTCTTCGGCAGCGTGCCAACGCTCCACGCCGATACGTTGCAGGCGAAAAGTGGCAAGAAACAGGTTGGGCTACTTGAACTGTACACATCCGAGGGCTGTAGTAGCTGCCCGCCAGCAGACAGGTGGGTAAGCACACTCGTTGACGAGCCGGGTTTATGGCAGTCATTTATACCTATAGCACTGCATGTGGACTACTGGGACTACATCGGCTGGAAAGATCGCTTTGCAAGCCCTTCTTACAGTAACCGTCAACGCAAGTATGCGCGGGAAAACTCCCTGAGGACGGTTTACACACCGGGGTTTGTTTATAACGGCAAGGAATGGCGTAACTGGTTTGTAAGACGCCTGCTGGATTTTCCCGATGCTGAAGATGCCGGTATCCTGGAACTGGATGTCATGGATCAGTCGGTCAAGGTTGCTTTTGATCCGGTTAGCAAAGCCATGCAACCTTCACGGGTGCATGTCGCCCTGCTTGGTTTCGACGTCAAGACAAGTGTTGAAGCAGGCGAGAATCACGGCAGGACACTGACCCATGATTTTGTCGTGCTTGGTCTTGATGATAGCAAGATGAACAGGAACGGAGACATGTTCAGCGCAAGCATGGATTTACCCGAAGCCAGGGTCAAATCGGAACGTTACGCGGTTGTCGCATGGGTCAGCTCGGCTGCAGCCCAGGCGCCCATCCAGTCAGTGGGTGGATGGCTGGGAAAGTAAAACACCGGGCCTTCACGGCGCTTCCAGTCCTGTAGTTCGAACCGTAAACAAGTAACGTTTTTCCGCTCGTTCCGCACGCCACTCATCATTATATTTTTCGCCGGCACCTTGCCGGCTGACGTATACTTGCTTCTCCAGCCGGGTTCATCTACCCGGTTTCGATAATTCGCCGGGACTACCAGGGCAATGTGGTCCACCGGGAACTAATGATCGGGAGCAATCATGTCGCCAGAATTCATGCTGAATTTATCTCTATTCATGTAGCGCTGTGAGATCAAAGAAGCCGCTCGGAGGTGTAGAGGAGTAAGCTG
>CAZXDV010000134.1:0-8160 GCA_964639535.1 uncultured Enterobacteriaceae bacterium | reverse complement strand
AGAAGATGTTTGAACTACCCTTTGGTATCACCGGTATTGATACGGGTTATATAAGACCACGCCTGGCGGCCTGTTACCTGATCGTGGAAAACGGCATGGCGGGTATCATCGAAACCGGCACAGCCTATTCAGTTGAAACTATCCTCGACGTGTTGAAACTGAAAGGAATCGAAGAGTCGTCGGTTCGATACATAATGCCGACCCATGTACACCTGGATCATGCCGGCGGGGCTGGGCACTTGATGAGGCATTTCAAGGACGCGAAACTCATCATTCATCCTCGAGGTGCGCGACACATGGTCGACCCTTCAATGTTGTGGAACGGTACCCTCGCGGTTTACGGCGAGAAAAGCATGTATGAGCTTTACCAGGAGCTGATCCCGGTGGAGAAGAGCAGGGTCATCGAAGCGCCGGACGACTTCAGGCTCGACTTTAACGGCAGGGAATTGATTTTTATCGATACTCCCGGCCATGCCAGGCATCACTTCTGTATTTATGATGAAAAGTCGGGAGGATTTTTCTCTGGTGATACCTTTGGCATGGCTTACGCGGAGCTGCAGTGCCCGGATTTGCCCTACATAATGCCGACTACGACGCCGGTACATTTTGATCCGGATGCCTGGTACCAGACACTTGATCGATTGATGGCATTCAGTCCGCAGCGGATGTACCTGACGCACTATGGCATGGTCGAACAGGTGGAAAAGCTGAGGGATGATCTGCAAAGAAGAATCGAACTGTACGTGGACATCGCTATTGCCAACAGGGATAAAGCCAGGCGCACAGAGCTTCTGACGGGGCTCCTGCTTGACCAGACACTGCAGGAATTAAGGCAATTAAAATGTGGCCTGCCTGCAGCCGCGTGTCGCGCAATGTTGCAGCCAGATATCACGCTTAATGTGCAGGGTCTTGAGGTCTGGCTGGACAGTCACACCGCCTCGTGACGCCATCTCCTGGACAATAAAAAATACCCCCCGCAGCGTGGATTTGAGCGGTGCTCCCGGTGCAAAACCACAGCATTTCCTGTGGCTTGTCCAGACCAGCAAAACCGACCGTTTGTCAAATCATTTTGTCAAGCAAAATTCGATAGAAATCCGCTATTTAAAAGCGATTTAAGCGTGTCATGCGGGGCACAATTGTGATACCATTTGCAGCTTAATTTTTGCACTAATTTTTGAAAAAAAAGCGCCTTGATTTTCCCTGTAAGTCCTCGAGAGTTGTATGTCCGATTCTGATATAGCCAGTTCAGTTTTTCCCGTCAATATTGAAGACGAGATGCGCCAGTCCTACATGGATTACGCCATGAGCGTGATCGTCGGACGAGCCCTGCCTGATGTGCGAGACGGTCTCAAGCCGGTGCACAGGCGAGTCCTTTATGCCATGCATGAGATGGGCAATGCCTACAACAAGCCATACAAGAAATCTGCGCGAGTTGTGGGTGATGTTATTGGTAAATACCACCCGCATGGGGATTCAGCAGTCTACGATACGATTGTAAGGATGGCACAGCCGTTTTCCCTCAGGTATGTGCTTGTGGATGGGCAGGGCAATTTTGGCTCTGTTGACGGTGATGCCCCGGCTGCCATGCGCTACACAGAGGTTCGCATGGCCAGGATTGCCCATGAACTGTTGGAAGACCTGGACAAGGAAACCGTCAGTTTCGCTGACAATTATGACGGTTCTGAACAGGAACCAACGGTATTACCGACCCGCCTGCCGAACCTGCTGATAAACGGTTCGAGTGGAATTGCCGTTGGTATGGCAACCAATATCCCCCCCCATAACCTGACCGAGGTTGTGGGTGCATGTATCGCCCTGATAGACAGCCCTGAACTTGGTATCGATGAGCTAATGCAATTTATTCCGGGGCCTGATTTTCCCACAGCTGGCATTATTAACGGCTCTCGTGGAATCCACGAAGCCTACCGCACCGGAAGGGGAAGAATCCGGGTGCGGGCACGTATACACGTGGAAACCGACGAAAAAAATGGACAGGAATCGCTTGTCGTTACCGAGTTACCTTACCAGGTTAACAAGGCGCGCCTGCTCGAAAAAATCGCTGAGCTGGTCAAGGACAAGAAACTGAGTGGCATCAAGGAGCTCAGGGATGAGTCGGACAAGGACGGCATGAGGATGGTGATCGAATTGCGTCGAGGAGAAGTTGCCGACGTGATCATTAACAACCTTTACCAGCAGACGCAGATGCAAAACGTGTTCGGTATCAATATCGTCGCGCTTGATGCTGGACAGCCGCGAATCCTGAATCTCAAGGAAATGCTGGATGCGTTTATACAGCATCGTCGTGAGGTCGTGACACGTCGCACCGTATACGACTTACGCAAGGCCAGGGCAAGGGCACATATTCTCGAAGGGCTGGCCGTGGCACTGGCCAATATCGACCCCGTGATTGCCCTGATCAAGGCATCACCCGGCCCCGGTGAAGCGAAAGAAAAACTTGTCCAGCAGGGCTGGGAGCCGGGGGTAGTGCTGGACATGGTAAAGCGCGCAGGAGCGGATGTGTCCCGCCCCGATGATCTTTCTCCGGACCTCGGGTACCGGGATGACAGGTACTATCTGTCTGAGGTACAGGCGCAGGCAATTCTTGACCTGCGACTGCAAAAGCTGACCGGGCTGGAGCAGGAAAAAATCATCAAGGAGTACGAGGAAATCCTCGACAAGATTGTTGACCTGCTGGATATCCTGGCTCGCCCGGAAAGATTGATGGAAGAAATACGTGGTGAGCTTGTTTCCATACGCGAACAATATGGAGACGAACGTCGAACCGAGATCGTGGAATCGGAAGAAGATCTCAGCATGGAAGACCTGATTACCGAGGAGGATGTGGTGGTCACGCTGTCTCATGCTGGGTATGCGAAATCGCAGACACTTGATACCTACCGCTCACAACGTCGTGGCGGCAAGGGCAAGTCTGCGACAAGCATGAAAGATGAGGATTTTGTCGACAAGCTTTTTGTCGCCAGTACCCACGATACCTTGCTTTGTTTTTCCAGTCGCGGACGGCTTTACTGGATGAAGGTTTATCAACTCCCCCAGGCCAGCCGTGCCGCAAGGGGTAAGCCACTTGTTAACCTGCTACCTCTCGTTGAAGGGGAACGTATTAATGCCATCATGCCGATCAGGGAATTTAGTGAAGACAAGTTTGTGCTAATGGCTACGGCAGACGGAACAGTTAAAAAGACGGCGCTGAAAGATTTTTCCCGACCAAGGCCCAGTGGAATTATTGCCATCGACCTGGTGGAGGGAAACCAGCTGATTGGCGTTGAGCTGACTGATGGTAAACAGGACGCAATGCTGTTCAGTGATGCAGGGAAAGTGATTCGCTTCAATGAATCCGATGTCAGGGTCATGGGACGAACTGCACGGGGCGTCAGGGGCATCAAGCTGGGCGCTGGGCAAAAAGTTATCTCTTTGCTGATTGCGGAATCAGATAGCACCGTGCTTACTGCCACTGAAAATGGGTTTGGTAAGCGCACCCAGGTGGACGATTACCCGCGCCAGACGCGAGGAGGCCAGGGAGTTATTGCCATACAAACTGATGAACGCAATGGTAAGGCGGTGGCCGCGGTGACGGTCAGGGATGACGATGAAATCATGCTTATCAGCAACCAGGGGACCTTGATTCGAACTCCTGTTAAGGATGTTTCAATTGTCGGCCGTAACACGAAAGGCGTTACGCTCGTTTCACTGGGTGATGAAGAGGCACTGGCGAGCCTGGAGAGGATAGTCGAGTACAAAGAGGATGAGTGACAACACACCAGGTTTGACTGAGATGACAGCAAACACTGATGCGCCCGGAAGACGGGTTTTTAATTTTGGTGCTGGACCGGCGATGCTGCCAATCGAAGTTATGCGGCAGGCGCGGGAGGAATTGCTTGACTGGCAGGGGACAGGTATTTCAGTCATAGAAATGAGTCACCGAAGCAAGCATTTCGCTTCTATCGTCGAAGATTCAGAGTCAGATCTCAGGGAACTGCTGGACATTCCCGATAGCCATGCCGTGTTATTCCTGCAGGGTGGTGCAAGCAGCCAGTTTGCCATGGTGCCAATGAACCTGCAGCCAGTGGACGGTATTGCTGATTACGTGCATACGGGCATCTGGTCGGGCAAGGCTATCGATGAAGCCAGGAAATTCGGGGATGTAAATGTTGCGGCAAGTGCCGCCGATAACAACTTCACCGAAATCCCCGCCGTTGAAGATTGGTGCATGAGTGATGATGCGGCTTATGTTTATTATACCGACAACGAGACCATTGGAGGGCTGGAATTTCCTGAAATACCCGTTTCGAATGGGACGCTGCTTGTGAGTGATATGACCTCAAACTTTTTGTCCCGAAAAATCGATGTGTCTCGCTTTGCGGTCATTATCGCCGGTTCGCAAAAGAACATAGGGCCCGCGGGGCTTGTCATTGTCATTGTAAAGAAAGATTTGCTGGGACAGGCGAGGAGCGGTACCCCCAGCCTGTACGATTATGCAATCCAGGATGGTGCTGGCTCCCTTTATAACACACCACCGACTTTTACCTGGTACATGGCAGGCCTTGTGTTCAAGTGGGTAAAGCAAAGGGGAGGAGTCGCCGCCATGCTCGAACGCAGCATGGAACGCTCCTCAAGGTTATACGAATACATCGATAACAGTGAGTTCTATAGCAACCCTGTAGCCGTGGCAAATCGCTCGCGAATGAACATCCCTTTCACGTTGGCTGATGACAAGTTGAATGACGATTTTCTCGCGGAATCAAAAAGAGCCGGGTTAATTGAACTGAAGGGCCACAGAAGTGTAGGTGGAATGAGGGCCAGTCTATATAATGCGATGCCTGTAGAAGGAGTAGATACGTTAATCTCCTTCATGTCTGATTTTTCCAGGAAGTACGGTTAAGCCTGTTGTGCCCCAGTCCGGGCGCAGCTCACGTGCAGGGCAGGCTGTAATCACTTTGGAAGCAAAAAATGAGTAAAGAAAAGAAACTGGACAGCGTTCGCGCCGAGATTGATGCGATGGACGGGGAAATCCTTGCGCTCCTCAATCGCAGGGCTGAACTCGCCCAGGAAATCGCGAAATTGAAGCAACAGGCCGAGGAGGAGAGGGTTGTTTATTACCGGCCGGAGAGAGAGGCCCAGGTTCTGAGGGAAATAATTGCTAAAAACCCCGGGCCACTCAAGGAAGAGCAAGTAGGTCGCCTGTTCCGTGAAATCATGTCCGCCTGCCTGGCCCTGGAACAACAATTGAACGTGGCCTACCTGGGGCCGCAGGGTACCTATACCGAGCTGGCGATGATAAAACATTTCGGTTCTTCAGCTCTTGGGTTGGCGAGTTCCAACATTGCCGAAGTATTCAGGGATGTTAAGGCCGGTACCTGTGAGTACGGCGTAGTCCCGGTTGAAAATTCCATTGAAGGTGCAGTAAACCAGACACTGGATCTGCTTGTCACTTCAAGCCTGAGTATTTGTGGGGAGGTATACCTGGATATTCACCATTGCCTGATGAGCCGGGGCGACGACCTGGAAAAACTGAAAAGTGTTTATGCCCACCAGCAATCCCTGGCGCAATGCAGGTCATGGCTGGAAAATCACCTGCCAAACGTGGAAACGGTGGCATTCAGTAGTAATGCTGAGGCAGCGAGACAAGCGGCAGATGAAGAAAATGTAGCTGCGATCGCAGGTCCGGAAGCCGCGAATTTATACGGTTTGACAATTCTTGCCTCCAATATTGAAGATGAACCTGACAATACCACCCGCTTCCTTGTACTGGGACAGGACCAGGTTGCGAGCAGTGGTCGGGATAAAACATCTATCTTGTTTGCCAATGCCAACGCACCAGGCGCACTCAAGCATAGCCTTGCCTGTTTCGCCGACAATGGAATCAACATGAACAAGATCGAGTCGAGACCTTCAAGACACGCAAACTGGGAGTATGTGTTCTTTGCCGATCTCGATGGTCATGCGGATGATAGCGCGATGAGTAAGGCACTGTCACAGCTGGAGCAGCATACCCAGATGTTAAAGCTGCTGGGCTCCTATCCGCGAGCCGTTCTTTAGAAAACCCTGGAGCCTGGTTGCGACCAAAAAGTCCCATGAAGATTAAAAAATTATCGATCCTGGGTGTTGGAATGATTGGTGGTTCGCTGGCAAGGGCGTTGAAGCGGGCTGATGCCTGTCAAACAGTCGTAGGCTTTGGTCGAAGCGAAGAGAAGCTCAGGATGGCGATGGACCTGGGCGTAATTGATGAGTACAGCCTGAGGGCGAGAGATGCTGTCCAGGGAGCAGACATGGTGGTAATTGCAACACCGCTGTCGACCAATGCCAGGTTGTTCGCTGATATCAAGGCATCTCTCCCGGAGAACGCAGTTATTACCGATGTGGGTAGTGCAAAAGGCATCGTTGTAAAGGCAGCAAGGGAAAACCTGGGTGAGAAATTTGCAAATTTTGTTCCTGGACATCCCATTGCCGGCAAGGAGAAGAGTGGTGTAGAGGCTTCCAGCGCTGACCTGTTTGAAGATCACGTCGTCATACTTACGCCGGGTGAAGAAACCAGTATTCATGCCCTTTCGAATGTCACCGCAATGTGGGAGGCCTGCCTGGCCGAGGTGATCACACTCGATGTGGAACATCATGACGATGTGCTCGCGGCTACCAGTCACCTGCCCCATGTGCTGGCTTATGCCCTTGTCGATTGCCTGGCAAAAAAACAGGAAACAGAGGAAGTTTTTTCCTATGCGGCTGGCGGGTTCCTGGATTTCACTCGAATCGCGTCCAGTGACCCGACGATGTGGCATGATATATGTACCGCAAACAGGGATAGTCTGCTGCGTATGCTTGACATGTTTAATGAACACCTTGTCCAGGTTCGCGATGCCATTGAAAAAAATGACAGTGAAAAAATCCACCAGGTTTTTTCCCGTGCCAAGGAAACTCGCGACAGCGTGTTAAGCAGAAAGGATTCGGCCCGGTAAAACCGGTTGCTTATTCACCCGGACTTATCTCGTCAGTACATGACTCAATCACAGTATTCCAGTTTTATGATTTCCCCCGGTGGCGCATTCAAGGGGCGACTTCGCGTACCGGGTGACAAATCCATCTCCCATCGCGCATTAATGCTCGGCGCACTGGCCAGCGGTGATACGAGTATCGAGGGGTTCCTCGAAGGCGAGGATACACGGGCAACTATGCGCGCATTCCAGTCAATGGGCGTGAATATTAACCGTAGTGATACAGGTACAATAGAGATAGAAGGGGTGGGGCTGGACGGCCTCGTGCGCCCCCAGCAGGCACTTGACCTGGGAAACTCTGGAACATCGGTAAGACTACTTGCTGGGCTCATGTGTGGACAGGCGTTTTCATCAACACTGGTGGGTGATGAATCCCTGATGTCACGCCCCATGCGTCGAATCGTTGAACCACTCAGGCAGATGGGTGCCGATATCCAGTGTAGCAACGAGGGCACCCTGCCACTTGCTGTCAACGGCGGCCAGTTCCTGAAGGGTATTGATTACGAAATGCCCGTGGCCAGCGCACAACTGAAATCGGCCATTTTATTGGCAGGGTTGTATGCTGAGGGTGAAAGTGCCGTCAGGGAACCAGCCATTACTCGGGATCATACAGAGAGAATGTTGCAATATTTCGGTTGTAGCCTGTCCCGACGGAAGAGCCGGGTTTGCCTGGATTCCGTTAAACTTGAAGGGCGGCACATCAGCGTTCCGGCTGATATTTCTTCCGCCGCGTTTTTCATGGTCGCGGCAAGTATATGCGAGGGTTCAGACCTGGTACTTGAAGCCGTTGGTGTTAATCCAACGCGCCATGCAATTATCGAGATCATGCAAATGATGGGCGCCAATATTGAACTTCAAGATCCACGCGAAGTATCCGGCGAGCCAATTGCGGATATACGAATTCAAAGTGCTCCACTCAAGGGTATAGAAATACCGTCTCACCTGGTGCCGATTGCGATTGATGAAGTTCCTGTGCTGATGATAGCCGCAGCCTGTGCAGGTGGAGAAACCGTGATTCGGGATGCCGCGGAATTGAGGGTAAAGGAAAGCGACCGGATTCACGCAATGTGTGACGGCCTGAGGAAAGTCGGCGTCGAAGTGAAAGAATATGAAGACGGCATGATGGTCAGGGGCGGCGAAATAAACGGCTCTGAAG
>CAZXDV010000133.1:0-8199 GCA_964639535.1 uncultured Enterobacteriaceae bacterium | reverse complement strand
GTTGATGCAGCCGGGGTTGATAATGGCTTCGCCAATCCACTGCTGAATACGCTTTATGGCCTGTTCCGCATTGAACCCTATGCTGAAATTACTGGAAGTCGTAGTGAGGATCGCTTTACCCCGCACGTGAACCTGCAGTGGGATGCCACTGACGATGCCATGCTTTACTTCACCTACAGTGAAGGCTTCAAGGCCGGTGGCTTTGATGTACGTTCCAACGCCAGCCCCGATCCTGCCACCAGCAACGCCATCCACACGCCCACTTTCCTTGGGGTTCTCGGTGCAACCGGTGATCCGGTAGCTGCCGCCGCTGCAGCCCAGTTGACCGGCGTGCTGGAGTATGAAGAGGAAGTGGCGGACACCTTTGAACTTGGTGGCAAGTTTACCCTGCTAAACGGCGCAGCGGAGTTGAATATCGCTCTTTATCGCACCGAGTACACCGATCTTCAAACCAGCCAGTTTGACGGTACCCTGGGTTTTAACGTGACCAATGCCGGTGAAGCAACGGTGCAGGGTATTGAAATTGATGGTCGCTGGGCTGTGACTGAAAACCTCACGCTCATCGGTGCCTTTGCCCACCTGGACTTTGAGTATGACAGGTTTCCCAATGCCCAGTGTGCTTTTGGACAAACGCCAAACAGTACGACCAACCCGGGTCTCTGTGATGTCGCAGGTCAGCGTCGCGAATATACGCCGAGTTTTACCGGTAACCTGACCGGCGATCATACCTGGGCTATCAGTGATAACCTCGAGGTACATACCACCCTTGACCTGATTTACATGGATGATTACATCGCCGCGCCAACCCTGGATACCAGGCTGAGCCAGGATGCCTACGTGAAGGTGAATGCGCGTATCGGTATCGGCGCTCCTGACGGCGGCTGGGAAATCGCCGTGGTGGGCAGGAACCTGACAGACCAGGAAGTTGTGACCTTTGGTAATATCCTTCCGGTCTCAACCACGCTGACGGGTGGTACCGGTACAGCCTATTATGGTTTTTACGACCGACCACGCAGCATCGCGGTACAGGGTACTATCAGGTTCTAAATGTAGTTTGTTTCAGCACGCAAGCCGGCAATGTAATACATTGCCGGCTTTTTTGTTTCACCTTGGCAATTTTTTTCAGGACCATTCATGAGTCATTCAACGATTTTTCGTACGGCTATTCCAGGCATTATTCTTCTCATTACAGCTTGCAGTAACAATGACGAACCGGTGTCGGCTTCCCCTGGACCCGCAATTCCTGCCGTGGACGCCGCAGCTAATGTTGAACAGGCCAGGCTGGTAAGCTACAGCGAAGAAAGGGAGGCCTGTGATAACTACACGGCAAATCGACAGGCCTTATTTGGCGATGTGCATGTGCATACCGCGCTTTCGTTTGACGCGGCTGCAAACAGCACCGGCACTTACCCGGAAGACGCCTATCGCTTCGCCAGGGGAGAGAACATTCCTTTCTTTCCGGTTGATGAAAACGGCACTGTTACCGGGCAGATAAAGCTGGCCGAACCCCTGGATTTCCTCGCGGTTACGGATCACGCCGAGTTCCTGGGGGAACGACGACTTTGCCGTGATGAGAGTTCACCCCGTTACAACAGTGATTTTTGCAGGGATTACCGCACATCTGAACGCCATGGCATGAGACTGCTGGGCACAGTTGTCACCTCTGAGACCCCTGCACGTATTGAGCAACTTTGCGGCAGCGATGGCAATATTTGCAGGGAATATGCATCGGCCCCCTGGCAGCACATTATAGAAAGCGCCGAGGCCGCCTACGATCGTAGTAGTGAGTGCAGTTTTACCAGTTTTGTCGGCTATGAATATACCGGTACACCACAACTTGCCAACTATCATCACAACGTGATCTTCAGGAATGCCAATGTACCTGCCTTGCCCGTCTCCTATGTCGAGGCGCGCTATGACCACCAGCTGTGGCAGCAGCTGGATGCGGGCTGTAGCGCTGAGAATAACTGTGACTACCTGACCATACCCCACAACAGCAACCTTGCTAACGGGCGTATGTCACCTTATCTCGGTATGGAAGCAAGCAGGGACAACAAGCTGGCATACGCAGGCAAGCGCCTGCAGCGCGAACCTGTCATCGAGATATTCCAGCACAAGGGTAACTCCGAGTGCTTTAACGGGCTGGCCGGCATTCTTGGTGAACCGGATGAACTTTGTAATTTTGAATCGGTGCGAACCATGGGCGAGGTCAACATCGGGACACCTATCAGCCTCAGGGATGGAAAGCTGCACGTGGAGAAAGAAGAGGTGGTCACCGAGGACTGTGGTGATGGCATCGGCAGGTTTGGCATGCGTGGTGCCGGATGTATATCAAGAAATGACTTTTTAAGGTCGATGCTGTTAACCGGCTTACAGGAAGAAAAAGACATAGGCCTTAACCCGGTAAAACTCGGGGTCATAGCCAGCACCGACACTCATCTTTCTACACCCGGCGCAGTATCTGAAGCCAACTGGCAGGGGCATGTTTCAAAGGAGTCCACCCCTGAAGAACGGCTGGAGCCGGGCTACCTGACCAGCGGTATCGTGGGAAATGCAGGCGGTCTTGCAGGGGTCTGGGCAGTTGAGAATTCACGGGATGCCATCTTTGATGCGTTTCAACGGCGGGAGGTATTTGGTACCTCCGGCCCACGCATCAAGCCACGTCTTTTTGCTGCCTGGGATTTTGCCGAAGGCATGTGTGACCAGGCGAACATGATTGAACAGGCCTATGCCAACGGTGTGCCCATGGGCGGCGACTTACCTGCAAGGGCGAATGGACAGGCCCCCGCATTTTTACTGGCGGCACAGCGTGACCCCGGTGTAGAGGGAGCTCCCCTGCAGCAACTGCAGCTGATAAAGGGCTGGGTGGATGAACAGGGTGAGAGTCGTTATAGCGTCACCACCGTAGCCGGTGATGCAGACAATGGTGCCAGTGTAGACCTGGAAACAGGTGAAAGGACCGGTGACGGATTCAGCCAACTGTGCACGGTGTATCGTGATCCTGACTTTAACCCGCTGGAGTCCGCCTACTATTACCTTCGCGTAGTGGAAAACCCCAGTCCTCGATGGAGTCACCTCGAGTGCCTGCGACTTGAAGAAGAGCGCCGCCCAGCAGCCTGTACAGACCCCGGCGTACCCAAAACTATCCAGGAGATGGCGTGGACATCACCCATCTGGTACCAGCCACAAGATTAAGGAGTCACGATGAATAATTCTACAGACCATGTATGCGGCGTGCATCTCGTTGGAAGCGTTCCCTACGACAACAGCACGGAGGTTTTTCAGAATGTGGTGCAACATCTCGGCCGGCATGTAAAACGCATACCGGATGGTGAGACTGGTATAAGAACGAACTGGATAGACTGGCAGTTAAAAAGGCTCAAGGAAAATCCAAATTTACAACTTATTGAGAACGAGAGTTTTGAATATACCCAGGTTCACCAGCTGGGTTTAAGTCCCGCTGGAGACAGTAAGAACTTGCAGCTGGGCGAGCTCGCTTATGCTGAGGTCGCTTTGCAATCCTATGAAATATTTTCCCGTTTAAAATCGGACGGTGAACTGGCGGCGGATCACAAGTTCCTCGTTTGTTTGCCAACGCCCCTGGCCGTTAGCCATATCTATGTAGAGCCTTCATTACAGGAAGATTTCGAGCCGCAATACGAGGAACAACTGCTCAAGGATCTTGAGACTATCATTGCGAGTATTCCCCATGAAGAGTTGGCTATCCAGTGGGATACAGCGGTGGAATTTGCGGTACTGGAAGGGGTGATGCCATCGTATATAGATGACCTGCAAAAAGGTATCGTAGAACGCTTGCTGCGCCTGGCTCACAGGGTCCCGGCTTCAATAGAGATGGGTTTTCATCTTTGCTATGGCGATTCACAGCACAAGCATTTTTGTGAACCGAAAGACACGGGCTTACTGGTATCGGTTTCTAACGACATCGTAGCTGGACTTTCACGCAGCCTGAACTGGATACACATGCCGGTACCCCGGGACCGCAGTGACGAGGACTACTTCAAGCCCCTGGCTAATTTAAAACTGAAGGACGAGACCGAGCTATATCTCGGGCTGGTACATTACACCGACGGAGAAGAGGGTGCCCGCAAAAGAATAGAAAGCGCCCTGAAGTATTCGCCACGCTTTGGTGTTGCCACAGAATGTGGCTTTGGGCGTCGTCCCCGGGAGACCCTGGCTGAGCTCATGGATATTCACAGCGCTGTGTCTGCGCAATCGATGTAACTTCTCAAAAAAAAGGCCGCCAGTGAGGCGGCCTTTTGGTATCGCTTACTTCAGCCCGCTATTGATAAGCCGGGGGTGGACCATCCGCCTTGCTGACCTGGCACATCAGGCCCTTGAGGTTGGTTGAGCCCGATTCAGGCCCGACGTTCTTGTCGTCGGTAAGAAAGTTGATACTGCAATCGCGGAAGCCATAGTCCGGTGCTTTCATTTCCGGGTACCACCAGGCAAATTCCGCGGCCACTACCCTTGAGTCAACATCTTCAGTGACGTTTGCCTTGTGCTTGACCTTTCCACGGGGGCTCTCGATATACACCCAGTCGCCGTGCTCTATACCGCGCGCAGCTGCAGCCTCGGGATGGATATTCAGCAGTGGGTAGGGATGCATCTTGCGAAGTAACTCACTGTGACGATGTTCCGAACCGAAGTACTCCGCGGTGCGCGTACCGGTGGTCAATACGAGTGGATACTTCTCAACGAACTCGGGTTCCCTTGCCGGGCTTTCCGGTGGTTCGTGATGCTTTGGCATCGGGTCGTAACCCCACTCCTTGTTCTGCTCAATGTAGAAATCAAACTTGCCGGACTTCGACTTGAAACCTTCAGTTTCATACTTTCGAAACTTTGGTTCACTACGCAGGTAGTCCATTTCCTTGAATTCTTCCCAGGTGACACCGGCCGGTTCAAGGATGTAATCCAGGGAGTCTTCATAGTTATCCCAGAACTGGTCTTCAAAACCAAGGTACTTTCCAAGCTTGTTGAGCATTTCCACGTCGCTCATGCATTCACCGGGTGGTTCGACAACCTTGGGTCTCGGGAATATGTAGCCGTGGGATTTCCAGTAGTCGGCAATATTGTTGTGCTCCAGCCAGGTCGCTGCGGGAAGAACAATGTCTGCCAACTCCGCGGTCGGCGTGGGATAGATATCCATTACTACCAGGAATTCCAGTTTCTTCAGGGACTCATACACCCGTGATGTGTTGGCTCTCACTGCAAGGGGGTTGGAACCGTTAATGATCATGCCACGAACGGGGTAGGGTTCCCCCGTTTCAATGGCATCCCAGATAACGTGTGGCGTGATGCGATTGATGGAAGCTGCCAGGCGATAGCGGTTACCGCCAAGCATCTTGTCAACATTGTCATGGAAGTTGGTGCCACAGAATTCCATGCGTGGTAATCCGGGTGGCGGGCCGAACATGACGTTGCCACCGGGGGCATCAAGGTTGCCGGTCAGCGCAGACATAAAGATCAGCGTGCGATCCGAGTCAGCACAGTTAACCCCGTGTTCGATGCCTACACCCCATTGAATCGCGGCGGGCTTGATCGAAGCAAAGAGTCTTGCCGCTTCAATGATTTTTTCCTTTGGTACCCAGGTGATTTTCTCGGCGACTTCCGGGCTGTATTCTTCCAGTCGTTCACAGAACTGTTCAAAACCCGTGCTGTAGTTTTCCACGAAGTTCTTGTCGTAAAGATCTTCTTTTACCATGACATGCATCATGGCCATGGACAGCGCAACGTCGGTACCGGGCCTGAGCTGAAGATGAATCTCGGCTTTCTTTGCCAGGTCAGTTCGCTGTGGATCCACCACGATGTAACGGGGTTTACGCTTCAGGTTAAGGCCGAGGTTCACACCAATGTATTCGTCTGCATTGGATTTAATCGTGTTGGAACCCCAGGACATGATGCATTCCGGGTGATTATCGTAGTCGACAATGGGGACCGACATACCCAGCTGCTTTGAGACAGCCAGCCTGGGCAGGTAGCACACATGTCCATTGGCCAGCACGTTGGGTGAGCCAAAGGCGTTAGCGACACGGTAAACAAAACGATGATGGCTTCGCCCGGTACCATGGCCGAAGATGACTGACTCGGGTCCGTTTTCTTCCTTGATCTGGTTAAATTTCTCCGCAATGGTGGTGAGTGCTTCGTCCCAGCTTATGCGTTCCCACTTGCCTTCGCCTTTTTCACCTACTCTTTTCTTCGGGTATAACAGGCGATCCTTGTGATACTGCATATCCTGGATAAAGCCGCGCGCCTTCCTGCAAAGGTAGCCTTTACTGATAGGGTGTTCCTTGTCACCCTGGATTTTTACTGCCTTGCCGTCTTCAAGGGTGATAAAGGCGCCGCAGCCGGCATGTCCACAGGCCCGGCAGTTGGTGTGAACCACCTTGTTGCCGGTCTTTTCCAGGTTTTCTTTTGATGTCTTGGTATCCACGGATTTCTCCCTCAATTGATACAGCTATACATGATCATGGGTAAATTTTAGTCCATCCTGTTTTGCCGTTTATGCTATATTTCGTCAGCTTATGTCGATTTCCCGCCAACATGCCATGCGTGACCGCCACGGTGATGACGAGGATGCCTCGCGACCGGTGATTGCCATTGCCCACGATCGCCCGGAGACCTTTGAAGTGCCCGCCCATGACCATTTTCGTGCGCAGCTGGTTTATGCCGCCGAGGGGGTTATGCGTGTCAGGACCGAGCAGGCCACCTGGGTAGTGCCCCCGCAGCAGGCGGTTTGGGTGCCGCCCGGTGTCACGCACTCGGTGATCAATGAGAGCTCAGTGGCGTTTCGAACGCTCTACCTGCACCCGAAAGTCACGACAAAATTGCCCGGCGAATGCACGGTGGTTAACGTACCGGCGTTGCTACGGGAACTGATCCTGTCAGTCACCTCCGAGAGTTCTTCATTATCAGAATCACTGCAAACCCAGTTGATGACATTGATACCGGAAATGCTGGCCAGCCTGGAGCCGCAACCCTTGCAACTCCCCCTGCCGGGAGACAGGCGCCTGCAGCTGATATGCAATGCCCTGATGGCAAACCCTGGCGATGCACGCTCCCTGAAGGACTGGACGGCTACGGTGGGAGCAAGTGAACGCACCCTTGAACGACATTTTCGCGAAGAGCTGGGAATGAGCTTCAGGAAGTGGCGCCAGCATTTGCGATTGCTGTCGGCGGTGAAGCTGTTATCGGAAGGGATGTCGGTGACAGCGGTTGCCTATGAACTGGGTTATACCAGTTCCAGCGCGTTTATTGCCATGTTCCGGGACAAGATTGGTCATCCACCCAAGAAATACCTGCAGTCCCAGCACAGCTAAAAAAAAGGCCAGCTGAAAGCTGGCCCTTTGGTTAAACACCAATCGTTGTAAGTCTAATTGGTAGTCTCGGTTTCAGCCTCGGGCTTTTCCGGTGTATCACAGCCTGGCGGCATATCATTCTTACCGGGTTCATTTGTATTCACGTAGTCGGACGCAGCCCTGATAGCCTCAAGGCGGCTTCCGAAATGGGAATCTTTACCCAGGCAATGATCCGCATTGAGACCGCTGAGCATTTTCTTTACCTCGTCATTCATCCCGGAAGTAAACACCTTCTTGCCGGCATGATTGGCGTCACAGCCGATGGTTTCCACGGCGCGGGCTGAGGAAACATCCACAAAGGGCACCTTGGTAAAGTCGAGAATGATGGCGAGAGATTCATTCTTTCTCGCCTGGTCTCTTACCTGGTGACCCACGTCAGCCGCGGCACCAAAGCTAAGCGGTCCGCCAAAATCAAACAGGGTGATGTGATGCCGGGCATTTTCCAGCAAGGAGTTTTCCTCGTCACTGAGGTTATGAGACTCGGCATCACTTTCCATGATGGCCTCAAGCTGCGCATCGGCCATCTGCTTGACGAAGGCGAGGGCTGCCAATACGACACCGGTGGCAACCGCGGTGATGAGGTCGACAAACACCGTCAGCAGCAGCACCAGCATCATCAGGCCAAGATCCCAGCGTGGACCCTGGTGAGCGCGTTTCAGGTAGGACACGTCGATGATGTCATAGCCCACTTTCACCAGGATACCGGCCAGCACCGCGTGGGGAATCTTGGAAGCAAGCGGTGCCAGTGCAATCACAATGGCCAACAGCAGGATACTGTGCAGCATGCCTGAAATACGGGTAAGACCTCCGGTACGGATATTGA
>CAZXDV010000132.1:0-8217 GCA_964639535.1 uncultured Enterobacteriaceae bacterium | reverse complement strand
CCAGATCATCAGGATGATGAATATCACCAGTCCCACGAGAAAAATTTCTGGATGGGTCAGGGCAGCCCACATACCACCGATCACCAGGAAATCTTCTGATATGGAGGCGGTCCAGTTAGTGAAAGGCTCTGGCGAAGTGTTAATCATCACCCTGCTACCTGCCTTCGTGGCATGGGTACCTGCAGCCACAGAGCCACCTACGAGAAAAGCTGTTAGTTCCATGGCAGCACTGGTGTCACCAACGGCGCCCATGGCCAGGATCGCACCTGCAGGAATCCTGATAAAGGTGTGCAGGGTGTCCCAGGCGGTATCAACTCCCGGGGTCTTGTCGGCGAAAAATTCCACGCAATACATCAGGCCCGCAACTGACATAACCAGCGGGTCCTGGACAACTTCAAGTTGTGCGGGAAGGGCGACGTTGCCCGTTGTTCCCATTAAGCCAAGCATGAAAATAGCGGCATAAAGATTAATACCACTTGCCCAGGCGGTGCCCATTGTCAAAGCGATTATCTGTACGGTATCCATGAATGTCTCCGATCAGTCTTACTTGTTGTCATAGTAATGCTATCTGTCACGGGGCAAAAGTAATAATGGGAACCCCACAATTTAATATAAGAAAATCAGTGGTATAGATAGCAGGCCAGGTCAATCAACAGGATGTATATTGTTAAGATGGGGTTACTCAGCCAAGGTTCAAGACTTTTTTGGTGACTTGACAGATTTTGGACCGGTGTTATTCTTTTTCGCGATTCTGCTGCTTCGAGCACCGGGATCAACTGAAATAACAATAATAACAACATTGATTTATAAGCGGCTTCGGCCGCTTTTTTATTTATGTACAGGACGTACGGTATGCGCAGGAGCGACGGCATTTCCGCCATCCCTGGCGGTCATACTCCGGTTTTGCATGGAGCAAAAACCGGCGATTGCCTACTTTCCTTTTGGCATACTCAATATAGCTGGGTCATCTACGGCTCAGAACAGTTTTTAAATCTTCTCCTAACGCCAATAGTGAAAGCATTCGGAGATCGTACAATGTATCCTTCAATATCCTGGATAACATTCTTACTCACGGTGAAACATACATGATCAAGGCAGGTGTTATTGGTGCGACGGGATATACCGGCGTGGAATTGCTTCGCCTTTTATCTGCGCACCCCGATGTAGACATCGAGATAGCCAGCTCTCGAAGCGAGCAGGGCAGGCATGTCTGTGACCTGTTTCCCAGCTTGCGTGGTGCAGTTGACCTGGTTTTTTCAGCACCCGATAACCCGCAATTACACGAGTGCGACGTGGTATTTTTTGCAACACCCAACGGTGTGGCCATGCACTCCACGCAAGCCCTTCTCGAACAGGGCTGCAAGGTCATCGACCTGTCCGCTGATTTCAGGTTGAAAGATGCACAGCTCTGGAGCACGTGGTACGGACAGGAGCATGCAAGTCCGGCACTGCTCGAAGAGGCCGTTTATGGTCTGCCCGAACTGAACAGGAAGGCAATACAGGAGGCGCGCCTGGTTGCCAACCCCGGTTGTTACCCCACGGCTGTCCAGCTGGGGTTTTTACCTTTGCTGGAACAGGGGCTGGTTGACGCGCGCTCCCTTATTGCGGATGCAAAGTCAGGGGTCAGTGGTGCAGGCAGAAATGCGGCCCTGGCTTCCCAGTTTTGTGAAGCAGGTGAAAATTTCAAAGCCTATGCAGTTGAAGGTCATCGCCATTTACCGGAAATCAGGCAGTCCCTAATGAATGTCAGCAAGGATGATATCGAACTTGTCTTTGTTCCCCATCTCACGCCAATGATTCGAGGAATACATGCGACGCTTTATGCAAGCCTGAAAGATACCGACGTTAACCTGCAGCAGGTATTTGAAGACAGGTACAGGGACGAACCGTTTGTGGATGTCCTTGCGCCGGGTTCTCATCCCGACACAGCCAGTGTCAGGGGATCCAATACCTGTCGCATTGCCTGCTTTCGGCCGCAGGATGGTAATACTGCGGTCATCCTTGCGGTGGAAGATAACCTTGTAAAAGGCGCCGCCGGGCAGGCAATCCAGAACATGAACCTGGTGTTTGGTCTCCCTGAAGCGACAGGATTAAATGCCTTTGCGGTTTTTCCGTGAAACCATGTGCAAGGTGGATGACAACATTAGAAGGCTAACTCCTTGAAAAAGGGCGCATTAGTAGTCAAATCCCATCGGCCCTGGCAGTTTGCCATCGCCGTGATCGTTTTGAGCATGTTTCTTGCAACGCTTACCTGGGTGCTGCTGGATCGCAGTCACTGGTCGTTTATCTACGATAGCCTGACTGACAGCCAGGACTGGAAGCATCTCTGGGAAGTCAACCAGGCGCTGGAAGCGGAACGAACGGAGTTGCGGGAAAGGGTGCTCATGCTTGAACGCATTACCAGCGTTGACAAGCAAACTGCGGCAACACTGCAGGAGGAAATCATGCAGCTGCAGGAAAAAATATACACCCTGAAAGAGGAACTGGAGTTTTACCAGGGAGTGATGGACGCGACTCGTGGTAGCCAGGGTTTGAACGTGCACGGTATTCACGTTGAAAAGCTGGCACAGGCTCGCAGTTTTCGCCTGAAGATGATTCTGACGCATGTATCGACCGGCAGCGCGCCAACAGAAGGTACGATGAAAATTAGCGTGGAAGGAAGAGCGAACGGTGAAAGCAGAAACCTGGACCTGGGCACCCTGGTGGCAGGAGAGGAGCTAAATCTCTCCTATAAATTCAGGAGCTTTCATCGATTTGAAGTACGCCTGGAGCTACCGGAGGGCTTTAATGCTGAAAGAGTAGCAATTGAGTTGAAGCCTAAAGCCAGAAATCAGGCTATGATTAGAGAAGTGTTTGACTGGACCGCGCCACTTAACCAGGAGAGATAATCCATGTGGGGGAATAACAGAAAGCGAAAGTCTACCCGGATTGATACTTTGATTGGGCAGCAAACTGAAGTCCAGGGAGATATCAAGTTCAGTGGCGGACTGCATATTGATGGCACTATTAAAGGTAATGTCATTGCAGAAAGAGATAGCCATTCAATGCTGTCCCTGAGTGAGCAGGGCACTATAGAAGGTGAAGTCAATGTGCCCTTCGTGGTTTTGAATGGCGTGGTGATTGGCGATGTGCATGGTGGCGAGCATGTTGAGCTTGCTTCAAAAGCCCGCATCACTGGCAACGTGTACTACAACCTCATCGAAATGGCGATTGGCGCCGAGGTCAATGGCAAGCTGGTTCACACCCAGGATGCAGAAGAATTACCCATGGCCCTGAACCACATGGATTCCCTCGAGCCCACCGAGCAAAGTTAATACTTGACTAAAACACTTGGTTTTTAGAATAATTCCGGTAGTATTACGTACTTAGTTGAAACCCGGAGCCTGTAAGAGATGCAAGAAGTAGCCGAACAAATACCCGATCCACTGGTGTTCACCAACTCAGCCGCGGACAAGGTGCGTGAGCTGATCGAAGAAGAGGCCAATGAGGCCCTGATGTTGAGAGTGTTTATTTCAGGCGGAGGCTGTTCTGGATTCCAGTACGGTTTCAGTTTTGACGAAAACATCACTGACGGCGACACCATCGTTGAGAAAGAAGGGGTCAAGCTCCTGATTGACCCAATGAGTATCCAGTACCTCACTGGTGCCGAGATTGATTACTCCGAGGGTCTCGAAGGTGCGCAGTTTGTTATTCGAAACCCCAATGCCCAGACAACCTGTGGTTGTGGCTCTTCATTTTCCGTCTAGTCAAATACAAATGAAAAACAAAAAAGGGGCTTTATGCCCCTTTTTTATTGCCTGGTGCCAAACGCCAGGAGCCTTTATTCATGCGTCGGCCTGGCCTGGTACACTGCACCAAGAATCACCGCTTCGCTTGCCCCGGTAACAGCGGGCAGGTTCCCCGCCCGTCGTTCCATGCGTTGCCTGGCCAGCCAGGCGAAGGCAACAGCTTCCATGGCATCAGGATCGATGCCGTGCTTTTCAGAGCCAAGCACGGGGATATTCGGTAGTGCCTCCTGCAATTGTCCCATCAAGGCCAGGTTATGGTAGCCACCACCGCAAACGATGACTTCCTTGCAGGCCCCGGCATGCTTGTTGACGGCATCAGCGATCGTAGCTGAGCTGAGTCGCATTAACGTGGCCTGAACGTCTTCCGGGGAGAGGCTTTCGCCGGCCCTGTTACACATCATTTTTAACCAGTCCAGGTTAAATTCGTCTTTCCCGGTGCTTTTTGGCGGCGGCTTGTCAAAGTAATCGTAAGACAGCATGGCGTTAAGCAATGCCATACTGGTTTTACCTGACAGGGCCCATTCACCGTCCCGGTCAAAGGACTCGCCCTGGTTTGAGCGAATCCAGTCATCAAGAAGCGCATTACCAGGGCCGCAATCAAATCCAAGGGTAGTGCCCTGGCCCAGTACACTCAGGTTTGCCATACCGCCTATATTCAGGATGCACTTTTGATCCGCGGTACCGAAGTACCAGGCATGGAAAGCGGGCGCGAGTGGAGCACCTTCGCCTCCGGCGGCAATATCCATCCTGCGAAAATCTGCCACGGTCGTGATGGTAGTCCTGTGCGCGATTATGTTGGCATCACCAATCTGCAGCGTACGTGGGTGATTGTCTGCGGGAAGATGAAGCACGGTTTGCCCATGACAGCCAATTGCCGCGACACTTGAGGGGCTGATATCCAGGCTCGCCAGGAAGCCATTAATCACATCCGCATACAGTTCACCAAGTATCACATCCAGTTCAGTAGTAAGGCTGACCGATGCACTGGATTGAAACTCTCGAATTTGCTGTTGCAGCGTCGCGGGGATGTCATGCTGCTCGTAGGCAATTAGCTGTAGCCCGGTTTCGCTAAAATCAACAAGCGCTGTGTCCACCGCGTCCATGCTGGTTCCGGACATCAGGCCGAGGTAATACATGCCTGGTAACTACTTCAGGTGCTTGGAAGCGAGCACGTTATTCTTCGCCGCCGAGCTGGTTTCGCGCGATGTAGCCGTGTTCGATGCAAACTGCTGGCCCGTATCAAGTTGTGCAAGCAGTGAAGCGGACTGTTTCCTGAAGTGCTCAAGGTCAGTCCTGGCCACCCCGGCAGCTTTTGGCAATTTCACGGTGAGCGGGTTTCTATGCACACCGTTCACCTGGAACTCGTAGTGCAGGTGTGGCCCTGTCGCTAGACCGGATTTGCCAACATAGCCAATCACCTGTCCCTGTTTTACCCGGGTTCCGCTTTTTACTTTTCTCGATATGCTGGACATGTGCGCATACAGCGTTTTATAGGTTCCGCCATGCTTGATGATCACGGTTCGCCCATAGCCGCCCTTTCTGCCTGCCAGTATGACCTTGCCGTCGCCGGTGGCTTTTATCGGTGTGCCTGTGGGAGCGGCATAATCAACGCCGCGATGTGCGCGAATGCGATTCAGCACCGGGTGCTTGCGGCGCAGGTTGAACCTCGAACTGATCCTGCTGAATTTTAGAGGTGTGCGCAAAAAGGCCTTGCGCATGCTGAGTCCGTTTTCATTAAAGTAGCTGGTATCACCACCTGGCGATGTATACCTCACAGCACGCAGGACCCGGTCCTGGTTGCGGAACTCGGCCGCGAGTATCGCGCCATCGCTGACCTTTTCACCTTCTCGATACAGTTCTTCAAAGACAACCTTGAAGGAATCACCCCGGCGAATGTCGAGTACAAAATCGATGTCCCAGCCAAATATGCTAACCAGCTGCATGATTAGGTTGTCAGACAGGCCGGCAGCCTGGCCCGCGAGGAATAATGAAGAATCAATACTGCCCTGCGTCACCAGTGAACGGCTATCCAGTTCAATTTGCTGCAGCTGGCTGACAAACTTTTCACCGTCGCGCTTGATTTCCAGTCGTTGTGTCAGACCCGGTTCGAAGCGCAGGGACTCCAGCTTTCCTTCCTCGATGAGCAACTCCAGTTCCTGCCCGGGGCGTATGTCTTTTAACAGGGCCGCGTCCTTTCCGGAATGAATTACCTGGTAAAGTTGTGAGGGACCAAGTTTAAGCCTGTCAAAAATAAGCGAGAGGTTATCACCTCGTCGTATTGCAACTTTTTGCCATGCGGGCTCCAGTTCTACTACTTGCTCGAGGGGGGCGGTCTCCACTGGTCCGGGTTCTTCGATGAGCGAAATACCAGCTTCAGCAATCTCGATAGCGGGGGCCTGGCTTTCACCAGGCAGGCTCAACTGTTGCTTCACCACGCTGGGAGCCCCGGACTCGGGGCGCGGGAAAAAAAGCACTGCGCTGGCGAGCAGGGCTGCAGAAATAACAAGCAGACAAAAGCCCGAGTTCAAGTGGTAGCGTGGCCGGTTTTCCCGCCACATGATCTCGGGTTTATAGTCTTTCTTTATATAGACCCTGTAAGTCACCGTGATTATTGGATAAATTTATGTGAAAAATAGCCTCAAGCGGGGCCAGAGTCAAACTGGATTGGCAGCTGAAGGGGGCTTGACGACTGTGCTAAGCTATCGAATTTTTAATTATTAGTTTCTCTTCAATGACCGATTATCAAGAGGCCCTGGACCTGATTGGCCGCGGGGCGGAAGAAATTATCCAGCAAAGCGAGCTATTGTCCAAGCTCAAAAAGGGCAAGGCGCTACGCGTAAAGACGGGTTTTGACCCAACCGCACCGGATCTGCACCTGGGTCATACTGTGCTAATCAACAAGATGCGCCATTTCCAGGAGCTGGGTCATCACGTGATGTTCCTGATTGGTGATTTTACCGGGCTTATTGGCGATCCCAGCGGAAAAAACGTCACGAGAAAGGCACTGAGCCGGGAAGAAATTGCTGCAAATGCAGAGACTTACAAGGAGCAGGTGTTCAAGATACTGGATCCGGACCTGACCGAGATCTGCTTTAATTCCAGCTGGGGAGAAGCCCTGGGCTCGGCAGGTATGATAAAGCTGGCCTCCAGCTACACCGTGGCCAGGATGCTGGAGAGGGATGATTTCAAGAAGCGTTATGCCAATAACCAGCCCATATCCATTCACGAATTTCTTTATCCACTGATGCAGGGCTATGATTCAGTTGCCATGAAAGCCGATGTCGAACTTGGCGGCACGGATCAGAAGTTTAACCTGCTGGTGGGCAGGGAATTGCAGAAAGAGGCAGGGCAGGAATCCCAGGTTATCCTGACCATGCCCATCCTCGAGGGCCTGGACGGAGTCCAGAAAATGTCCAAGTCGCTGGATAATTACGTGGGTATCACGGACTTGCCCAACGATATGTTCGGCAAGCTGATGTCCATTTCTGATGAACTGATGTGGCGCTATTACGAACTCCTGAGCTTTAAGTCTGTACAAGATATTGAAAATTATAAGAAATCTGTTGAGGAAGGCGCCAATCCCCGGGATGTGAAAATCGACCTTGCCATGGAAATCATAGGTCGCTTCCACTCCGCTGATGCTGCAAAACAGGCGCGAGATGCCTTTATAGAACGCTTCAGGGATGGAGCCATACCGGAGGATATGCCGGAATTCAGTCTTACAGCGGATGAAGGAGGGCTGCTATTGGCGCAGGTTCTCAAGCAGTCCGGCCTCACCTCGAGCACTTCCGAGGCCTTCAGGATGATAGCCCAGAACGCGGTTCGCATTGACGGTGAACGCGTCTCGAACAAGGACTTGAAGCTGGCCGCCGGGCAGACAGCGGTGGTGCAGGTGGGAAAGCGTAAATTTGCCCGTGTTACCGTAAATTAACTTATTGTTTTTAAAATAAAATAATTAATTTGAAATAAGTTTGTAATTTCTGTTGACGGTACCCTCGACCCGTGTATAATTCCGCGCTCTCACAGCCTGGGTTCGCCCGGGCTGTTGTTCTTTAAAAATTCCTAATCAAGAAATACGTGTGGGCGCTTACGTCATTGATCTGCATCACCAGAGTTATCGGTAGAAGCTAGTCAAATAGACCTAAGTGTCAACTTGTCAAGTGAACTATCGAGCCGAGATTTGTTGCCTCTAAAAGCAACTAAAGTGATTAAACTGAAGAGTTTGATCCTGGCTCAGATTGAACGCTGGCGGCATGCCTAACACATGCAAGTCGAACGGAAACGATGGAAGCTTGCTTCCAGGCGTCGAGTGGCGGACGGGTGAGTAATGCTTAGGAATCTGCCCAGTAGTGGGGGACAACACGGGGAAACTCGTGCTAATACCGCATACGCCCTACGGGGGAAAGCGGGGGATCTTCGGACCTCGCGC
>CAZXDV010000131.1:0-8236 GCA_964639535.1 uncultured Enterobacteriaceae bacterium | reverse complement strand
GATATCCTGCACCTGCAGTTCCAGGGAGAGTCACTTGAATTGCCAGTGGCGACAGTTGTTGCAAATGATGAGACAGGCGGGTTTACACGCGTCCATGTGTACTACACCAACTGGCCATTTAATAAAAAACACAGCAAGCGCAGGAACCTTTATAAAGAGCGTCTCAAGGACCAGGCTGAATTTGAAGGTGCTATTTTAAATTACGTCCAGTGCCTGTTGAGCGGCGACCTTGAGAAAATCCGTGACTCGTTTGAAGCCGACATTTACTTCCGTGAAGCCAGTGGTCCGCCCTATGTACACTGGGGCAGGAATGCAGTTGTCGATTACTTTCGTGGTTTATTTTCCCGGGGCGCGCCAATGCTGCGCGACGATACCGTGAGCGATGATGGACGCACCGTGTTCATGGAGTTTACCCCTTACGGCTGGGCCGGACAGGAATGGGATGAGAAAGAATGGGAAGCAGGCCTTGCTGCTTACGAACGTTCACGTGATGGCCTGATCTGTGCCATACGCATTTACGATGACGTTAATTTTGCCTGATACTACTGGCTTTTTGTCATATCTGTCGGTTTAACAACACCGATCTGCATGAGGAAGCCAAGGTTATCCGGCACAACCCAGTCCGCGATTATCTTGTTTTCCTTTACCTGGTAGATAGAGATACCGGTGAGCTCGATATTCCTGCCGCTGGGCTCCTCGCCCATGAATGAACCCACGTGCCTGCCGTAGCCTGACCACCTGGTGGTCACCTTGTCATCGTCACATAGCAGCAGGTGTATCTTGAAATGCCAGTCTTCAAAGGTTTCATTATTCTTCTTTACCAGCGCCTTGATCCCTTCAAGCCCCTCCGGAAACATGGGATCAACAAAAAGAATATCCTCGGAAAAGACCTCGTCGAGTACGGCCATGTTGCCGCCGCTAAAGCCCTTGTAAAAAAGTTTTTCCACCAGTTCGACATTACTGGCAGGACAGGAAGAGTCAGCCCTCGCCAATTGCGAAACCGGCAACAACACCGCCAGCAGAATGAAAACAAGGCCTGTGCCAGGACTAGTCCAGCAACTTCTTTTTTTCAATCAGGGCCTCCATTGCCGCCAACCAGCTTTCGTAATAACCGCGACTGGGGTTCTGCGGGTCATCTTTTTCGGCTTCCGCAACGGCAATGATCAGCTGTTCCTGGAACTCCGACCACTCGTACATACCCTGCTCGGCAAGGCTGACCGCCATTGAAAAAGCGCGTTTTTCCCACTCGTTATGAAATACCATCTCACCGCTTTTTCGAGGCAGGGAAACCTGGCCCTGCATCTCGGCGATGTCGCTGCGCGCAAGGCGTTCGCTACTCATGGTGCCGGTACTTTACTTACTCCGATCATTGCATCCCGGGTTACCAGCTGGGCCAGCTCTTCCTCGCTCATGCCTTCAGTACCCTCGGGCCTTTGTGGAATAACAAGGTAACGAATCTCTGCGCTGCTATCCCACACGCGAACCTCAACATCATCATCCAGGGTAGTACCAAAATCATCCAGGACATTGCGCGGCTCGATGACAACCCTGGAACGGTAGGCAGAGCTCTTGTACCAGGCAGGTGGCAGGCCAAGAACCGGCCAGGGATAGCAGGAACAAAGCGTGCAGGTTACAAGGTTGTGTACCTTGTCGGTATTTTCTACGGCAACCATGTGTTCTCCCTGCATGCCCCCGAAGCCAAGCTCAGCCGCTGCCGCTGTCGCATCATCCATGAGTCGCTGACGGTAGTCATCATCAAGCCAGGCTCGTGCAACCATTTGTGCACCATTCATTGGACCAAAATCGTTTTCGTAGATATCCAGTAACTTGTCCATGCCATCCCTGGAAACAAGCCCCTTCTCCAGCAGGAGGGCTTCGATCTTGTCTACACGTTCACTGAGTTCACGATTCTTCTCTTCGCTCCTTTCACTTTCGTGATAGGGATTGGGTGCTGCATCGTGATGATGATGTTTGTCGCTCATAATTTCTTCGCCTCTTTAAACTGCGTCCAGGTAATCTTCCCACAGGTCAATATAAAGACAGTCCTTTCGTTCAACGTTTTCGCCCCAGAGCTCTCTCGCTTCGAACCTGACATTGTAAAGCGGCTGGGGGTTTTCACCCTGGTCATGGGCATGGGTATCAGGGAAAACATGGGTGCCGTGAGCCAGGTGAATAACACCTTCTTTGCCACGCACGTAACGCGGCAACCTGGTATGACCCGTTACCTCGATGTTTTTTGCGCGCACCCTGTCACCAACCTTGAACGCCTGTGACTGCCTGCCCTCTTCCCTTACAGATGGCATGCCTCCCCTGGTAATACCTTCAAGCATTCCCGCATCAGGGGTTGGAAATGGCAATTCCGGGCTTGAGCTGGACTTACCGGATGCGATCTCCTCGTCAGTGAGATATCCAAACTCCCTGGCGAGGGTTTCCATGCCGGCCAGCCAGTGCTCATAGTAACTGGTAGCCAGGTATTCAACGGGATCCATTCTCTCCACCGAGTGTCTCACTCGATCAACCGGGCCCAGGTAAGCGATAGATGCCAGGTTCAATGCAAACACCTTGCGCTCCCATTCACTATGAAAAATAGGTTCGTCTTCTTCGGCCTTGACGGGCCCAAAGCATGTCATACCACCCAGATCATGCATGCTGTTCATGTCAGTCCCCTGTTTTCAGGTTAGTAAAAGACGATTTTGCAGAATTATGTGCAGCAAGACAACTTCACATCACGGTCGGCAGGATGAATAATAGCCTGGGCCGGTTTGTGCCAGTCGAATCTTATACAACTGAAATAAAAGGAGAAAATCATGCCTACCGTGTCAGACAGGGGGGTTGAACTATGGTACCAGGAAAGCGGCAGCGGCCAGCCACTGGTGGTATCAGGTGGTTTTGGGCTGCTACACAACCAGTTTGATTTCATACGCGATGAACTGGCCTCGCATTTTCGCGTGATTGACTGGAACTACCGCGGTGCCGGGCAATCTGACCGGGCCTGGCCGGGAAAATTATATAACCAGGATACCTGGGTTGACGACCTTGAGTTCATCCTCAATGAACTCGGACTTGAAAACGTGATTATGTGGGGCACCTCGACTGGTTCACCAATCACCCTGCGCTACACGGCGCGTTACCAGCATCGTGTAAAAGCCATGATTACCTACCCCATGTTCAAGGCCGATGCGGGCTTTCGCGCTGCCTTTCAGTATTTTTCAGGTGTCTGTGAGACCTTTGGCTATGATGCCCTGGCCTGCTTAACATCATGGATAGGCTGTGCTGAAGAAAACATTTTCCAACCCTACCAGGGAGAGATGGCGAAGTGGGAGGCAGAATGTTTTGCCCGGAATTTCTCCATCGACACGATCGCCGAAACCATGGATATTGTCGCGACCAATGACTTCAGTAGCGACCTGGATAAAATCACGGTACCCACACTTCTGCTCATGGGAGAGTCCGGCCAGCTGGGTTACAACTCCCCGGGGACACGCGCCCTGGCCGATGAATTCATGTCCCGGGTAAAACACGCGGAGCTAAAAACCATCCCTGCCGGTGGTGGGACCTACTGCATGATTGAAAAGCCCGCTGAAACGGCAGCCGCGATCCTCGAGTTTATCGAGCAGCTCGACTAGTTCTCAGGTCATCGCGACCTCGTCGTCGTAAACCTCATCCGGCAGGGGTAATCCTCCAAGCTCTGCGTCACCAAGTGCACCATCGGGCTCAATCCCCTGGGCTCTTACAAGCTCCATCAATTGTCTCACGTGATGTGCTGTATGCCACGCCGTGCGTTCAAGTACGCTATGGGTGCTATGGACGCCATAATAAGTAACAAGCGTAGCAGCCAAACCCTGGCCTGAAGATTCCTTTCTGCACCTTTTAACATCATTGGCAAGAAGATTCGCATAATCGACCAGACTGGCGACCGTGGTCATTTCTTTTGGAGGGGTGCGTTCAAAATACTCATAGCTTAATTCCTCCCCCTTCACCGCATCGAGAAAAGCCAGGGGCACCATAAGTGCATGGTAAGCGAGGGAGAAATAGCTCCTGTCCCGGCCCGGTAAATTAATATCCAGTGAGTCGCTATCGAGCTGTTGAACGTAGCGTTGAGTAGCAGCAATCAGTAATTCCAGCCGCTGAAAAAGATCATCCATTGGCAACATGCATCGTTCAGACTTGATACCAACGAACTCAGCCAGGACATCTATATCCTGTGCATAAACAAATTCATTGCCCAGGCTGACCACAGGAATCGATCTCGCGCCGAGTTTTTCCAGTCGCTCCGCAGCGGCTTCTTCCTCTCTCACATTAACAGAGAGGAAATCAATGCCGTTTTTTTTCAGGAATTCCTTTGCACGCAGGCAACTGCTGCAGCCCGGCTGCCAGAACACCGTATATATCGAGGAACCTGGAGCCTGGCTCATCAGTTACCGGGTTGCCAGCCATCTTTTGGATAACCCGTAGGTGTTTGTTCCAGGCCGGATTCGTGGTTACTGTAATAGATAATCATCTCTTCAATTTTTCCATCCCGGTACTTGAAGAAATTACAGTTTCTCAAGGTCTGTGGTCCCGCATCAAGATAATCTGATCCTGGCAGGGGAGATAGCTTGACGACGAAGGTACACGAGCATCGTTGTTCCGGCACATCGATGTAGTGATCAAAGTCTCCAAACCATGGAGTAAAATTACCACAAAGATGCTTGTAGAAGTCCTGCAGTTCACCGGTGCCTTCCGCACCATTTTTACTGAATAATCTTGGAGGGTTGTCGCCGTGTCGTATAGTGACAGCGGTATCCTCGGTAAAGCAGTCCAGTACCTTTTGCAGGTCGCCTGTAACTACATTACCAAAATAGTCTTCTTCCACGAGTCTAATGTAATCGTCACGCTCAAGTTCAGCCATGTTATCTACCTGTTATTTCTCGTTATTAAATTTGCAGTGGATCGCCAGCAGGCACAGGTATTGTTTTACTTTTTGTATACCTGAATATAGTGTAGCGTTAATTTCCCCAACAAAGTAGGACTGCAAGATCCGGGCGGTTTTTATAATGACAGCAAGCGATGACATCGATGCAATAAAAGGCATACTGAGAACCATAGAAACCAGCGTACATGCAATTGATTACGACAATGTTCGCGCTCTTATCCCCGATGACGGCGTTTACTTCGGTTCTGTCGCAGTCCGGGCCGAAGGGTACGATGAACTGAAGGAAAAACAATTCACCCGCGTATGGCCTAATGTTGGTGAATTTTCCATAAGCGAGGATTCGATCGATATTCACCTTGCCGGAGACACCGCCTGGGCTACCTGCCTTTTTGATTCCACCGCAAAAAACGCCACAAGTAACGAGTCCGGCGCGCGCAAGGGGCGCATGACATTTATCTTTGAACGTCGCGATGTGGGCTGGGTCATTATTCATAGCCACGATTCCCTCTATCCCGAACCACCACCGGTCTCAAAGTGAAAAAAATCGGCATCATTGGAACGGGGCGTATCGGCTCACCGGTTATTGCGGCCCTGGAAGCTGGTGAAGCCGGTGAGTACCAGCTTGAGGCTGTTCTCAACAGGAGTGGCGAATCCAGTGGCATAACCAGCCCGGTGACTGATGCCGAATCCTTCTTTGCCAGTGAGATGGATCTTGTTATCGAAGCCGCAGGTGGAGACGCGCTGGCACGCTATGGAGAACGCGCTCTTGCCGTTGCCGATGTCTGGACCGTCAGTGCAGCTGCCCTGGCAAATGCTGATCTCTTTTCTCGCCTGGAAACCACCGGCTCAGCCAGCGGGCGCAGGCTAAGAGTGCTATGCGGCGCGATTGCCGGCCTCGATGGCCTGTCAGCTATCGCGCTGGACCCGCAAGCCAGGGTCGAGTGTTTTGTCGACGTGATGCCCTCAGAGAATGGAAGAAAGACCCTGTTTAGCGGGACAGCACGTGAAACTGCACAGAAGTTTCCTGAAAGTACGAATGTCGTCGCGGCGTCCGCCCTGGCGGGCGCCGGCTTTGACCACACAACAACGGAAGTAATTCAACCCGGCGTCGGTGAAGGACGTAGCATGGGCTTTCATGCAAAGAGTCTATACGGAGAGCTGGAGGTGAAGAGTAGCCCGGCAGTTATTCCCCCGAAGAAGATTCACACGGTAGCCGCCAATATCATTTCCTGCTTGCGCAAGGAAAGCCAGGTAATCTGGGCAGGGTAAGCCCCATGCATGTATCAAGTGACTCCAACCTGGTATTACTCATACTGGCACTGTATTTCCTCGTTATAATTGGTATCGGCATTTTTTACTCACGCCGCGCCAGGTCCACGGAAGACTTTATCCTTGCAGGTCACTCATTATCGGCCCCCTTTGTATGCGGCTCGGTTGTCGCAACATGGCTTGGAGGCGCAGTCATTCTCGGTGGCGCGAGGGAGGCCTATGTGGGTGGTTTCCAGGCCATCGTCTGGGATCCCTGGTCACCGGTGCTGACACTTTTCTTTTGTGGCTTTTTCATGGTCAGCATGTTTCGACGTTCACGCTTCACGACCGCCGTTGACTTTTACAATGCCCGCTTCGACAAAAAAGTCGGAATGGCAGCAATGACAGTGAGCATGCTGGCCTATGTCTCGTGGATCTCTGCACAGCTACTTTCGCTTGGCGTCATCATCAAGGTCGTGACAGGCCTGGGCCTTGTTGCCTCTACCCTTGTTGGCGCCGCTATCATCCTGACAATCTCACTGGCCGGGGGGCTCTGGGCATTGTCACGTTCAGACATGCTTGCGTTTATTATTCTCACCTTTGTCCTGCTAACGGTACTACCCTACGCCCTGGCTTCTGTCGGCGGCCCGATGGCATTTATTGAAAATGCGGGCAATGTCGATGGTATGCCGCCCTTCAGTCTTTTTTATACCAATGCCCTGACCAGCTCAGGAGAACCTGCCGGTTTTGCTGGCTTTCTCGGGCTGCTGGGATTTCTCTACATGCTTGCAGCATGGTTTTCTGTCGCCATCGGGGACCTGGGAGGATCGGTACTCATGGCTCGCGCTCTCGCGGCGAAGAATGAAGTTGCCGCAACCCGCGGATTTGTCCTCGGCGGGCTTGTCTACCTTGTGCTTGGCATGATTCCAGTCATTGTCGGTATGTGCGTATTTATACTGGATGCAAATATACCGGCCGCCAGCCAGGATGATATTTTCCCCTGGTTCGTGCAGCACCATGTTCCCCAGTGGATAGCCGTTCTTTTTTTCGTGGCTGCCGCTTCTGCTATCGTCAGTACCGCCGGTGATACTGTATTGACTGCCGGCGCCCTTCTTGGATACACCGCTTTCAGGGTATTTAAACCCGCTTCTACTGACAGGCAACGCCTGTTCGCAACCCGGATTGCCATGCTCTGCTTCACCGTAACAGGCCTGGTAGTCGGTCTAGCGGTAGGCGATCTTTACAATCTCCTTGTATTTGCCGGCGCCATGGCGTTTCCCACCACTTCAGCCGTATACGTGTGCGGGCTACTCTGGAAAAAGGCCAACATCATGGGCGCCTGGGCTTCCATCGGCGCAGGCCTGGCAAGCTGGGTAGTACTGGTTTTTGTCTTCCTTCCTTATGTAGATGGCGAAACCTGGGACGCCATCTACATCGCATCGGTGCCCGCGTTTCTTTGCAGTTTAACAGCCATGATCGTCGTTTCCCTGTTAACGCAGCGCAGCTATCCGCCGGGCCTGATACAGGATGTCGACGGAAACGACATATCCGGGACGCGCCTGTTTTACTGGCGTTAGGCAGTTAAAGCTAATGACTTTGTACCCTTGCTTGCGTATACGTAAACTAGCCCGATCAAAACACTGGAGACGCCGATGGAAAGCATGCCCAAGATTAACATCGATGAAGTGGAGGCCACGGAGTTTGGCGACGGCGGTAAATTTGAAGCCAGGCTGTTACGTATAGCTCACAGGATTGGTGCTCAAAAGCTCGGTTATAACATTACTATCCTGCCCGCGGGAAAATGCGCTTTTCCTTTCCACAGGCACCATGCAAATGAAGAAATGTTTTTCATACTTGAAGGTGAAGGAACCCTTCGCTACGGAGAACAAACATTTCCACTGCGGGAAGGTGATTTTATTGCTTGCCCTCCGGGAAGAGACGGGGGACACCAGCTGATCAACAGTAGTGATGGTGAATTACGCTACCTGGCCGTTTCAACCAACCAGAGCCCTGAAGTTTGTGAGTACCCGGACTCCGAGAAAGTGGGTTCCTATGCCGGGGATTTCTCCGACC
>CAZXDV010000130.1:0-8291 GCA_964639535.1 uncultured Enterobacteriaceae bacterium | reverse complement strand
TTTTTTATTGCAAGGAAGCCAAGAAGCGAGCATGTTATCGTTTTACAGGCATATCATCAAAAATTTATAAGGAACCTGCGTTTTGCTTCGTACCTGCCAATTCCTCCTGTTAATGCTGTCGATGTCTGCATGCACTATTGCTGAGACAAGGCCAGAGATACGAGAGTTCACTATTTATAATGAAAATACCGCCCGCGTAAGCTACCAGGTAGAAATTGCAGATTCCGATAGTAGCAGGCGACGTGGCCTTATGTTCAGGGAGAGCCTGCCGGCAAACAGCGCCATGCTGCTGAAGTATAATTCGCCCAGGAAAGTGGCTATCTGGATGAAAAATACCTATATACCTCTTGACCTGTTATTTATCGATAAAAAGGGTTTAATTGTTAAAATTCATCAGGGGGCGGTACCCTTGTCCACCGAAAGCATCCATTCGGAACAACGTGTCCAGGCTGTGCTCGAGATCAACGCAGGGCAGGTCGATGAGCACTCAATCCAGGTTGGAGACCAGCTGAGAAGAAACCAGTGACACTGGCAAAAGTTAATGAATGCAAAAGCAATTCTTAAATCCGTAGTAAATATCTTCTTACTCCTGCTGCTGTTTTTCGCAGCCTGCATGGGATTTATTTATTACGGTACCAGCATGCCAGGTGCAAGTTACCAGGGGGAAGCGCGTCAATTCGACCAGGAAATGCTGGACAGCCGAGCAAACCTTGAGAGGCACGTGTTTGAACTTGCATCTACTATTGGTGAAAGAAACTATCAACGCCCGCAGGCGCTTGAACAGGCTGCGAGCTATATCGAATCGCAGTTTAACGAGATTGGATTTAACCCCGTGCTGGAGGTATTCGGCGATCAGTCCTACAAGAATGTCATTGTAAATCACTACGGAAATGCTCGACGCGACGAAATTCTTGTAGTGGGAGCGCATTACGACACCGTGTGGCTGAGCCCCGGAGCGGATGACAACGCTTCTGGTGTTGCAGTACTGCTGGAAGTCGCGCGTCGGCTAAATGGCGACAGGCAATCAAGAACAATACGGTTTGTCGCCTTCACCAACGAGGAATGGCCCTTCTTTGGGCGCAAGAATATGGGGAGCCTGGTTAATGCAGAAAATTCCTCAAAACGAAATGAAAACATCATTGGGATGATTTCACTGGAAATGCTTGGCTATTATTCATCAGAACCGGGTAGCCAGAGATATCCGCGGCCCCTCAATTATTTTTATCCTGACAAGGGTAACTTTGTGGCCTTCGTATCAAATTTTTCATCCCGGGATTTCCTGCATCGCTCTATTACGGCATTTCGAGAAAGTGCAGAGTTTCCTTCTGAAGGCCTCGTAGCACCACAATTCCTGGTCCCGGACATTCGTCGCTCAGATAATTATCCGTTCTGGAGAGAAGGCTACCCTGCCTTGATGGTCACAAATACCGCAAATTATAGAAACCGTCGATATCATAGAAGTACAGACACTCATGATGTACTGGACTACGACTCCATGGTACGAGTAACAGACGGACTGGCGGCAGCCATTATAAAACTCGCGAATGAGTAAATTCATGGCTTGCCAGAGCTGTTTCATCGCGTACACTAGCCATCCTTTTTTTGAGTCCCAAGTAGGTTTTTAATGAAAATAGTTATTGCACCCGATTCCTTCAAAGGCAACCTGAGTTCGCTGCAAGTTGCCAGTGCCATTGAGAAAGGTATCCGCCGCGTATTACCCGGGGCAAAGTGTGTGAAAGTACCAATGGCCGATGGCGGTGAAGGCACTGTGCAGGCGCTCGTGGATGCGCGTGGTGGTCGCTATATCACGCGACAGGTATGTGGGCCAATGAAGGAAAAAGTCAGGGCCCGTTATGCGCTACTGGCAGATGGAGAAACAGCCGTTATTGAAATGGCAGAGGCATCCGGCTTGCCGCTCGTTGAAGGCAGACGAAAAAACCCGTTAAAGGCTACAACTTATGGAACGGGGGAATTAATGGCCCATGCCATTAACAAGGGCGCGAAAAAGATTATCCTGGGTATTGGTGGTTCAGCGACAAATGATGCAGGTGCCGGCATGGCCCAGGCCCTGGGCGTACGCTTTTTAACGCAGGCAGGACGAGTGCTGGAAGCCGGGATTGGTGGTGGCGCGCTACAGCGTATTGAGCGAATTGACACCTCCGCTATTCATCCAGGCCTGGGCCGATGCAAGGTAGTGGCCGCCTGTGACGTGAATAACCCGCTCTGTGGAAAACGCGGGGCATCACATGTATTTGGTCCCCAGAAAGGGGCAAGTCCGGCGATGGTGAACAAGCTGGATCAAAATCTTCGCCATTTTGGAAAACTGGTGAAGTCCCAGCTTGGGGTTAACATCCTTAGCATAAAAGGTGCGGGAGCAGCTGGTGGTATCGGAGGCGGTCTGGTGGCCTTTACAGGGGCCCGTCTTAGAAGTGGAATTGATATCGTGGTGGAGGCAACTGACCTTCGCAGTCATTTAAAGAAGGCCGACCTGGTTATCACCGGGGAAGGAAGAGTGGATAGCCAGACTCCATTTGGCAAAACACCTGCGGGGGTTGCCAGGGCAGCAGCAAGATATCGTGTGCCGGTGATTGCTATCGGGGGCGGACTGGCTGATGATGCCAACCGCGTGTTCGATCACGGTATTGACGGTCTCGATAGCGCAATAAGCCGGGATATGTCCCTCGAAGAAGCCCTGGTGAATTCAAGACGCTATATCGCCAATGCGGCTGAAAGATCCCTGAGAATGATCCTGGCCGGAAAAAAAATGGCCAGGCGGAGATAAGCGAGAAATGCAGTTTTCCAGGTTTGCAAAAAGATTCACCGAGCATTCGGGCATAAGCCAGTTGATGGAGGACCTGGGCGATGCCATGGCGGGCGACGGCGAAGTTCTCATGCTTGGAGGTGGTAATCCTGCCCATATTCCTGAAGTTCTCGCCTTTTTCCAGGACAGGATGCAGCGAATCGCTGCGCGGCCAGCAGAAATGGCATCGATCATTGGAAACTATGATCCCCCGGTTGGTAATAAGCTTTTTATCAGCACCCTGGTAGATTTTTTTCGTGAACATTTTGACTGGGATATTGGCCCCGGCAATATTGCCCTGACTGCCGGAAGCCAGTCTGGTTTTTTTATCCTGTTCAATACGCTGGCAGGTGAGTTCGAAAATGGTCAATGTAAACGCATTATGTTACCCATGTCTCCGGAATACATTGGCTACTCGGAGCTTGGCGTGGTGGATGACCTGTTCATTGCCCATCGACCTGAAATTGAAACGTTCGACGATCGCAGCTTTAAATATCACGTTGCACTGGGTGATCTGCGGGTTGATGACAGTATTGGTGCAATTTGCGTTTCTCGTCCCTGTAATCCGACCGGTAATGTATTGACCGACGACGAGGTATCAGCACTATCGGAAATGGCCGAGGAAAATAATATTCCGCTTATCATCGATAATGCTTATGGCATGCCTTTTCCCAATATAATTTTCACCGACACAACGCTGCAATGGAACCAGAACAGGATTCTCTGCATGAGTCTTTCCAAGCTTGGCCTTCCCGGGTTGCGCACGGGGATCATTATTGCCAATGAAGAGATAATATCGGCCATTGGTCAGTTTAACGGGATTATGAATTTGTCCCTGGGTAGTTTCGGACCTGCCCTGGCCCAGGACCTGGTACAAAGCGGAGAAATTGTAAATCTCAGCAACAATATTATTCGGCCCTACTATCTTGGCAAGGCCGAGCGTGCAATTGCTTTAATGAAAAAGGAACTTGAGGGTGTAGATTTTTACTTGCACAGGGCGGAAGGGGCGCTTTTTCTCTGGCTGTGGTTACCTGGCTTGCCCATTAGTAGTGAAGATTTGTATTTACGCCTGAAAAAACGTGGCGTGCTGGTTTTATCCGGCCACTACTTTTTCCCGGGTCTCAATGAGGACTGGCAACACAAAAATGAATGTCTTCGTATCAGCTATTCGATGAATGACGATGTTGTCAGTGAAGGAATTCGAATTATTGCCGACGAGATAAAGTCTCTTTAAGTAAACCTGCTAGTAACTCTCTTCCCTGAATAATTTCACGGTAGAAGAAAATAGCTTCTCAACCACCGGTTTCTTACGTACATACTCAATGGCATAGATGCTCGCATTATCGGCATTCACCGCCAGGTAATCATCACTGGTGACAATTTCATCAACGAGTCCAAGTTCCAGTGCCCTGGTGCCAAACCAGTGTTCCCCGGTTGCAATTTTTTCGATGTCTACCTGCTCGCGATTATCCTTGACGAACTGTTTAAAGAGTTGGTGAGTTTCCTCGAGTTCCTCTTTCAGTTTTTCACGATCGGCCTCGGTATTTTCGCCGAATAAAGTCAGTGTGCGCTTGTGTTCCCCGGCTGATATTTGCTCAAAATCGATATTGTGCTTCTTGAGCAAGCGGTTGAAATTTGGTACCTGGGCGAGGACACCTATAGAACCGATAATTGCAAATGGTGCGGCAATTATCCTGTTCGCGACACAAGCCATCATGTAGCCGCCGCTGGCAGCAACTTTATCGACGGAAACCGTCAGTGTGATGTCTCTTTCTCGAATGCGTCGAAGCTGCGAAGCGGCAAGGCCATACCCGTGCACAGTGCCGCCACCACTTTCCAGCCGAACCAGCACCTCATCGTCAGGGGTGGCCACGGTCAACAGGGCAGAAATTTCTTCCCTTAATGAGGCAACCTCTGAGGCCCTGATATCACCGTTAAAATCAAGGACAAAAATTCGTCTTGTGCCGGGCTCCTGGGTTTCCTTTTTTGCCTCCTTTTTTTGACTGGCTTTAAGGTCCTTTACATTTTTTTTGAATTCCTTCTTGTTGAGAATAGCCGACTCCAGCATCAGCTTCATATGCTCGTAGCGCTGGTTGATGTTTTTAACCTCAAGGTGTTCATCACTCGCAGCACGGCCTCTCAGAACAAGAACCAGTATCACGGCGGCGATCACCAGGATGGCCAGGACAATGCTGCCAAACTTGGCAAGGAACATTCCGTATTCGTATATAAATTCTGCAGGCATTTTGTTTAATCGTATTTCATATTAGAAAAGGGGCGGCATTATACCTGCAGATGCGGGCATTCACCTGATTTTCAAGGATACTATGGCCAAAGCATGTAAAAATGTTAACCTCACTCACTTTTTCAGGGTGCATAAAGAATTAGCATGGCAAACAACGTTGGTGACGGCAGGGGAGAGCGTCCTCGAAGCAGGAACATTCAACCTATAAGAATGGCAATACCGTTTGTCTGGCCTTACCGGGGCAGGCTGATGCTCGCATTTGTCTGCCTGGTGGTCGCCTCGGTGTCGATGCTCGGCATGCCGGTGGCCATTCGCTATGTCATCGACTTTGGCTTCTCCCAGGAAAACCAGGGGTCAATCAACATATACTTTATGGCGCTGCTCGGTCTTGCCCTTGTTTATGGGTTATTTGCATCGCTTCGTTATTACCTGGTGATGTGGATAGGAGAACGAGTGGTAGCGGACATCCGCTCAGCTGTATACCAGCATGTCATCAAGCTAAGCCCAACTTTTTTTGAAGTGACCCGGACCGGGGAGGTTCTATCGCGATTAACTACTGATACAACCCTGGTCCAGTCGGTTGTGGGTGCGGGGATGTCCATTGCCCTGCGAAGCTCATTTGCCGTGATTGGCTGTCTCATCATGCTGTTTGTCACCAGTGCGAAGTTGACATTAATGATACTGGCGATGGTCCCGGTTGTTGTCTTGCCGGTCATGTTATACAGCCGCAAGGTGAGAAAATTATCGCGGGCGACACAGGACCGTGTTGCCGATTCAAGTAGCCTCGCGGATGAATCCCTCAACGCGATCCAGCTGGTGCAGGCCTTCACTCTTGAAACACTTCAAGGGGAGCGCTTCAGTGACTCCGTTGAACAGTCCTTTGCCGCAGCTCGGCGGCGTTTACAGGTTAGCTCGTTATTATCGGGGCTGATTGTTGTTACGGCGTTTGGCGCGATCGTTGTTGTCCTGTGGGTTGGTGCCCACGCAGTAGTGAATAACACCATCAGTGCAGGGACACTGGTACAGTTCGTTTTTTACGCTACCTTCCTGGCCGGCAGCACCACGGCGCTGGGAGAAGTATGGGCAGATGTTCAAAGGGCCGCCGGCGCAATGGAAAGGCTCATGGAATTGCTGGGAGCAGAGCCTGAAATTCGCGCACCATCAAGTCCCGTTGCCTTGCCGTCCAGCGGGCAGGGGCATATACGGCTTGAGCATATATCCTTTAATTATCCCTCTCGACCCGAGCAAAAAGCACTGGATGACTTCAGTCTTGAAGTAAAACCCGGAGAAACTGTCGCACTGGTTGGCCCGTCAGGTGCCGGCAAGAGTACGGTATTCCAGCTGTTGCTTCGCTTTTATGATCCCCAACAGGGCAGTGTCTACCTCGATGGTGTTGAAATCAGTGATGCGGATCCCGGGGAAGTGCGAAAACGGATCGCCATAGTCCCCCAGAACACCGTTCTTTTTGCAGAAACAGCAATGGAAAATATTCGATTTGGGCGACCGGGCGCTTCTGATGATGAGGTCAGGGAAGCAGCCAAAGCGGCTATCGCTGATGAATTCATCGAGAGACAACCACAGGGTTATGACACTTTTCTTGGAGAGAAGGGCATGCGACTTTCGGGAGGGCAACAGCAAAGGCTGGCCATTGCCCGCGCAATACTGAAGAATCCACCGGTAATGTTACTGGACGAGGCGACCAGTGCGCTCGACTCGGAAAGTGAAAACCTGGTGCAGGAGGCGCTGGATCATCTCATGCATGGCCATACCAGTATTGTCATTGCTCATCGCTTGTCCACTGTCATCAAGGCTGACCGAATCGTGGTGATGGACGAAGGTAAGATTGTCGACGTTGGTAAACACAACGATCTCATCGCAAAAGGTGGTCTGTATGCACGCCTGGCGGAGTTGCAGTTTAACAGCCAGAACGAAGGGCCTGGTAGCGAACTGCGTGATGCCGTTTGAGCACAGGATGAAGAACCTTCTTATTGTCTCCCACAGCCCTTCAGAAAATGCACTGGCACTGACGCGGGCGGTTGAGCATGGTGCCAGGCATGAAGAAATAAGCGATGTAAGTGTCCGCGTAACGGCGCCACTTGAGTGCGGACCGGAGGATGTGCTGTGGGCGAATGCAATCATACTTGGGACGACAGAGAACTTTGGTTACATGAGCGGTGCGATGAAGGATTTTTTTGATCGTATCTATTATCCATGCCTGGAACAGACCCAGGGACTGCCCTATGCCTTGTTCGTAAAGGCAGGGTTGGACGGCCAGGGTGCAAAATCCAGTGTTGAACGAATTGTCACTGGTCTGAAGTGGAAGCAGGTGCAGGAGACCCTGGTGTGTACCGGGACATTTAGAAGCGAGTTCCTGGAGCAGGGGCAGGAACTGGGAATGACAATATCCGCTGGCCTTGAAAGCGGCATTTTTTGATGATTTCTCTGCTCGATATAAGCGGATTCTTCAAGATCATGAGATCCAGGCAAATTGCACTGATCTCAGTGGCAGTATTTTTGCTGGCGTGCAGCGAGCAGCCGCAATTGTCGCGCCTTCCTGCTGATGCCGTTGTACTGGCATTTGGTGATAGCCTGACAAATGGTAACGGTGCGAAAAAAGAAGAAAGTTATCCTGCTGTACTTGAAACGCTAATCGGTCGTCGCGTTATTAATGAAGGCATATCAGGTGAGATTTCAGAGGCGGGCCTGAAACGTTTACCCGGCGTACTGGATAAGCATCAACCGGAGCTCCTGATCCTGTGTCACGGCGGAAACGATTTCCTCAGGAAAAAGGATTTGCGAGAGCTCGAGTCAAACCTGGTAGCAATGATCTCCATGGCGAAAGAAAGAAATATCGAGGTTGTCATGCTTGGTGTGCCTCGTCCCGGGATTTTACTCTCTTCAGCGGATTTATACGGACGTGTTGCTGAACAAACCGGTGTGCTGTTTGTGGAAGACCTTATCTCGGATGTGCTTGGTGACAATGGTTTGAAATCGGACGCCGTTCATCCAAATAAAAAGGGCTACCGGCTCATGGCCGAGACTATTCAAGCTGCCTTGCAGGCCTCCGGCGCCCTGTAAAAACTGCCGGGCTACCCCGTAAATATCGCTGTGGCACGCAGTGAAACGATATTTCATGTAGAATCTTTCTTGAAACTTGCTATAACTACCTGATAAGACTAAACTTAGTCAAGTTATCAAAGATGATAGACGTATGAAGCAAGGTTTCTTAAGCGCTCGTTATTAACA
>CAZXDV010000129.1:0-8370 GCA_964639535.1 uncultured Enterobacteriaceae bacterium | reverse complement strand
AAGGAAAGGCTGATTGAACCGAAATTCTGGCCGCTCGCCTGGCCATCATACTCTCTTGTGCGAATCACCTGGGCATAGGACAGCTTGAAGCGTCGATACACAAGGCTCGCGCCCAGCACAAAGTCTCCCACCAGGGTTTTCTTTCCAATATCGTGGCTGTCAGAGAAGGTATTGCCATCAAGAAATATATCGCGAAAGACTACGCGCCCGGAGGTGGCTCCAAAGACATGAAAGCTAAAAGCGCGCCGGTCTTTTTGATAACGGCTATCACGGGTATCGCTGGGTGCATTGGTTTCGCCAGCCGGCCTGATCAGCGCTGAACCAAAATCGGTTGGCAGGTTCCACCCCAGGCGAAATTCCACACCTGCATTAATGTGTGAAAAAACCGTGCCCGCGGCCGCACCTCCATAGGCGATAACATCAACACCCCACTGCCGGTGAAAATCATATCGCGGCACCAGGCGCTGCTTGCGGTCGTAGATGAGCGCGAACCCCAGCTCGGTATCAATCTGGTTATCCCAGCCGTTGGCCTTTTCAATGCCACGGATAGAATGCACCAGGTCCTGAGCCTCCTCGGCCAGTGAAAAATCGCCAGTGAGGCCGGCCTGGATTTCAAAGGTATCAAGACGACGATAGGTCTTGCTATGAAAGGCCGCACTGCCATATAGCCAGCCAGCATAGGGGCGATCGTCCTGCACCAGGCTTCGCGCAGCGATGTCTTCCGGGGTAAACATCAGCTGCCCAACGGTAAACGCCATGTGTCTTTGCCGATCTTTTTCCTCGCTGAAAGGCAAAAGGTCGATGAACTTGTGCACACCAGCCTGCAGCAGCCCCTCGTTTTGCATCCACGGCAGGTCTTCGAACCAGCCCAGCTCGGGTGATACCCAGCTTAGCTTTATGCCATTGGTGTAAAACCTGTCGGTGTTGGCAAACAGGTCATTCTCGAGATGAAATGTAAAGGTCCAGGATTCATGGGGCGGCTTGCCGGGTTCTGCAGCGCACAGGCTGCCCTGGACAAGCACCAGGAGAACAAGGCAGGCAAGCAGGCGTTGTCTACAGGCTTTACCTTCCATGGCGGGTAATCAATTCAGTAAGACTAGAAAAACAATACTACGCACCACACGAGTATCACGTTAGCGAGTGCTACGAACACTGCAGCAGAACCTATATCCTTTGCCCTGCCGGAGAGTTCATGGATTTCGTCACCCACCCGGTCAACAACAGATTCCACTGCCGAGTTGAGTAACTCCACGATCAACACGAGCAACACCACGCTAACCAGCAATGCCTTTTCTGCGCCGCCATTACCCAGGAAAAGCCCTACGGGAACCAGTAACAGTGCCAGTTTAATTTCCGTGCGAAATGCGGCTTCGTTAGCATAGGCAGCCTTTAAGCCCATCCAGGAAAACCTGGTGGCGTTCCTGATACGCGTTAATTCACTTCCGCCCTGGTTATTCATGGCGCGAAGTTTAACAGTGACAGGGGAACAGGGCCAAAGCCCTTTTTAAACCTCGATAAGCTCCTTTCCGATCTCGGCAACAGCCTGCCTGGAAAAAACCACCAGGTGATCGATTTCAAGACGAATACCGATGGCTTCACCTATGCCGTGGTCATGGTGGCTCGGGACAAGGGATAGTACTCGGGCGCCGCTTTCAAGTCCGAGGGTGTAGAGGAATTCAGCGCCGCGAAAACGCTTGTCAAGAACCGTGGCCTGTAGCGAGCTATCATCATCGTGGATGATGTCATCCGGTCTTATCAACACGGCCACATCCTCACCCTGCTGATAGCCGTGGGCCTCCTGGCCATTAATAACACCGAGCTCTGTTTCGGCAGCGCTGTCGCCGGCCGTTGTTGCAGCAATAAACACCCCGTCACCGATAAAGTCCGCCACGTAGGCACATGCCGGTCTGTGGTAAAGGCTAAAGGCATCATCCCACTGCATCAGCCTGCCCTCGCGCATGACGCCAATCACGTCTGCCATGGCAAATGCTTCGAGCTGGTTGTGACTCACCAGGATCGCGGTGATCTGGTTTTGTTTCAACACGGTGCGTACTTCGCGGGCAATTTGTTCTCTCAGGTCAATGTCCAGGCTGGCAAATGGCTCATCCAGCAGAAGGATCCTGGGACGCGTAGCGATAGCCCTGGCCAGCGCTACCCGCTGTTGCTGACCACCTGAAATTCGATGCGGATATGAGTCGAGGATGTCAGAAACCTCGAGCATGGCCGCAGTCTCCGTGACACGTTGATCTATTTCTTCCCTGCCAAGATTCCCCAGGCCAAAGGCAATGTTGTCACGCACACTGAGGTGAGGAAAAAGCGCGTTATCCTGGAACACCATGCCTACCCGGCGCTGCTCTACCGGGACATGCATGCTGGCATCGCTGACCTTGTTGGACTCCAGCCAGATTTCACCCTGGCCGGGTTTTTCAAAGCCGGCAATCGTTCGCAGCAAGGTTGTTTTACCGCAGCCACTGGCCCCGAGCAGGCAGGCGATCTGGCCCTTTTCCAGGGACATCGAAAAGGACGGGATAATTTGACGCCCACCAAGGGCGACAGACACCTCTTCAAGTCGCAATGATTCAGTCATTTCCAGGTCTTGAACGTGCGATGGATCGACTCAGGATAATAACCGGAATTATACCGACGATGACAATCGCCAGCGCCGGGCTGGCTGCATCAGCGAGCCTTTCCTCGTTTGCCAGTTCGTATGTACGAATGGCAAGCGTGTTAAAGTTAAAGGGCCGAAGAATAAGTGTGGCCGGAAGCTCCTTGAGAACGTCCACGAAAACCATCAGCAGGGCAGTTGCGAGTGTTCCCCGCAGCATGGGGACATGGATGCGTGTCAGAACATGCCTCGCACTGGCCCCCATACTCCGGCCGGCTTCGTCCATTGCAGGGCGAATCTTTTGCAGCCCGGCATCAATGGTATTGATGGAGACCGGCAGAAACCTGACCAGGTAAGCGAAAACCAGGGCAAACAAGGTGCCGCTGAAAAGGAGACCGGTGCTCCTGTCCATGTGCAGGCGCATCCACCCGTCGATAGCATTATCCAGCCAGGCAAAGGGAATCAGTACCCCTACCGCGATGACTGTCCCCGGTATGGCATAGCCGGTGCCAAGTACACGCGAGATTCCCCGGGTTAACGCGCCTGGCACTATACGCCTGGCGTAGCAGACAAACAGTGCGAGGACCAGGGCCAGGGATGATGCGATTGCCGCCAGCTCAATACTGTTTAGAAGGAGCACGTAGAAATCCCGATCAACAACGTCAGACCATGTCTGCCAGGCCCAGTGCGCCAGTTGAGCCGCTGGCAGGATAAACCCAAGCAATAGCGGAAAAAGGCATACGCTTGAGGCAAGGTACCTGCGCCATCCCCGCAGCGGCTGCTGTACCAGGCTGCTGTAACGCCCGCTGGTGTGGTGATACCTGGCCTGGCGCCGGGACCAGGCTTCGAGCAGGATGAGTAACATCACGAAGCCCAGCAACACCGCGGCAAGCTGTGCTGCAGCAATGCTGCTCCCCAGTCCGAACCATGTTCTGAAAATGCCAGTGGTAAAAGTTGAGACACCAAAATACTGCACGGTGCCATAATCAGCCAGGGTTTCCATCATCACCAGCGACAGGCCGGCAATAATGGCTGGTCTGGCCAGGGGCAGCGCCACCCTGAAGAACGACTGGTAAGCCTTACAACCGAGGGAGCGGGAAACCTCGAGAACACACAGCGACTGCTCCAGGAACGCGGCTCGTGACAGCAGGTAAACATACGGATAAAGCACCAGCGACAGCATGGCAATGGCACCACCCACGGAACGGATTTCCGGGAACCAGTAGTCCCCATAACGCCAGCCAAACAGTTCCCTCAGCCAGGACTGCAGGGGTCCAGCCACGTCCAGCATACCGGTGTAGGTGTAGGCTATGATGTAGGCTGGCATAGCCATCGGCAATAACAATGCCCAGGACAGCTGCCTGTGCCCGGGAAACTCGTACATGGTGATCAGCCACGCTGGCCCCGTTCCCAGGACAAGCGTCAAGGCACACACACCTGCCACGATGATGAGGGAGTTAGTAACATAGGAAACGAGGACCGTGCTGGCGAGATGTGCCCAAACGTCACCACTGTCTGCAAGTATCGAGAAAACGATACAGGCTACAGGTATCGCCAGCAGTGCAGAAAAAAGTAAAAGCGCCAGTAGCCAGGGGTGTAGCACCAGTGGCCGCAACAGCGATGAAAGGGATACCCCGGGCGCTGTAATGTTGGCGACGCTCATGCGGCCCGCTTCCGCGCTTTGACCAGGCTACACGCTTTTACTGCCAGCCAGCCCTGTCCATGAGCCTGACAGCACTGGCGTTGTGTATGCCCAGCTTGCTGAGCTCAAGCTGATCGGCCTTGAACTCACCCCACTGCCTGAGTGTCTCGCTCACCGGTACGCCTGCACGAACCGGAAACTCGTGGTTGTGCTCGGCATACCACGCCTGGGCTTCTTCACCAGCTAGAAATTCCAGTAGCTTTATCGCTTCTTCTTTGTTCTTGCTGGAACGGGTCACGCCCGCACCGCTGATGTTGACATGGGCACCCCTGCCCTGCTGGTTCGGCCAGAAAAGCCCAACCTTTGCCGCAGCACCTGACTCCGCACTGATTTTTGAATTAATCATGCCGGCCAGGTAATAGCTGTTGACCACGGCCAGTGAGCATTGGCCCACCGCAACGGCCTTGATCTGATCCCGATCGCCACCCTTGGGCGGGCGGGCAAAATTCGCAACGAGTCCTTTCGCCCATGACTCGGTTTTCTCTTCACCATCGTGGGCAATCATCGCGCTCACCAGGGACTGGTTATAAATATTACTTGAGGAACGCACACAGACCTTGCCTTTCCACTCGGCATCGGCGAGGGCTTCATAGCTTGAAAGCTGCTGTGGCTGCACGTCGGCGAGTGAATAAACAATGACCCGTGAACGCAGCGACAGGCCATACCAGTTTCCTTCCGGGTCGCGATAGCGTGCAGGGATCACCGAGGCAAGCAGGTCGGACTCGATGCTGCTGAACAGGTCCAGCTGCGTGGCCCGATGCAGTCGTCCCACGTCCACGGTCAACAGCAGGTCCGCGGGAGAGTTTACACCTTCCAGCTCCAGCCGCTTGATCAGGGCATCTGCCTTTCCGGTGACCAGGTTGACCTCGGTTCCTGTTAACTCTGTAAAGCGATCCAGCATTGGTTTTATCAATGCCTCTTTTCGTGCTGAATAGACGTTGACCTCGGCCGCATGCAGGGAGCAAAAGCCAGTTAACAGCCAGAGAACAAGTCCCCCGACCAGAGGTTGAGTTAGGTTTGTTATTTTCATGGTTTGCATCCCGATTAATTTGAAATTGCTGTTAATGCCGGGTGAAAAAATACTTTATCAGGGAGTCGTAGTTAGGTGCCAGCAACCGCCAGTGACTTGCTCGACAGTACCTGCGCGTCGAAAAGCGTGAACTGTGATTTTTCGAAAAGCTAGGAAGCGATATTGAGTAAGGGAGAAGACCCCAGCTCATCGGAGAGTACGTCCTCCAGAAACTGCTCGATGCCTTCTTCACAGGTGCCGCAACTGGCGGCAACGTTCAGTTCCGACCTCAGTTGGCGCATGGTGGTGGCACCATTCTTGATGGTGTTCCTTACCTCACGCTCGGTGACGGCATTGCAAACACAGACATACATTGCGGCGAAAACCCATTCCTATCTAGCAGTGTAGTGAGAACAGTAGTGCAAATGAGAATTATTTGCAATACCTTATCCCAAAATACTTGATGGGTTGCGCAATGCAGGCGAAAAGCCAGCAAAAATGCGGCTTAGGAGCTTATCTGTGACTGCTGATAGTTTTGCAGGCCAACCTTTTCGATAAGGCCCAGCTGGGTTTCCAGCCAGTCGACGTGCTCTTCCTCGCTCTCCAGTATGTCTTCAAGCAGCTCGCGGGTAACGAAATCCTTGCAGGACTCGCAATATTCGATGGCTTCCCTGAGCAGCGGAATAGCCATGTTTTCCAGCTTCAGGTCTGAAGCCAGCATTTCCTCGGTATTTTCACCGATCATCAGTCGGCCCAGGTCCTGCAGGTTAGGCAGGCCTTCAAGGAACAATATTCGCTCGACCAGCTTGTCGGCGTGCTTCATCTCGTCGATGGACTCGTGATGCTCGTAGTCCCCAAGCTCTTTCAGCCCCCAGTCCTGGAACATTTTGGCGTGCAGGAAGTACTGGTTGATCGCTGTTAGCTCGTTTTTCAATACCTGGTTGAGATAATCAATTACCTTGTCGTCACCTTTCATCTTTCATATCACCCTGAATTACATAAAAGTGCGCTGAGAATAATTAAAACGGACATGGATCACAAGCTAAGTTATTGATATTGATAATGATTACTATTTAGAACTATGCTATGGTTATAGTATGCAGGCAGATCGCCGCTATTAGAAAAATAACAATGAGGACCGCACTATGGACGTAGGAACATTTATCTTTCTCGGCATTGTCTTCGCCATCGGCTTCTACGGCGTAGGTATCTACAACAACCTGGTTTCCCTCAAGCACAACGTGGACAAGGCCTGGTCCAATATTGACGTGTTATTAAAGCAGCGGCATGACGAACTCCCCAAGCTGGTGGAAACCTGTAAACAGTACATGCAGCATGAGCAGGGCACCCTGGAAAAAGTCATGCAGGCACGAAATGCGGTGGCCAGTGCACGGCAAAAAGCCGATGTCGGCGCGCTGGGCCCGGCGGAGACGCAGTTACGACTTGGTCTTGGCAGCCTGTTTGCCGTGGCGGAAGCTTATCCGGACCTGAAGGCAAATGATAATTTTCAGCACCTGCAGGGGCGAATCTCCGGACTGGAGAATGCCATCGCTGACCGTCGCGAGTTCTACAACGAGTCGGTAAACACCAATAACATTCGCATAGAGCAATTCCCTGATGTGATCATTGCGCGCAACCTGGGGTTCAAATCCCGCGACCTGCTGGAATTCAGCGAGGAAGAAAAGGCGGATGTAAATATGAAAGAGCTGTTCAGCTAGCGCGGCGACCTGCCTGATGTCGGAGCTGAGCAACTGGGCGATAAACAGCCCGGGCGACGATTTCTGGATGAGCATCATCGTCCTGGTGATGCTGGCCATCGCTGGCTTCTTCGGCGCATTTTATTTTTTCCAACGCAAGCGTGTTATGGAAGACACGCCTACTTCAAAGATCCGCTCGGCTGCCCAGGGTTACGTGGAGCTGGCAGGGCATGGAAAAATGATGGACGGGCCGCCCATCGTGGCTCCCCTGACCCAGAAACCCTGTACCTATTACAGTTATCGAATCGAGAGAAAGGGTCGCAGCAAGAACAACAATAACTGGTCCACCGTTGAAAAAGGCAGGAGCGAGGAACTTTTTTTTATCAGCGACGAAACCGGGGAGTGCATCATTGACCCGGAAGGCGCCAGCGTCACTACCATTGAAAAGGATGTCTGGTATGGCAATACACAGAGGCCCAGCCGCGGGGCAGCCACAGGCGGGGGTCTCCTGGCCAGCGGAAGCTATCGCTACACCGAGAAAAGACTGTTGCCCAATGAGCCCCTGTACGCTATCGGCATGTTCAATACCGTCGGTGGCGCAGGAGATGTTTACGATCCGTCGAGTGATGTACGGGAACTGCTGGCACACTGGAAGAAAGACAGCGAAACACTGCTGCAACGCTTTGACAAAAACAAGGACGGCCAGATTGACATGGAAGAGTGGCAGGCCGTCAGGGAAGAGGCACTGAAACAGGTCATGGCCCAGCATGGTGATAACAAGCATATCCCGCCGGTTAACATGCTGACCCAGACCCGTGACAAGCGGCGCCCTTTCCTGCTGTCGGCGATTCCACAGCATTCCCTCGTCAGGCGTTACCACTATTTTTCGATTGGGCTGATATCACTGTTTTTTGCCAGCGGTGTTTTTGTCACCTGGGCCGTGAATGCCCGCCTGGCTGGCACTTGAAGAAATTCTTAATTAGTATTTTGCAGCTTTGACACCAATGCCCCCGTGGGCCGAATAACCTGGCATGGATAATCCACTTCTAAAGAAAACAACATTACCGCCATTTGGCGAAATCAAACCCGAGCATATTGAACCGGCGATCAGCACACTGATCGCGGAAAACCGCGCGATACTGGAGGATTTGCTGGAAAAGAACCAGCAATATACCTGGGAGAACCTGGTCGAGCCGCTCGAAGAGCGGGACGAGTTACTCAACCGGGCCTGGTCGCCGGTGAATCACCTGCATTCCGTGGCTGATAATGACGCCTTGCGTGAGGCCTACAACGCCTGCCTGCCGAGGCTGACCGAGTACGGTAGCGAGCTTGGCCAGCATCGCGGACTTTTCGAGGC
>CAZXDV010000128.1:0-8389 GCA_964639535.1 uncultured Enterobacteriaceae bacterium | reverse complement strand
ATGTTGCCCTTGTGCACACAGCTGTTGCTTGAAATTCAAAGCAATGGAGATAACTCTGAACTGTGTCGTGATATCGGCCAGCTCACTCAACAGGATGTGAGTTTTTTTCTCTCCTGCCACAGTATCGTTTCCGGACAGCAGCTGGCCCTGAGCAGGAAAAACCTGCTCGTTCATGCCAGTGATTTGCCAAGGGGACGTGGTATGTCGCCGCTAACGTGGCAAATCCTCGAGGGACTGGATGACATCCCCGTATGCCTGCTGGAGGCCGGTGCGAAAGTGGATACTGGCGCGGTAGTTTATCGCGAGACTTTATCCCTGGAAGGCCACGAGTTGATCGATGAAATGCGCCAGCGACTTGGTCGCATGACACTTGATCTTTGTCTTCGTTATCTTGGTGAAGCCGATGTCCCTCAAGGTGAGGAGCAGCAGGGAGACGCCAGCTATTATGCCAGGCGCAACGCGAAAGATAGCCAGTTGCAAACCTCTTCAACTCTTGCTGAGCAGTTTAATTTACTGCGCGTGGTGGATAACCAGTTGTACCCGGCTTGGTTTGAATACCGGGGACATCGATATCGCTTGCGAATAGACAAGATCGGTGATGAAGAGGAGCCCGGGACATGACTGTTGAGGCTCCTGTTACCATAGGGGATGCCAGCATCTCTCCTGCGCACGCGCCATTCATGGTGGCGGAACTGTCTGCAAATCATCTCGGCGACAGGCAACGCGCCCTTGATATTATCCAGGCCGCCGCCGATGCGGGTGCCGATGCCATCAAGCTGCAAACCTACACCGCAGACACGCTAACGCTGAACTCCCGCAAGGATGGTTTTCTTATCAAGACGGGGCCATGGTCCGGGCGAACCTTGCACGAACTCTACCGGGAAGCATTCACACCCTGGGAGTGGCACGAAGAATTATTTGAACACGGTCGTAGCCTTGGACTGACCGTGTTCAGCTCACCCTTTGATGCCAGTGCGGTGGATTTCCTTGAAGACCTGGATTGCCCTGCCTACAAGATAGCCTCATTTGAGCTGGTAGATATTCCCCTGGTTGAACGGGTCGCCATGACGGGGAAACCAGTCATCATGTCCACGGGAATTTCCAATAGCAGGGAAATCATGGATGCGGTCAGCGCGGCGCGCGCCAAAGGTTGTGAGCAACTGGTGTTGATGCACTGTGTCAGCGCCTACCCCACACCGATCGAGCAAAGCCACTTGCAGAAAATCCCTGCCCTCGCGGATAGATTTGACTGTCCCATAGGGCTCTCTGATCACACGCCGGGAACGGTAGTGGCGACGGGTGCGGTGGCACTGGGTGCGTCGATGATAGAAAAACACCTGACGCTGGACCGTGCCGAGGGCGGACCCGATGCGCCTTTTTCCCTCGAACCCAATGAGTTTCGCACACTGTGTCACGATTGCAGGGAAGTATTTACTGCCCTCGGTAAAGTTGACGGAGAAAGTCCCGGCGTAGCAGACAGTCGTATTTTTCGTCGTTCATTATATATAGTGCGTGACGTGATAGCGGGGGAGACACTGGATGAATCTAACGTGCGCAGCATTCGTCCGGGCTGGGGAATGCCGCCGAAGCACTGGCATGAAGTAAAGGGGCGGGTGTTCAAGCATGATTTTGATGCCGGCACCCCGCTTGACTGGGAAATGCTGGAATCATGAAATATTGCTCAAGGTGCGTGACTCCGGACAGTCACCCCATGATCACGCTAGGTGAAAGCGGCGTTTGTAACGCCTGCCTTGCCTGGGACAAGAGAGCCCATGTCGACTGGGATGCCCGGCGACGGGAATTTGAGAAAATCGTGACCCGGGCTCGCAGCAAACCGGATGGTTATGATTGCCTGATTCCGGTCAGCGGAGGCAAGGACAGTTTCTGGCAGGTTATAACGTGCCTGGAATATGGTCTCAACCCCCTCACGGTAACCTGGCGTGATCCATCGCGCCTGCCACTGGGACAGGAAAACCTGGAGGCCCTGGTTAAGATTGGCGTTGATCACATTGATCAGTGGATCAACCCCGAGGTTGAGCAGCGTTTCATGCGTCTTTCGTTTGAGCGTTACGCCGTACCCGGTATTCCAAAACACATGGGCCTGTACAATATTCCCCTGAAGTTTGCCTGCAAGTTTCACATCCCCTTAATTGTGTGGGGAGAAAATGATGCCATCGAATATGGCAATATCGATGGCGAACTCGGTGACGGCGTGGATGTGGATTACGAGTGGCTCATGAAACACGGCATCACCCAGGGAACAAGTGCTGAGGACTGGGTGGGTGAAGATTTTACCAGCAAGGAACTCAGTGCCTACTTTCCCCCAAGCCGCGAAGAATTACAGCGAAACCCGGTGCGTGGTATTTACCTTGGTTACTTTTTTCAATGGGATCCCGTGGAAACATGGAAAATTGCCAGCGAATATGGATTTCGTGCTCCCGAATCAGGTCCCGGGTGGCACGTGTTTGATGATGTCGATTCCGAGTTCATTTCTATTCATCATTATCTCAAGTGGCACAAGTTTGGTGTCACGCGCCTGTTTGACAACCTGTCGATTGATATTCGCGCAGGGCGTATCAGCAGGGAAGAGGCCATTACGGTGATAGCCCAGCGTGCCCCGGAAAGGCCGTATGCAGATATCGCCGCCTACTGTGCCTACCTTGATATAGATGTATCGGAATTTGATGAAGCATGTGAGAAGTTTCGAAACCCGAATATCTGGTGCAGGCGAAATGGTGTCTGGGTCATGGATAACTTTATTGTCGAGGATTGGGAAGGTTGGAATGAACGCTGCGATTGACAAGAGGGAACAATAACTTGGCCGACCAGGAAAAATCCATGTACGAAAAACATCCGGGTTTATATCGCTACACCTCGAGCGAGCGCTACGAGAACCCAAAGGAAGATTTCAAGACTGTCGCGCGAGAACTGGCAAAACTTTACCCCAGTGAAACAGCAGTTTCGCTGGTGGATATTGGTACTGCCAATGGCGAGCTACTTTATCACTTGCGCAAGTGTTTTCCGGCCTGGAAGTTGTGTGGCTATGACCAGGTCAGCGCTTTCGTAGATACCGCCAATGCATTTGAGGGACTGGAAGGGATTCCGGTTGAAGTCGGCGACCTGTTTGAGTTGAGCGGACAGTATGACGTGGTAACCGCCTGTTGCCTGCTCTCCCTGTTCCAGGATTTTGAAGAGCCTCTTGAGCGCTTGCTCTCGCTTTGTCGGCCCGGTGGTCATGTGCTTGCTACAGGTCTTTTTAATCCCTACGACATTGATGTCAGGGTAGAGTACTGCGATAACAGCAAGGTAGAGATGGCCGGAAAATGGCAGACCGATGCAAACCGCTTTTCACAAAGAAGGATCCGGAATTATCTTGAAGGTAAAGCCAGTGCGGTGAAATTTTATCCCTGCGAGTACGATATCCAGCTGCAACGGGATGAAAATAATCCTATCCATGTCTGGACTGAAGGTTCCGGTGGCACTTCTCCGTGGTTAATAAATGGCGCATGGCAAATCGCGAACCAGACCCTGATGGTCATCTCGCTATAGTGAGCAACTTGCAGGTTTTGCCATGCCAGTGATTGAAGTTGATAACCTTATCATCGGCGCCGGGCTGGTGGGTGCCCTCACGGCCAGGACCCTGGCAGACCAGGGGCAGCGGGGCGTACTACTTGAGCGCTCCAGTGACGCCGGCGGTGTCAACGGCAGTTTCCAGGACTCCCTGGGCAACTGGTTTGATTATGGTCGTCACGTGATTCACAGCGATCGTTCCGAGTTCACCCGCAGTTACATTACTGACTTGATGGACGACAACCTGCACCACTTCGATCTCGAAAGAAGCATCGTCGTACGAGGCCAGCTCATTCCCTACGCCAGTGGACTTGATAGCTGGCCTTCGGACCTCAGGAAAAAAATCCAGCTGGATACCTCAGTACCTATCCTGCTGGGCTCGGAACGCGGGGAATTTGCCAGGGCTTATGGTGACTGGTTCGCAAACCTCGTGTTTGATGAAATGCTTGAAGCCTATCCTTCACTGCGCTGGCAAAGGCAACGAGGCATACCTGAATCCCACCTTATGCGCTGGATTTTTCCCTGGTTTTTTCCGCGTACTGCCAATGAGGTTGAGCCTGCGCCAGGCAGCGAAGTAAACGTGTATAGCGAGGAAAGCAGGGATTACCATTATCGAACCCGTCACAGTAATCCGCCCGTGGAAAAAAGCATGTATCCGAAAGAGTCGGGGTTTGCCGGCATCATCCAGGCCCTGTTAAGCGAAAGCCAGGCCTCTTTTGAATTGCAGCTAGGTGTTTCGCAGCTGGACCTGGAGCTTGAACCCGAAGCGTTAACGGTTAGCAGGGTAAGCACTGCAGAAAATCATTACATGGCAAAGCGCGTGTTCTGGTGTGCACCTCTGCCTGCTTTATGCAGGTATTTTGACTGGTCACTGCCCCGTGGCGAGGCGCAATGGGAGATACTGGGCAGCTTTACCTTCCAGGATCCGGTGAACATGTCTGAACACGAGATACTTTTCGCCGATCCAGCCTACCGAATCCGGCGCATCAATAACCCTGGCAAGATAGCGGGTCAAAGTGCTTCCTGTACCCTGCAGGTGGAATACACGACCCTCGGTGAGGAGGTACAGGAGCATGCGGATAGCTGGCAGGAGAGCTGGCATTCAAACCTTCGGGAGCTGGGCCTGGTAGACGAGAAGAATCGCCTGCTGGAGTTCGACCTGAAGAAAGTACCACGCGGTGTGGTCACCACTGAAGATCTCGATGTCTTTCTTGAGACCTGCACGAAACACCTTCGGCAGGGGAAAGGTAACCTGGTTACACCACACCTGGCCGTGGCGTCAGATAACAATTGCCGACTGATACCTGAAGTACATCATTTCATCCACTCGGTACTGGCAACGACATGATATTCGCGATGCCTTGACTCCCATGGAGCGCGAAGCACCACATCAGGACGGTCTTGTAGTCGATACCCTCGACAAGGTGTTTGGGAGTCTCGAGCCGCGTGAAAAATCACTTTCCAGTGAGCTGTATCGCATGCTGGTATGGCTGGGTTACTGCATACTTTTTTTACCCTGGTACATCGTTTTTAGCCTTCATAACCTTATCAGGCCGGTAAATTGCCTGGCGCTAAAGGAAAACTACGTGCTGTTTCTGCCAAACCTTGGTCAGAACCTGGCCGGCATGTTTGAACTGGTCAGTAAGATGCCAGGTGTCGCCATTGTCATGACCTGCCCCCATACAGTCCCGCTAAAACGCCTGCAGGATCACCTGTCAAAGGCCAGGCATGAAAAGCTGCAGGTGTTACCTCTGCACTGGCTGCGGTTTATCCACTACTCCCAGCTGGCGCAATACATCCGCTACGGCTTTAGCTTATGCAGGCGTTATGCCAACAGCCGGGTAAATCCCGCCAGGCTGGTGTTCCTGCTTGTGAAGTTCTCTTTTTATGGAATAGCGGTGGCCCGTATGCGTGACGGCGCATTTAAAAAGATACTCTCGTGTTACCCGGCAGTGATAGTGTCAGCCAGGCCAAAGTCGCACTACGGAAACCTGCCGTTCCTATACGCTGCAAGGGAGAAACACATTCCAGCGTATTATCTCGCTCACACTCATATAGATGCATCCGCGCATTTTCATTACCAGGTATTTCGGCCCGGTACCTTTGATGCTTTCTTCCTGCTGAGCCGCAGCTGCCGGGAGGTGGCCAACAAGAACTTTAAGCCGGATGCAGAAATAGTGGTGAGCGGCGATCCCTGTCTCGACCGCGGAGCGGATGCAAGGCTGCCGGTTCGAAATAGCGCAGGCAAGTTACGCGTGATCTATGCAGCTTCGACTTTCTATGGCCAGGATTCAATGTGTGACCTGGCCCGGGTCGCCAGGGAGCTTGAGGATGTTGAATTGATCGTCAAGAGTCGACCGCCCGGGCGAAACACCGCAGAGATAAATCGCCTGCTGGGTGAGCACGCTAAAGACGTGGTTGTGCTGGACCACGCCGACACTGGTCCCATTGAAGATATTCTTGATGACATAGATGTTGTCGTGGGTTGCGCCACCAATTCACTGGTCAGTTGCCTGTTAAGAGGTCGCCCTGGAATCGCCTATATCAACGACATCGACCGGGAAATCATTGCCTCGCGCAACATGGAAAGGCTTCCGTACGAGCAATTCGGGATCCCGGTTATTTCTGAAGTCAGCGAGCTGAAGCCCTTGCTTCGGAAATTGACCAGTTTCAAGGAAAGACAGGCCTTCCTTGAGTACCAGCTAGACCAGGCTAATCGCCAGTATCCGAACCTCCAGGGAAGCAATGCCTCTGATGTCATTCTTGAAAGGGTATTGCAACACCTGCAATAAGCTTTCACGCGACCGGTTGGAACTGCGAAATATGCTGACCTATACTTAACTCCATAGCATCTTTTAACTGTACTCACCGGGGAGTTGGCCATGCAAAATTTGTCTTCTGCGGTATCTCAACAACTAGCCCTCGCGGTTTCACAAATTCATCGAAGTCATTCGCTTGAGCAGCTTCAAAAAAACTTTCTCTCGATTGCGCCACGCTTTGTTGATGCACATGCCTATGGTTTCTACCTGTTTGACGACAACATGAGGACCCTGAAAGTCGAGGCACAACATGCAAAAGCTGCTTTTTTAAACGAGTATGAACAAATGCGTTCGATGGACCCCCTGTTCAGGGATCTTGTAGCACGAAAAACCTTTACCCACTCCCTTGCCCTGTATGACAGGGCGGAATGGCGCAAGCAGCCACTGCATGATTTTCTTTCGCAGTGGGACCTGGATTATTCCATTGAAGCACCGCTCATCCATGAAGGAAAGGTATCCGGGACGCTGAATTTTGCCATCGGTGGCGATAAGTATTTTGCAAAGGACGATTTAAAGCTGGCCCGGTTTTTATGCGAAGAGTTCAGTCACTGTTACAGTCGTATTCTCGAGTTTGCCAGTTTGAAAAAGCAGGGGGAGGCGAGGCTGCAGGAAAAACCCGGGTTCTCTGAGCTGGGTGTGCGCAGTCAGCAGGTGCTGCAATTAATCCTGCAGGGCAAGAATAATCGCGCCATGGCGATGCACCTGGGTATCAGTGAAAATACCGTGCGTTACCATGTCAAGCAGCTGTACCGCGTTTTCGATGTGAATAATCGCGCGGCGCTGGTACGTCGCCTGCTAAACTAGGTAAAACAGGTTCAGACCTGCTTCATCGCTGCTGCGCGTCGCAGGCCTTCTTCAACACTCATACCGATAGTCGCTGCCTGCACCTTTCCGTGCTGGTAAGAAGAAAGGAAGATCACTTCCATTATTTCTTCTTCCGTTGCACCTTCGAGCATTGCCCCCTGGATATGAAAAACCAGGCCGGGACCACATTGCATCGCGGCCAGCATACCAACGAGCACCAGTTCCCTCGTCTTTGGATCCAGCTTGCCACGCTCAAGTGAACTGGCCAGCGGTTGCTGGGTGTAGTAGTTGAGAAGCTCGGGCATCTTGTCGGCGTAGACCTGGAAAACCTGCTTGATATCATCAATATTTCCGTCTCCAACCAGTGTCTGCCAGGAATCCAGCATTTCCTGCCCGGTTTTCGCACCGCCGATGGCCTCGGCCTGTTGCCTGGGGTCTGTCATTTATCTTTCTCCATGTAGGCGGGTCGCTTCCAGATATCGCGTTCATACATTCTTTCAACGGCACTGGCTACAACCCTGTCGTTTTCTGCATGCTTTAGTGGTGGCTCTTTAAGACAACGGTTTTTTTCATAAAGAGGTTCATCATAGATCAGCCTGAATTGCTCAGTGCGCAGGTCCTTGAGCCAGTTACCCCAGAGAGAGCGTGCACGGTATTGCCGAAGCGCTTCAATATCGATAATGCCACCGGCATAGGAAGAGGCACCCCCTGCCTCGTGATTGGAGACAAGCTGTCCCTGGTAATCCACCAGCATTGAATTACCACCAAATGTATCGATGGGAAATTCTGAGTCCGGCATTGGACAGTAGCCCCCCGGGTTTGGAGCAATCACGTACATGGTATTGTCCAGAGCCCGCGCGCGGTTTTGTACTTCCCATAAACCATTCGCCACGTAGGGTTCCGGGTAACTCGGCCGGTAGACAATTTCAGCACCGTTCATGGCGAGCCCCCTTGCGGTTTCCGGGTAGCTGCCTTCCATGCAGATGATGCAGCCGATGCGCCCGATCTCGGTATCAGTAACAGGAAAAAAGGCATCAAGACCAGAGCCATTTATTTCCAGCCACTGGTCCCATACATCATGTGGAACGGTCGAGTGTTCGCGGGCGAATACCTGCATCTTGTAGTGCTTGTGAATCACCTCACCGTTCGGGTCAACGATGAAAGCACAGTTAAAGAACCTGTCTTCAAAAGCGGGG
>CAZXDV010000127.1:0-8408 GCA_964639535.1 uncultured Enterobacteriaceae bacterium | reverse complement strand
ATCGGCAACAGCCTGGGGCCAGCCTTCACCGGCAAGGGACGCCATGTTAATGATGGAGCCGCCATCCTTGATCTTCTAAATAATGTTTTCGGTGAGGTAACGAAGCGCGACAAAATTGACTGTCATCACGTTTACCGCTGGAGCCGTGGGTGGCAGGCCCGCGATGTTGCACAGGGCATCAACGCTACCATCCACGCTTGCAATAGCCTCGTCAATGGAAGCGGGTTCCATTAAATCAAGCTGGATAAATTCGTCCACATGATCGGATGGTTCATTTCTGTCCATTCCTATTATACGGGCGCCTCTTTGCCTGAGCAGCTTTGCGCTTTCCATGCCAATGCCGGATGCGGCGCCGGTGACTATGATTGTTTTACCTGTCTGGTCCAAGGCTAATTCCTCCCCCGTTAGATTGCTTGTTCAGTTTATACCTGGCACACCATGTTTCTTAACATGCTGCAGTGTTTCCACCGTGGCGGACGCCATCAGAGGCTCAATATTGAGATCTTTAAGAAGCGCACAGGAGGCTTCCATTTCATGGATTCTCCTTGTCGCATGCTTGTCCGAGCCTTCCACAAAGCGGCGAATAGTGCTGGCATCGGCCTGCTCCAGCTCGTTGGCAATGTTTTGCCAAAGCCATTTTTTCATGCCCACTTCTTCGGCGGCCCTGAGTGCCTCGATGATGGTCGCGGCGAGGCCTTTCATCATGATACTGCGCAGCAGCTTGCGTCGTGAGGCATCGCCGGCGATATCGCTGACCACCTCGATGGAGACGGGAAGTGAACTGCACAGCGACAGCAGCTTTTGCGCACCCGTCCCCGACGCCAGCATGGGTGTCTTCAGACCCTTGCCCGGCACGATGCTCATGAGTGCAATATCAACAAAGGCAAAGCCATTTTCCCGGGCAACAGCTGCCATGGCTTCCTTTGCTTCAACACTGTTGGTGGAAAAGTCGGCGTAAACGGTATCGGGTGAAATGGAAGACAGCGCCTGGTCCAGTGCTCCGGGTGCATCCTGGCCTGCGGTCAATGCCACGATTAAATCGCTTGAAGCGGCAAGCCGGTGGGGTTCCTCTACGCGCTTAACTCGGGCGGGGGTGTCCACATCCGCCGGGTCAAAAGCCATAACCCTGCAGCCTTCACTCGCAAGGTCAGCGGCGATCAGTGCGCCCGCTTCGCCAAGTCCAAAAATGCCAATATTCATGGCCTGATAATAGTAGAAAAGCGTGTGAATAATTCATAAGAAAAAGTTAATATAATCTCAATAATATTTTCATGGAATACACGGCTGCAGCAGGAAGCAGTACTATTTACTTTGAATTAAGCGGTATTGGCAAGTATTGGTGTTTTTAACAAATGTCGTAAGCCTATTAATACATTAGAAATAATCTAAATGAGCTACACTGACATGGGTGTTGTACCGCTTAGCCTCAGGCACCTGAAGGCGGTGCACCACGTGGTCAGGTTACAGAGCGTGTCGCGCGCGGCAGGATTTCTCAAGCGCTCACAATCAGCCATTACCATGGCCATCGACGAAATCGAGCGGTTGCTCGAGGTGCCGCTGTTTAACCGCGTTGGCCGGGGTATCGAACCCACCGTTTATGCCACTGTGCTGGACAATCGTATCGGTCTTGCCATGGATGAGTTCTCCCAGGTTGCAAGGATCTATGCGCGCCTGCCTGGAAAAAAGTCCGGCACCAAGAGTAACCCGGTGTTCAACATGGACATCAGCTACAAGCGTTTCGCGGCACTGCTGGCGCTTGATAGCCATTCAAGCGTTGCACTGGCGGCACGCGCTCTCAATATCAGTGAAGCCGCCGTGCACAAATCCATCAATGAACTGGAATCGCAGCTGTCCCTGAAGCTATTTGAACGCGGTACCTACGCCACGCAGTCAACGCCGTTCTGCCTGGAGCTGGTTCGCCACGTGCGCCTGGCATTTTCCCACCTGAGACATGCCATCGATGAACTGGCCGCGGTGGATGGTGTGACACAGGGGCAGATTGCGGTGGGGATGTTGCCCTATTCACGACCGATACTCCTGCCACGAGCCATCAGTCGACTCACCGGTGAATACCCGCAGCTGAATATTTCCACGCGCGAAGGCACCTACGCCAACCTGGAACTCCCACTGATGTCAGGTGAACTTGACCTGATCGTGGGAGCAACACGGCCACGGAAGTTAAATCCAGCATTGAAGAACGAAGCGCTGTTCCAGGATGAGCTGTCACTGGTCGTGCGCGCGGATCATCCGCTGGCGGGAATAAAGCGGCTGGATTTGCAGGGGCTTGAAACTTTCGGATGGGTCCTGCCCGCCAGGGAAACGCCGGCGCGGCAGCTATTTGAACGTTACCTCGCAAATCACAAGGTCGCAGCACCGGTCAATTATATTGAAACCAGTTCCCTGACGATGCTGCGCGGGCTGTTACTTGAAAGTGACCGACTGGCACTGATCTCGGAACACCTGGTCAAGCTGGAAGTCGAGCGTGGAATACTGGCGGTCTTACCCACCAGGCTCCGTGAAACAAGCAGACCCATTGGTGTTATTACGCGTAATGTCTCGAGCCAGGCTCCTGGACTGGAATATCTACTTGCACATCTTAGAAGCGCTGCCAGGGACATCGATTTCCGCACTTGATGAAGCAATTACAAGTTGTTCGAACTTGAATAAAGCTATACCTTTGATAATCAATTCGGGGGAAAAAAAACAATAATGACCGTAGCAAGAAAACACGAACACTGGTCCTCGCGTTTTGGGTTTCTCATGGCCTCAGTGGGTTTCGCGGTAGGGCTGGGCAATATCTGGCGTTTCCCCTATGTCACCGGCGAAAACGGTGGCGGCGCTTTTGTACTGGTCTACTTTATCTGTGTTTTTCTTATCAGCGTGCCAATCGTCATCGCTGAGATCATGATAGGGCGGCGAGGGCAGGCGGGTGCGGCAGGTTCCATGAAAGCCGTGGCGGCCGCGGAACAGCGTTCGTCGAAGTGGATCGGTGTTGGCATGATGACCCAGCTGGCCGCTTTTGTTATCCAGGTAACCTATGCCGTGATAGTTGGCTGGGTTCTCTGGTACCTGTTCAAAGCTGTGTCTACCGGTTTTACCGGTTTTGATGCTGCCGCTGCGAATGCCGAGTTTGACTCTGTCGTAACGAGCACTGCGGGAATGCTGTTCTGGACAACACTCAGCCTGTTGGCTTGCGGTTTCATCGTGTACGCGGGTGTAAAAGATGGCATTGAAAAAGCTGTCACCGTATTGATGCCAGCATTGTTTGGCCTCCTCATCCTGCTGGTGGTATTCAATATTTTTGCCGGTGGCTTTACCGAGGCCCTGGCCTGGTTATTCACGCCGGATTTCAGCAAGATCAATGGCCAGGTGTTTCTTGCTGCGCTCGGGCAGGCATTTTTTTCTGTGGGGGTAGCCATGGCGGCACTCATGGTCTATGGCTCTTACCTGCCAAGGGAGTCCCGCATTGTTTCTTCATCGATCATTATTGCAATAGCCGACACGCTAGTTGCCATACTGGCAGGACTGGTTATCTTCCCTGCAGTGTTTAACAATGGTCTTGATCCAGCCGCCGGTGCAGGCCTGATTTTTCAAACGCTTCCCGTGGCCTTTGCCAAGATGCCGGGCGGTTATTTTTTCTCGTGCATGTTTTTCCTGCTTCTGTCGGTTGCCGGTTTTACCACCATGGTGGGTTTAATTGAGTCAATAATTTCATGGCTGGAGGAATTACATGGTTTCTCCCGTCACAAGGCAACCATCACCGTGGTTGGTGCCAATATCTTTTTTAGTTCGTTCAGCGTGATGGGATACACGGTGCTTGCAGACTGGGAGATTCTTGGTCAACCACTGAATAATGCTGCGGATTATTTTTCGAACCAGGTTCTCCTGCCCCTGGGGGGGCTGATGATCGCCATCTTTGCAGGCTGGTTTATTCGAAGTGAATCAAGCCGCGAAGAACTTGACCTGGATTCTAATGCGATTTATCGCTTGTGGTACTTCCTGATACGCTGGCCCGTACCCCTTGCGATTGCGGTAATATTCATCATGGGGATAAAGGGCTGAGTAACAGCAGGGCAATTCTTTTAATGGAGAATGTTTAACACATGCCAGAACGCGATTTCCCGGAGTGGTCTGCAGAGAAGGCCGAGTATGTTGAGCCAACCCAGGTGGTAAGAAGTTTTGGCTATGACGTATTTGCCAATCCCGTCAGTGATAAAGCCATGCAGCACAACAATGCCACGTTCGAATGTGTACTTGGTGTAGAGGGAGAGCCGGCGGTGGAGCAGCATCAATACTCCAGTCATGAGGCTGCCAGTGACGATCTGAAGAGAAAGGCAGGTGAACTGGGTTCCTTGAAAACAGGGATCACCCTGGTTGACCAGCAGTATGTTTACAAGGGGCATGAGTTACCTCACAAGTATGCCATCTTGCTTGCCGTGTTAATGGATTACGACGAGATGAAATATGGCGCGACTGAGCGTCATGTGACTGAAGTTCTAAAGGCCTATGCCGATGGTGGCAAGATAGCCGTACAGCTGGCTGAATATATTCGCAGTCGCGGTTACCCCGCCAGGGCGCATAGCCTGCGTTTTGAGCAACTCATGATGATCCCCCATGCAATAGCTGCAGGGCTTGGCGAGCTGGGACGACATGGTTCATTAATAAACAGGGAGCTTGGCTGCTCTTTTCGACTGGCCTGCGTTACTACTGATTTACCACTTGCGATTGATAGCAAGGTCGACGAAGGCATTGATGATGTGTGTGCAAATTGCAATATGTGCACAGAGCATTGTCCCGGAGATGCTATCTCGGGTGTGAAGCAGAGTATTCGCAATGGTGAAAGATGGCTTGTCGATACTGAAAAGTGTGCACCTTACTGGGGTAGTTACTATTCCTGCGGAATTTGCCTGGAAGTCTGCCCGTTTAACGCCAAGGCACATGACGGTAGATACAAGAAATCTTTTGTAGAGAGAATGAAAGAAATAGATGCAGCCAGTCGTACCGAGACTTTAACAGCGGGATTACAGGTACCATGGCAATATGTCGAAGAGCCAGGCGAGACGGAAGAGGGCTGGCGAAACCGGGTTAAAGGCAAGGGTGACACGGCCATTCTTCGTGCGGGCGTGCCTTCTGAAGGATTGCCAGAAGAAGTCTATGAACTCCGGGACCTTATGGGTATGCCGCGATAGTTCTCAAGCTGCGCCGGGGTCGACGCTGACCACGTGTGTCAGGGGCGTGGCGAGAATGATGTTTCGCTTGAGGGCAATTTCGTAGGCGGCGCGATTGACCGCCAGCTCACAATCATAAAAGCAGTACACATTCTTTATCCAGTAACCGAGGCGCCACTTCACGGCATGGTCACCGGTTTCGGAAATCCGGATTGTAGGTTCTTTTTCAGGATTGATCGCAGGTTCTATTTCGCAGGCTTTTTCCCAGACTTCCTCCAGGTAACTATCCCCAACATCCAGGGGAACACCGTACTCCAGGTTGAATTCCGCAAATTGCAGTAGCCCACTGGCAGGACTCTTACTCAAAATTTCAATTTTTGTATTTCTAAGCTTACTGTTGGGCAGGGTGACAAGGTGCCTGGTTTTTAGCTCACGAAAAACGGTTTGTGTCAGTGTTGTCTGGATGGTGATAGCGGTCAGGCCATACTCTTCCACCTTGATAACAGAACCGGGCTCAATATCCCCATGGTAGAGAAGAATCAGGCCGTTGATGTTATCTGACACCCACACATCCTTTGTTGAAAAAACCAGCAGGGCAAGCACGCCGAGGATACTGGTTGCCTTGAGCCAGTCTGTTAAGCCCCAGATATTGATCACGATGACCACGGCTGCAATAACTGCAATCATCATGACGAGCAGGCTGAATACCTTGGATTGGTAAGTACCCGTGCTATATTCAACACCCTCGATTTCCCTTACTCGCCCGAATTTGCTCAGGATAAAAAGCTGGAAGAAATGTCCGATGATGAAAGTGAGTAAGAGGGTCAGGCCGGTCAGAGAGATTTGCTTGGTGATATCGTGAATAAAGAGCGCGCTCACGTAGAGGCCGAACAACACGATGTTGATACAGCGCAGGGCCCACAGTTTAGCGCTTTGGACACCTGAATCTGATGATGACTTGAATCTTGAAAGGATAGGTCGGGCGAATACAAACAGGAGCAGGTTGATGCTGAATACGATGTAGTCCAGTGTTCCAAAAACGCCCAGCTTTTCCATTAGTACCGGCATCGCTCCCCGCCCCCAGTTTGTTCGCGTAGCAGCGTAGCTACGAAGTTGCTTTTACATCGACGATCTATCCAGGATAGCTTCCATTTCGTCCATGACCTTATTCATACGCACGACCAGTGCCCGGTAAGGCCCGGGAGTGGCCATGTCGATGCCGGCTTTCTTCATCAATTCGTAGGGATAGTCCGAACCGCCAGCTTTAAGCATATTTATAAATGCGTCGCGTGCCTTCATATCGCCCTGTCCAATTTTTTCCGCGAGACCGGCAGCAGCAGCGATGGAGGTGGCATACTGGAAGACGTAAAAGTCATAGTAAAAATGAGGAATGTATGCCCATTCCATGGAATAGAGATCGTCAATCTTCATGATCCCCTTGTCGTGACCGTGGTAACGCTTGAGCAGGTCGAGATAAATACTGCTCAATTTCTCACCGGTAAGAATATTACCCTGTTCCACTTCTTCATTTATTTTTAACTCGAACTCGGCAAACATTGTCTGGCGAAAAAACGTTCCCCTCAGTGCTTCAAGGCCGACCCCGAGATAATAAAGCTTTTCCTCGTCTGTTTTTGCCTCGCTGACCACCAGGTCTTCAAGCAACATTTCATTCATTATGGATGCGGTTTCGGCAATGAACGTTGCGTAGCTCGCGGTTTCCCAGGGCTGGGTACTGTTGCTGAGAACGGAGTGCACTGCGTGACCGTACTCGTGGGCAAAGGTGGAGGCACTTTCGTAGTCGTCGTTATGGTTCAGCAGCACGTAGGGGTGCACGTCGTAGGCTGAGCCAAACATGTAAGCGCCGGAGCGCTTTCCTTCCTGCGGGTAGACATGCATCCAGCGCCCCTTAACACCTTCGTCGTAACCTGCCATGTATTCTTTACCCAGGGGCTCAAGTGCACGGCGGGTTATCGAGATTGAATCCTCGATGCTATAGGTAATATCCAGGTTAACCAGGGGCGGATAAATGTCGTAGTAACGCATATCGTCCTTGATGTTCAGCATGCGCTTGCGCAGGCTGAAGTAGCGATGCAGTGTCGGTAATGCGGCATTCACCTCGTCCACCAGTGTGCGATACACCGCTTCGGGCATGTTGTCACCAAATAAAGCCCTTCCAACCGAGGTGTCATGCTTACGCACGTCTGTCTGGAAAGCCAGGCCCTGTACGTGGGAATTCAGAACGGTGCCGAGGGTTGCCTCGTAGTCTTTCCATGTGCCCCAGAAGGTGTTGAACACCAGTTCCCGATCTTCACGGGCCCTGGCCTGGCGACCCTTTGAATAACCGGCCTGGCTGAGAAGGAGTTTTTCACCGGTGGAGAGCTCGATTTCTTTCCATGGCAGGTTGGCATTGGCGAGAATGCTGTAAATCGAGGTAGGCGCCATGCTGAGCTTGGAGGTCTTGGCCAGCACTTCTTCGACATTTTTATCCAGGGTATGGGGTGCCTGGCGCAGTACATCCTCTATATCGTGACGGTGAACCGCCAACCCGGGTTCGCTATCGAGGAAGGAAAGCACTTTTTCCTCGCCCACACTTAACAGTTCCGGCTTGTACCACGACACTGCAGCAGAAAGATCACTCAGTAATGCACGGGCAAGTTGCCGACGTTCTTCATTTTCAGCGATCTTGGTATTTTCGTCCGCCTTCAGCGTGGCGTAGACGAGCAAGCGCAGGGCGTCCTTGTATACCGCGGAGATTTGATCGCTTGCTTCGCGCAATGACTTTGCACTTTTACCGAGACTGCCCTGCAGGGACTTCAGGCCCTCGACATCTTTCAGCACTCCCTGGCGAGTTTCTTCCCACGCCGCGGGCGTAGGATAGAGCTCGGTAAGATCCCAGGTGTATTTTTCATCTATTACGGCAGGTGCAGCCGCCGCAGCGCTGTCCGGTGCATCATCTTTGGCCGACGCGGTGACGCAGCCCGCCAGGATTAAGGTCGCCAATGCGAAGCCAGATAACTCTTTCAGTTTGAAATTTTTGAACATAATTAACCTATCCTTAGACACGGAAATGAACTGTAAGACGATACAGTTTACGTGCTTGCCTGGTGCAATTCCCGGGGCCGCGTGGCCTGGAAAGGCCGGGATATTGCTTGAAATTAATTGGTGCCGATGGCCGGAGTCGGCAATCTATTAACCATCTTCACTTAACTATTTGATATCTAATTATCTTTTTCTTTTATC
>CAZXDV010000126.1:5130-8532 GCA_964639535.1 uncultured Enterobacteriaceae bacterium | reverse complement strand
AGCAGGTAATGCCCTCACAGAGGCACTGCGCAAGAAACCTCTTCAATTTAATGACCTTTATTGCAACCTGGTCGAAGCGGGCGAGCATGCCGGTATCCTGGAAGCCATACTGCATAAACTGGCGACCTACATGGAAAAGACAGAAGCCCTGAAGTCAAAGATCAAAGCTGCCTTGTTTTACCCGGCCGCAGTTATCGTCGTGGCATTCATCGTTGTGACCATCCTGATGATATTCGTTATTCCGCAGTTCTCAGACCTGTTCAAGAACTTCGGTGCGGATCTACCAGCACTGACCCAGTTTCTCATTGATCTCTCGAATTTTTTCGTAGCCTGGTGGTGGGCGATATTCGGTGCGATTGGAGCAATCGTATTTGGTTTCCTTGAATTGAAGAAACGCTCAAAAGCGGTTCAGCAGTTTCTCGACAGGGCGGCGTTAAAAGCACCCGTGCTGGGCGAAGTCCTTGAAAAAGGCGCCATTGCCCGGTTCGCAAGGACCCTTGAAACCATGTTTGCTGCGGGTACACCACTCGTGGAAGCCATGTCATCTGTTGCCGGTGCGACCGGTAATATCGTGTTTTACGAAGCAACCATGAAAATGAAGGACGAGATTTCCACCGGTACACAGCTGCAGGCGTCCATGAAGGACACCGGCCTGTTTCCCAACATGGTTTGCCAGATGGTGGCAATTGGTGAAGAATCCGGCGCTATCGACGCCATGCTTGGCAAGGTTGCCGACTGGTATGAAGCGGAAGTTGATGACGCAGTAGAAGCGCTGACCAGCCTGCTGGAGCCTGCGATCATGGCCTTCCTGGGCGTCGTTATTGGCGGCATCGTTATCGGAATGTACCTGCCAATCTTCAAGATGGGTGCTGCAGTATAAGGCTTACAAGCACCTTCAAGCCGGCCTATTTTTCCTGTCTGACCTGGCCTACTTCGTGGGTGCAGGATTGCCTTCGTTGTGGCAAAGAATAAATATATAAATCGATAAGGGCGGGACCTGTGTCTTTCTTACAGCTTTTACAATCTAACGAGACTCTTTTACTGGTCACTGTCACGGTAATCGGCCTTGCCGTTGGCAGCTTCCTGAACGTGGTCATCTATCGCCTGCCGCTAATGATGAAGCGTACCTGGCGCAGCGAGTGCTGTGAGTTCCTGGAAATAGAAAACAAGGCTGGAGAAGAATCCGAAAACTTTAACCTGTTAAAGCCGGCATCACACTGCCCGCACTGTAATCACAGGATAACTGCCCTGCAAAATATCCCAGTGTTGAGCTACCTGCTGCTCAGGGGTAAGTGCTCCAACTGCGGCGCAGCCATTTCAATTCGCTACCCGTCAATAGAGATCCTCACGGGCGCCATGTCCTTTATCATCACCCTGTATTTCGGTTACGGCACCCAGTTAATACCGCTGCTTATCTTGACCTGGTCATTGATCGCACTTAGCTTTATCGACATCGACCACCAGCTGTTGCCGGATGATATAACGCTGCCAGTTATGTGGCTCGGGATCCTGTGTAACATGTTTGCCGTGTTTACCGACATCTATGCCAGCGTCGCCGGGGCTATGCTGGGCTACATGAGTCTCTGGTCTATCTACATCCTGTTCAAGCTGGTCACCGGCAAAGAAGGCATGGGGCATGGTGATTTCAAGTTGCTGGCACTGCTGGGTGCCTGGATGGGCTGGCAGTCATTACCCATGATTGTCATCCTGTCCTCTGTCTGTGGTGCGATAGTTGGAAGCAGCATGATTATTTTTAAAGGTCATGACCGTCAAACCGCCATTCCCTTTGGACCCTACCTCGCCATGGCCGGGTGGATTGCCCTGGTGTGGGGTGAACAAATTACAGGCGCCTACAACAGCTGGTTCATGGTTCCATGAACCGAGCCCTGTGTATAGGGTTAACAGGCGGGATTGGTAGCGGAAAGTCTACGGCAACCGACCTTTTTGTTTCCCTGGGGGTACCCTGTATAGATGCCGATGATGTCTCCAGGCAGGTGGTGGAAAGAGGTTCTGAGGCGATACGGGAAATCTCAAATACCTTTGGTAAGGATGTCCTGGATGAACAGGGCAACCTGGACCGGAAGAAAATGAGACAAATCGTTTTTGATGACAATAAGGCCCGGGAAAAACTCGAGTCAATCGTTCACCCCAGGGTCTATGCAAAGATCGACAATTTTATTAAAGGCGTAAGCAATCCATACTGTATCATTAGCAGCCCCTTGCTTATTGAGAAACGCAATAATTACACCCATGACAGGGTACTGGTCATAGATGTGCCCGAGCCCCTGCAATTGACCCGGGCAAGTAAAAGAGACGGGCAAAGTGAAGAGGAGATCGCAAAAATTATTCAAAGCCAGGTAGCAAGAGCTGAACGCCTCGAGGCGGCAGACGATGTCATTTCCAACGACGGTGACATGGAAAACCTGCGTGCCCAGGTCCATGCCATGCATGAAAGCTACCTTGAACTTGCCGCTGCGCGGGACTAACCTGCCTCGATACTGTCATGATCACCTACGAACAACCGCTCAATGAAAGGATCAGGACGTTCCTGCGCCTGGAGCACCTGTTTGACAAGGAAGACCACTTCCTCGCCCATATCAGCGAATGGGACAGTCGTGCCAGCCTTTCCCTCTTACTGGATATCATTGATATGCTGGCCCGTTCAGATATCAAGACCGAGCTTATAAAGGAACTCGAACGGCACGCATTGACCCTCTCCAGCCTGAAGAAGAACCCCGGCGTCGACCTGCAACGACTGGATGTGATCCTGGATGATATCAATCGTAATCTTAACGTGCTTAGAGACGGCGGCTACCAGCCCGGCCAGGCCCTGAGACAGGATGAACTGGTTACATCGGTGAAGCAAAGAAGCTCAATACCGGGTGGCTCCTGCAATTTTGACCTTCCTGCTTACCACTACTGGCTGCAGCGCCCAACAGCGGAGAGAAACAGCGACCTGGAAAGATGGCGCGAAGACCTGCTGGTGATCAAGAAGAGTATCAGGCTGGCCATGCACATGATCAGGAACAGTGCCAACCCGGTGGTGGAACAGGCAGTGAATGGCTTTTTTCAAAAACCTATAGAGAGCAACGTGGCATGCCAGCTTATCCGGGTAGTGCTGCCCGAAAACTCCGAGTATTTCCCTGAAATCAGTGGCGGCCGGCACCGTTTCACGGTGCGTTTCCTGGAGCAGGACAATACCAATTCAAGACCAGTACAAACCAGGCACTCGGTGGAGTTTGAGTTACACTGCTGCATCCTATGAGCAAGACCTATCCCTGCCCCAACTGCGACAAACCTGCTGAATTATCTTCAGACAACCCCTGGCGGCCTTTTTGCAGTGAGCGCTGCAGGCTGATTGACCTCGGCGAATGCAGCTCAGATAAAAAAGGACGACTCGCG
>CAZXDV010000126.1:0-5120 GCA_964639535.1 uncultured Enterobacteriaceae bacterium | reverse complement strand
CATTCCCGCCGAGCACGAGGACTTTAGCTCCGGCGAACCGGGGGAAGATACACAGCATTAAAACTGCAAAGTTGCCAGGCAACAGGAGTGCTACTGAAGTGCCTGTATAGCCCTGATAATGGCCTCATTTGCGCGGGGAAATTCCTTTTCCTCAAGGGCCTCGAGCTTCACCCACTCAACCTGCTGCCCTTCCCTGCCCGACACATCACCAGACCACCTGTCCACACACCACACGTCCAGCAGCACGCTGTATTCTGGATAACGATGTTTTACCTGTATAAAAGGCGTCGCTTCTTCAACGCACATACCGAGTTCTTCCATTAACTCCCTGCCTAACGCGTCCCGGATACTTTCATCCTTTTCACATTTTCCACCGGGGAATTCCCATAATCCGCCCTGGTCAACATGATTCGGTCGTTTTGAAAGTAATACCTGTTGCCGATCGCGACTGAATATAACGGCAACTGCTATGTGAAGTGCTTCATCCTGCATATGCTGAACGAACGCCCCGGGCTGATGTGGTTAGCTTCGATAGTCGGCGTTAATGCTGACGTAGTCGTGGCTGAGGTCACAGGTCCAGGCAGTATAGCCATATTCTCCCGAGCCAAGTTCAATGGCCAGGTGTATTTCCTGCCTGTTCATTTCTCGCTGCCCGGCCTCCTCCGTGTAGGAGTCGCTCAGTCCACCACGCTCAAGCACGCGAACATCATTAATGGATACCGAGATATTTTCCGCCTCCAGTTCGTCGGCTCGTGAACGACCAATGGCCGCAATAATCCTGCCCCAGTTTGGATCCGAGGCAAACATCGCTGTCTTGACAAGGGGTGAAGTTGCAATGTCGTAGGCTACCTCGCGGCACAGTTTTTCGCTTGCTGCGCCATTCACCTCGACGGTGATAAACTTGGTTGCCCCTTCTCCATCCCGGACGATGGCCTGGGCAAGTTCAATACAGAGCTCATTGAGCGCGGCGCTGAACTCGGCCAGCTCAGTGGAATCGCTGCCAGGTTCAACAGCGCTTGCTCCGCTCGCAACAAGCAGGCAGGCATCGTTTGTCGAGGTATCTCCGTCAACGCAGATACGATTAAAGGAGCTGTCCACCGCCTCCTGCAGTAGCTGATCAAGCAATGACTGCTCGATAACTGCGTCCGTGGCGATATAGGCGAGCATGGTCGCCATGTCCGGTCGTATCATGCCGGAACCCTTGGCGATACCGCTAATGACGATCTCCTTCCCTGAAACCTTTACTGTTCTTGATGCCCCCTTGGCCACCGTGTCCGTGGTCATCATTGCCCTGGCACAATCCAGCCACCTGTCCTCGTGCAGGGAAGCAACAAGTCCTTCCACGACTGCAGAAATATTCTGCACAGGAAGATATTCACCGATCACGCCCGTGGAAAACGGCAATACCTTCTCTACCTCGCAACCTGTCACACGGGCTATCTCCTTACAGCACTCAAGGGCATCCTCTATTCCCCTGTCCCCGGTGCCGGCGTTGGCATTGCCGGCGTTAACCAGGCAGTAGCCCGGGCGGTGACTTTGCAGGTGCTTCCTGGTAACGATGACGGGTGCGGCTGCGAAGACATTTTTCGTCTGCACCACGGCGGAGTTTCCGCCCGGCGCGATTTCCATGAGGAAAAGATCGTCCCTCTCGTTCCTGTAGATGTTGGCGTTACAGGATGCCAGCCTGATCCCCGGAACCGGGGCAAGCTTTTCCGGTTCACTCAGTAATACGGGCATGGAAATAGTTATCCTGGCGCTGAAGTTTGCTGGAAATCTTCCAGGCAGGTGCTACTTGAGCCTGCCGTGGCATTGCTTGTATTTTTTACCGGAACCACAGGGGCATGGCTCATTCCGGCCAATTTTGCGTTCTTCCCTGACGTAGGGAGCCTGCTCTTCCGGTTGTGCCTGCTCCGGCTCCCCATCAAGGGCATTTGGCGCAGAGGGATGATTGAAACTCAGATCAGCTTCAGAGCCATGCTGTTTCATGGCCTCGACATCGTGCTCGGTTCGCACCTGGATTTTTGCAAGAATATTGATTGCTTCCTGCTTGATCTTGTCCAGCATCTCCTGGAACATCGCAAACGCTTCACGCTTGTACTCCTGTTCCGGTTTCTTTGCCGCAAAACTCCTTAAACCTATTCCCTGGCGCAGGTGATCCATCGCGACCAGGTGTTCCTTCCAGTGGCGGTCAAGAACATCCAGCATCAGCTCCTTTTCAATACTGCGCATTAATTCAGAACCGATCTGGCCTTCCTTGCTGGTCATTATGCCGTTGACCTCTTCCTGCACACGTTGATTCAACTCTTCGATGTTCAACATGTCATCCTGCTCCAGCCATTTCTCCACATCCACTTTCACGCCGAACTCATGGTCGAGGGCATCGGACAGTTCACGGCTTTCCCACAGCTCATCATGACTACCGGGGGGAATATAAGAATAGAAAGTGTTGTCCACCACATCTTCGCGCATGGCCTGTATATCTTCACTGATATCTTCGCTGCCAAGTAGCTCGTTTCGCCATTCATAAATGACCTTACGCTGATCGTTAGCCACGTCATCATACTGCAGCAGGTGTTTTCGCATATCGAAGTTGTGCGCTTCCACTTTTCGTTGCGCATTTTCAATGGCCTTGGTAACAAGTCCTGACTCTATCGCTTCACCTTCTTCCATGCCGAGCTTCTGCATCACCGCTGCTACTTTTTCAGATGCAAAGATACGCATCAGGTTATCTTCAAGGGACAGGTAGAAACGGCTTGCACCCGGATCTCCCTGCCTGCCGGCGCGCCCTCTCAGCTGGTTGTCAATACGTCGCGATTCGTGTCTTTCGGTGCCAATAATTCGCAGCCCGCCGCTATCAAGCACCTTCTGGTGACGTTCCTGCCAGTCCGACCTCAGCTTCTCAATTTCCCTTTCATCGGCGTTTTCCCGGCTCTTGATCTCAGCTTCAACATTGCCGCCAAGCACGATATCGGTGCCTCGCCCGGCCATGTTCGTGGCAATGGTCACCGTTCCGGGAATACCGGCCTGCGAGATAATCTCCGCTTCTTTCTGGTGGAACTTGGCATTTAAAACCTGGTGCTGGATGTTCTCCTTGTTGAGCAACCCGGACAGGTACTCAGAAACTTCGATTGATGCGGTACCGACAAGTACCGGCTGACCGCCATCCACGCTGTTCTTGATATCTTCAATAATGGCGTTGTACTTTTCCCGTGCAGTCAGGAAAATCATGTCGGCCTGGTCATCACGGATCATTTCCATGTGTGTCGGCACTACCACCACTTCAAGACCGTAAATCTGCTGGAACTCAAACGCTTCTGTGTCCGCAGTACCGGTCATACCGGATAACTTGTTATAGAGCCTGAAATAGTTCTGGTAGGTAATGGTTGCAAGCGTCTGGTTCTCATTCTGGATAGGCACCCCTTCCTTGGCTTCGATAGCCTGGTGCAGGCCATCAGACCACCTGCGCCCCGGCATGGTTCGGCCGGTAAACTCATCAACAATCACCACCTCGTTATCCTTGACGATATAGTCAACGTTGTTCTGGAACAGGTTATGGGCACGTAAAGCGGCATTAAGGTGATGCAGTACCGGGATATTCACCGGGTCATACAGGCTTTGACCCTGGGCAATAATCCCGTTTTTAACAAACAGTTCTTCAACGTGCTCGTGACCATCCTCGGTCAGGTGAGCCTGCTTGGACTTCTCATCCAGGCTGAAATCGCCGGGACCGTCCTCGGCGACCTGCTTGACCAGCTGGGGAACGATCTTGTTTATCGAGACATAAAGGTCGGAACGATCATCAACCGGGCCTGAGATAATCAAGGGGGTACGCGCCTCGTCAATAAGGATGGAGTCGACCTCGTCCACGATGGCGTAATTCAGGCCTCGAAGAACCTGGTCTTCCTGGCGAAACTTCATGTTGTCACGCAGGTAATCGAAACCAAACTCGTTATTGGTTCCGTAGGTAATATCAGCGGCGTAAGCATTTTGACGCGCCTCATTATCCATGCCGGAAATAATGACCCCGGTGGTCAGGCCAAGAAAACTGTAAATTGCTCCCATCCACTCTGCGTCACGTTGTGCGAGATAATCGTTGACGGTGACAATATGCACACCCTGACCGGTTAATGCATTGAGGTAGGCAGGTAAAGTCGCAACCAGGGTTTTACCTTCACCGGTACGCATCTCGGCGATATTACCGTGATGCAGCACCATGCCCCCGATAAGCTGCACATCAAAATGACGCATACCCAGGCTTCTCCTGGCTGCCTCACGAACCAGCGCAAAGGCCTCGGGAAGAACCTGGTCCAGGGTTTCGCCATCCTCGATTCGCTGCTTCAGTTTCTCAGTTTCATGGGGAAACTCGGCATCCCGAAGCTTTTCAATTTCGGCTTCCAGCTTGTTAATGGCGACGACATTCTTTCTCAACCGCTTTATTACACGGTCATTTCGACTACCGAAAATTGAAGTAAAAATTTTTCTAAGCATCTTTATCCTGCAAAATAACGTTTCCCTGTATATTGGGCCTGATTATGGAAATTCACGCGTTCCAAGCCTATTAATTCAGTGACAGCTCGCTTGGGATACTGACGGTCAACCAGGGAAGATCCGGGGCTCTACGGATTCTCAGGACCTCCGAATAATTTGAATCAATAAAACGGGCGAAACCCTTAAAAACGGGCGCATTATACGAGATTGCAATAAGAAACGATACATGGTGAAAAACAGTCCGCGCCGGGGCTCAAGCCTGGCTAAATCGTCTATTCCGGGGGCTGCGGGTAAGGACTCTACTTCAGGGACAGGTACTTGTTGGGATTCAGGTGCTTTCCGTGTCTCAGCACTTCAAAATGCACGTGGGTGCCGGTACTGCGGCCGCTGGCCCCCATGAGCGCAATAATTTCACCTTTTTCCACTTTTTCCCCGACTGAAACCAGGTTTTTGCGATTATGCGCATAGCGCGTGGTGTAACCATTGCCGTGGCTTACCTCCACCAGGTTGCCATAGCCATAACGTATGCCTGACCAAATGACAATACCGGCTGCTACCGCGGTTATTGGCGTATCCGGTTTCCCCGCGAAATCAACGCCCTGGTGGAATTCCTTTTTACCGCTGAGTGGATC
>CAZXDV010000125.1:0-8620 GCA_964639535.1 uncultured Enterobacteriaceae bacterium | reverse complement strand
CCCGAGTCGGAAATCTACGACAAGGTACTGGTTGCCATCGGTCGCCGGGCGAACGCTGACAAGCTTGATGCCGCCCAGGCCGGGGTGCACGTGCCTGAGCGCGGCATCCCCGGCGATATGTCCGTGCTCATCGTTGAAGTTCTTGAAGTGATCAATGTCGATCATGAGCACGCTGAAGTCGATGCCGCTGGTCTGGCAACGATATACCATCCTGTTCAGCATGTTATCCAGCCAGCGTCGATTATAGAGACCGGTGAGCGAGTCCACGGTGGCGTTGTACTCATGTTCACTGAGCATTTCCCTGATGCGAGTGATGACAGAGTGGCCCTCACGAAGACGACGCGTGAGCACCATCAACAGGTTTAGCGCAATACTGTGATTATGCTGCAGCATTTGCCAGAACACCTTGTGACTGATGACAAAAGTGCGCGATTCCGCGTCCGCGATGACGCTTGCGGAGGCGGGCTGGTGGTCAATCAGGGCAATCTCGCCGATACATTCGCCGCTCTTGAGTGTGGCGATGGGCTCATTGATATCCACCGGGAGATGAACACGAAAGCTGCCTTCTATGATCATGTAAAGAAAGTGCTGTTCATCGCCACTTTCGATCAGCACTTCATTTTTCCTGAAGACTCTTAGTTCGCAATGCCCAAGAAGTTCCTGCAGGCCCTGCAGATCAATATCTTTAAAAAGGGCCTGCGTGGACAGCGAAAGCAGGTCAGCTTCTTCGAGCTTGTTCATCAATCGAGTAACTGGTCATGTACCAGGCCTGGCCCGGGTTGGTAGAGGCCTGAAGGCCCTGACAAGTGATTTGAACTCATCCAGTAAATCATCCCTTTCACGATAGCGAATATTGATATACAGGCGGCTTATTTCTTCAATGGCCTGCTGTAGATCCGGCCTTGTGCGAGCAGCGCGTTGTGCAAAATCCCTTGGCCCTTCGTTTACCTTGCGATCAATCCCGCAGGCAGCAAGCTTCCTGCAAAAATGATCATACAGCATTCGCGCCCTGTCCTTAACCCTGTCACCGGGTCGGAACAGCAACCATGCAATGATAACGAGAAAGGAAGAAACAAGTATTAACAGGGAAGTGGTCATGCCGCGCCAGTCCATGTTGCCAAAGCCAATCTTGCTCAGGAACCTTGACTGGCGATTGTTATCATAGCCCAGGACCCACTGGTTCCAGCGGTTGTTGAGCGCGTCAAGGCGGTACCTGAGACGTCGCCAGATATCCAGCGCCACTTCGTTCTGTATGCCAAGGGGTATCTCCACCAGGCTGTCGGGCAAGGCATTATCAATCCCGTCCCTGATTCTCTCCGGTGCCACGGCAGCGGTGGGATCAATACGCACCCAGCCCTGGTCTTCAAACCACACCTCTGACCAGGCGTGGGCATCTCTTTGCCGGACGATCATGTAATTTCCAACTGGATTCATTTCACCGCCCTGGTAACCGGTAACTACCCTTGCCGGCACGCCGGCTGCACGCATGAGGATAACAAACGAGGCGGCGTAGTGTTCGCAAAACCCCTGCCTTGTGTCAAACAGGAACTGGTCAACGTTATCTTCCAGCAACAGCGGCGGAGTAAGGGTGTAGTAGAAATCCTCCTGGTTAAACATGCGCAGTGCCCGTGTAACGATTTCACGGGAGTCCCTGCCTTCATCGCGCCATGACTTTGCCAGCTCGCGTGCACGTGGGTGATAGCCCTGTGGTAGTTGCAGGGCCATGCGCCGCTCAATCTCATCAACCGCCTGCAGGGTGAAATCAGCATAGGAGCGAAGCTGGTAACGCTTGCGCGCTCGTATGATAGAACTGGTGAGGATTTGGCGATCGTCGGTGATTCTCGACTTGGGTGGGGCGCGTTCCACCATTTCAAGTCCGTAAAGCCAGTTCTGATCGGTTGCCTCCATGGTTACCGTGTAATCAAATGGCCTGCCACTAAACTCTATGTCCGCCTTCTCACGCTTGCGCCTGTCACCGACCCATTTCACCCCATCGCTATACCACATCACCGGTCCACGCCAGTAAAGCTCGGTGTTGTCGGGTACTTCTCCCTCGAATTCCACGCGAAACGCGATCTTGTTTGACAGGCTGAGCTGACTTATCTGTCCCGGTGACATCTGGTCATCCAGGCCGGAAGTGCCTGCCAGTGCATCCTTGGGCAGGCCCCAGAGCGGACCATCAAGACGGGGAAACAGGATAAACAGCAGGAGTAAAATTGGTATGGACTGTAGCAGCATGGTGCCTGCCAGGCGGGCACGCTGCTTGACGCTCGTACCGTGGTTCCTGTCATTCAGGCTTATCATTGCCGTGACAACCAGGCCGACAGAGCAAAGCATGTAAAGTGCCGACAGGATGTTTTGCGAGTAAAGAAAATTTGTCAGCACCAGGAACATGCAGATGAATGAAGCAATGTAGTAATCGCGTTCGCTTTTTAGTTCAAGTAACTTCATGCCCGCCAGCAACACCAGGAGTGCGACACCTGCATCCCTTCCTACGAGAGTGCCATAGCTATTCATAACGCCGACAACGATAACGATCATCACTATCTGCCTGCCATAGCGAAACGCCAGGGATCGCCTGCCGATGCGACTGTTCACCTGGGTGTCCATGTAGAGGCGCCAGGCAGCGAGACCGTAGAACAGCATTGGCATCCAGAAAGGGAGTCTCAGGGCATGTGGCACAACGGCAAGCATCAATGCTGCGCTGAACCAGGTGAGCTCCGGGCGAACGCGCTGGAGGTAAAGCAGCAGCTTATTCATTTTCCAGTCCATAGCTTGCCAGCATCTCCAGGCACTGTCGGCAATGGTCATCACCATTTCCAGGTGCTGGTGCTTCACTACCCGGCAGGTCCAGGCTGTAGCGAAGCTCCTGCTGCTCGGCCACCAGCACCCAGCGGCAAAGCTGTGAGAGTGAGCTCTCCAGGTTGTTGCCGCTGCTTGAAGCAAGGGACAGCAGTACCTTTTTTGTCCCCCTGCCACTGAATCGCTTGCTTACCAGTCCGCGCTCTCGAGCGTAGGCTTTCCAGTCCACTGCTCGCATCGAGTCGCCATCCTGGTATTGCCTGAAGCCAATAAAATCCTCGGTGCCGATCCCCTTGCCCGAGAGCGCCTCCTCTTCATCAAGAAGTGTCGCCGGTGGCAATTGTTGCGTACCCCCTGGAGCCGGGTACACGATACAGGCCTGTTCTATTTCCAGGTAGGACCAGGCCTCGAATAGCCCCAGGGGCCAGGTGCTAGAAATTTTTATCCTGCCTGGCTTCAGTAAACCGCGTTTTTTGGCCTGCATGGGAAAGTCAAAGCTTTGAATACTTTCTGCACTGACATCCACCACGGTAGTGCCCTCGTACACCGTTTTTCGAAAAATGCCTTTTTTCCTGCCACTGCGTGCCTGTAGCAGGATCGCCGGTCGCAACTTTCCCACGCGATTATCAAAGCGAAGGGGAAAGCGCGCTTCCTGGCCGGCGAAAACCGGTCCCGGTGGCAGGCCGCTGATAACCAGCCCGCGCAGGCTGCTATAGGTATGCAGCATGCTCACGAGAAACAGGCTGCCAAGGAAAAAAGTCAGCGCATAGGCGAGGCTGTTACTGTAATTGATGGCGCCGACAAGCATGACAAGCATGTTCACGCCATAGATAAAACCAAAGCGAGTCATGAAAATATAAACACGCTTGCGCCTGGGCAAGGCAGCACCTGGAATATTGCCCAGTGCTTCGGGCAACCTTTCCAGGACTATGCTTGTAGACATCAGGGAATTGGTACCCTTGCGATGAGATCTTCGGCTGGAGTAGAGGCAGACTCGAGAGAGTCATCCTGTAGACCGCGAAGACGATGCCCGATAACGCTCGGCAGGACTGCCTGTATGTCTTCCGGCAATACGTGATCATGGTCATGTAACAGCGCCCATGCCCTCGCGCAGTGCAGCACGGCGAGCCCCGAGCGAGGAGAAAGACCGCTGCTGTATTCGCCACAGCTGCGACTGTAGTCCAGCAGGTTCTGCAGGTAATCAAGCAAGGCATCGGCCACGCGCACCTGCGTGACTTCCCGCTGCAGGGAACGCAGGTCATCGGCAGATAGCTGTGGTGATATTTCGTTCAGCATTTCCCGCCGGTCCCTGCCCTTGAGTAGTTCGCGCTCGGCATTGTTATCGGGATAACCCAGCTGCAGTCGCATGGTAAAGCGATCCAGCTGTGACTCCGGTAATGGAAAGGTGCCCACCTGGTTGGACGGATTTTGCGTTGCAATTACAAAGAACGGACTTGGCAGTTCGCGTGTTTCACCTTCTATGGTGACCTGGTGTTCTTCCATGGCTTCGAGAAGCGCGCTCTGGGCCCTGGGTGTGGCTCGATTAACCTCGTCTGCCAGCACAACCTGGGAAAATATTGGGCCGGCATGAAAGCTAAAAGACTCGGTTTCACGGTTATAAACAGACACGCCGAGTATGTCCGCTGGTAGAAGGTCGCTGGTGAACTGGATGCGCTGTAATTCAAGGCCAAAAAGACGCGCCAGCACGTTTGCCAGGGTTGTCTTGCCTACACCTGGCTGGTCTTCAATAAGCAGGTGTCCCTCTGCCAGCATACAGCTGATGGCGAGACGTATTGTATTATCCTTGCCCAGGATGACCTCGTTGGCCGTGGCGATGAGTCGCTCAAACCTGCCATTGATTTGTTCAGTGATAATGTTTTGCTCGGGTGCACTCATGAACTCTGCTACCTGGTGTTATTTTATTTGGTTGTGCTTACTGCCCTGCCACCGTCATGTTCTCAAGCAGGACTGAGCCCGTTCTGATATTGCCACGGGTATCCACATCGCTTGATATGCCTGCGATCTGTTGATACATATCCAGCAGGTTTCCAGCCACGGTAATTTCCTCTACGGGATACTGGATCTCACCGTTTTCCACCCAGAAACCGGAGGCGCCCCGGGAATAGTCACCGGTAACCTGGTTAACGCCAAATCCGATCATGTCAGTAACCAGTAAGCCCGTATCCATGCTTTTCATCAGCCCGGCGAGGTCCTGTTCGCCGGTTTTGACGAACAGGTTGTGTACGCCACCCGCGTTTCCGGTCGGTTCCAATCCCAGCTTGCGTGCCGAGTAGGCACTTAGCACATAGCCCTGCAGTACCCCTGCCTCGACAATAGTTCGCTGATTCGTCGCTGCGCCGTCCGAGTCAAAGGCTGCGCTGCCCATTGCCCTGGGTAAAAAGGGATCTTCATAAATATCAATGTCCGGGCTGAACACCTGTTCACCCAGCTTGTCCAGCATAAAGCTCGCCTTGCGATAAAGGGAGCCACCGGAAATTGCGCTGATAAAAGCGCTGAACAGGCCACTCGCCACGGGCGCCTCAAAGATCACCGGTGCCTGTCGCGTACTTAGTTGCCTGGCACCGAGTCGCGCCACGGTGCGCCGCGCGGCATTTTCACCAACGCTCCTGCTATCCTCGAGGTCGTCCGGGCAACGTGACTTGGTGTACCAGCCGTCTCTTTGCATACCGTCCTGGTCGGCGATCACAGTGCAGTCCAGGCTGTGGTTGGACCAGTCCCAGCCACCCATGAAGCCATGGGAGTTTCCGTATACGTGTCGCCCGGAATAGGTATTCACAAGTGTGCCATCGGCATTAGTGATCCTGTCATCACAATCAAGGGCATGGCGCTCACAGCTAATGGCCAGTTCAGTGGCCTGCTCGGCATCAATGTCCCAGTTATGGTGAAGATCGAGATCCGGGATGTCCTTTGCAAGGTAGGCGGCGTCTACCAGTCCGGCGCAGGGGTCTTCGCTGGCATTCCTGGCGATTGTACAGGCGGCCCTGACAGTTTCTTCAATCGCCCGCGGGCTGAAATCCGTGCTACTGGCGCTGCCCTTGCGCTGCCCCGCGTAAACGGTCACGCCGAGTCCCTTGTCCCGCTGGTGCTCGATGGTTTCAAGCTCTCCCATGCGTACCGTCACGGATAATCCTTCACCTACAGCAATATCAGCCTCGGCTGATGTCGCTCCTTCTTTCTTGGCACCCTCTAGTACTTGCTGGATGATATTTTCCAGTTCATCGGTGCCGGCCAGGTCCTGTCCCACTTTAAATACTTGCTCCGAGATAAAAGGGGTATTCTAGCACCCTTGGGCCCGGGCATGTCTTCCCATGCCGTTGCGCCTTGATGCAAATGTGATCTGCTTGTCATTCAGGCACAGCTTTAAGCTGCATTCTGATAGAATTGCGCCAATGGATGTGTCCTCTGTACTCGATTCCCTCAATGAAGCGCAAAGAGACGCTGTCGCTGCGCCCACCGGTAATATCCTGTTGCTGGCAGGTGCGGGTAGCGGCAAGACCCGTGTGCTGGTGCATCGTATTGCCTGGTATATAGAGACCGGGGAAGTCAGTCCCTTTGGCATTCTCGCCGTGACATTTACCAACAAGGCGGCGGCTGAAATGCGCTCACGCATAGAGAACCTGTTGCAGCGCCCTATTGGCGGCATGTGGGTCGGCACTTTCCACGGTATTGCACATCGATTGCTGCGTGCTCACTGGCAGGAGGCCGGCCTCAGTGAGAACTTCCAGATACTGGATAGTGATGACCAGTATCGCACCATTCGACGGGTTATTCGGTCCATGCAGCTGGATGAGTCGCAGTTTCCGCCGCGGGAAACACAATGGTTTATCAACGGCAGCAAGGATGAGGGATTACGACCGCAGCATCTTGATGACAACGGCGATCCTACCCTCGCGCAAATGATCCACATCTACCAGGTGTACGAGCAAACCTGTGCACGCAGTGGCCTGGTGGATTTTGCCGAGCTACTACTTCGCGCGCATGAACTGTTCCGCGACCAGGAGCGCATACTGCAAAATTATCGACAGCGATTTCGCCACGTGCTGGTGGACGAGTTCCAGGACACCAATGCGCTGCAGTATGCATGGTTAAGACTGCTTGTGGGCGATACCGGCGCGCTGTTTGCCGTGGGCGATGATGACCAGTCTGTTTATGGATGGCGTGGCGCACGAGTGGAAAACATGCAGCAGTTTCAGCGTGATATACCAAACACCCATTTAATGAAGCTGGAGCAGAACTATCGCTCCAGTGGCAATATTTTAAAAGCCGCGAACTCGCTGATTTCAAATAATGACACCCGCCTCGGCAAGGAGCTGTGGACCGAGGATGAGGAAGGGGAAAAGATCGACCTGTATTCCGCCTATAACGAGCATGACGAGGCACGTTACGTGGTGGAGTGCATACGCGCTGCGAAGCGGGATATATCTATCTATAACGACAACGCCGTCTTGTACCGTGTCAGTGCCCAGTCCCGCGTAATGGAAGAAGCGCTGATGCAGGCGAACATCCCCTACCGCGTGTACGGCGGAATGCGTTTCTATGAGCGCGCCGAGATCAAGGATGCGCTGGCTTACCTGCGTCTTGCCACTTACCCCGATGATGACGCGTCCTTTGAACGTATCGTCAACACGCCCACGCGAGGCATCGGTCAGCGCACGCTGGAAGAACTGCGACAGGTTGCGCGCACGGAAAACATTTCCCTGTGGCAATCCGCAGTCAATATCATTGAACAAAAGTCCCTGTCTGCAAGGGCTCTGAATGCGCTGAAGGCTTTCCTCCTGCTGATGCAGCAAATGGGCGAGGACATTCGCCAGCTAAACCTGGATGAAGCAGTAGATACCGTTGTAAAGCAAAGCGGGCTGGTGGAACACTTTCGCAAGGAGAAAGGCGAGAAGGGTCTCGCCCGTATCGAGAACATGGAAGAACTCGTCACCGCGGCCAGCGAGTTCGAGGTAAATGAAGATGCCCACGGAGATCTTGAGCCCCTGCCGGCATTTCTTTCACACGCTGCACTTGAAGCAGGCGAGACACAGGCGGATGCCTACAGTGACTGCGTGCACCTGATGACGCTGCACTCTGCCAAGGGCCTGGAGTTTCCAAGGGTTTTCCTCGTCGGTCTTGAAGAGGGGCTTTTCCCCCACCAGCGCAGCAGTGATGACCTCTTGCAACTGGAAGAGGAACGACGTCTTTGTTATGTCGGTATCACGCGGGCAAAGGAAAAACTGACCATGACATTTGCCCAGCACCGTCGCATGCATGGTTCTGATTATTATCCGCAGCCATCGCGCTTTCTCACCGAGGTGCCGAGCGAGCTGATTAATGAAATCAGGCTGGGCGGTGGCGCAATGAATACTGCGATGTTTCAGGCCGAGGGAGAGGTGCTGGAAGAGGAAGGAGATTTTTCTCTCGGGCAACGAGTGGTGCACAAGCGTTTCGGCGAAGGCGTGGTGCTGAATCTTGAAGGCAGCGGCAGTCATGCCAGGGTGCAGGTGCATTTTGAGGAGGCGGGTGCAAAATGGTTAGTATTGGCCTACGCGCAACTCCAATCCGCCAATTAAAAAACTGCTCTTTTTTCGCCATACTTCGTTCTCGTCTTTTTAAAATACTCATGTACTTTCGTGTACACTCCGTTTTTAAAAAGACTCGTGCCTTGCATGAAGAAAAATATTGTCTGTTTTTAATCTGTTCAGTATGGATATTGATGGGGTGAATTTTTTCTCCAGAAAAATTCACCCCATCAATATCCATATTGTCTGTTTTTAATCTGTTCAGTATGGATATTGATGGGGTGAATTTTTTC
>CAZXDV010000124.1:0-8710 GCA_964639535.1 uncultured Enterobacteriaceae bacterium | reverse complement strand
GTGGCATTTATTGTCCCAGAAAATGTCGAGCTTTCAGAAGAAGATATAGTTGCTCATTGCCAGCAAAAGCTGACCAAGTACAAGTTACCTGGCGAGTTCAGATTTGTTGAGGCTTTGCCAAAAACCGCTGTCGGAAAGGTCGATAAGGTTCGATTAACAGAAATGGCGAACGCCGGGTAAACCGCAGTATCAAACCGGGACCGACCTGAAAATCCATGCCGTTCAGAAAAAAAAGAACCAACCCCATCCTGCTGCAGCCGACCAGGGAGTTGCCAAAGTGGGTCGGCATTATAGGTGCCGGTACCATCGGGCCGGATATTGCCTATTACCTGAAGAGTGCGATTCCCGGCTTGAAGCTTGTGCTGGTAGATATAAATGAGAAAGCACTGGATGTTGCCATCGAGCGAATCTACCGGTATGCGGACAAGGGTGTCAGGAACGCTAAACTGTCAGAAGAACAGGCCGCCGAGGTGCGGGAAAACATTATTCCTTCAGTGGACTACCAGGCACTGGCATATTGTGACTGGGTCATCGAGGCTGCCACGGAAAACCTAGAGCTAAAACGAAATATCTTTTCCCAGGTAGAAGAGATTGTTGCCGAGAACACGATAATCACTTCCAACTCCAGCTCCATTCCCGCCGAGATGATGTTCTCGCACATGGTGCAGCCTGAGCGCTCGACAGTGACCCACTTCTTTGCTCCGGCGTTTAGAAACCCAGCGGTGGAAGTGATTGGCTGGGAAAAGCTGGATGGATTCATCCTGCAGTACCTGCGCTGGTTTTTTTATGTAACGGACAAGGTGCCTATCATTACCAGCGACGCTGTTTGTTTTATGCTGGACCGAATATTCGATAACTGGTGCAACGAAGCTGCACTGCTGCTCGATGTCGCCAGTCCTGCGCAAATTGATTTTGTAGCACACGAGTTTGCCCATGCCGGGCCCTTCTATGTTTTAAACCTGGCCAATGGAAATCCAATAATCATTGAGACCAATACGCTCCAGGCCGAGATAGAGGGGGCGCATTACAAGCCAGCGACGGTTTTTTCCGAGGCGGGCACCTGGAACACCATTAATCCCGGTGAAAAGGCAGAGCTCACTCCCGAGCTTCATGCTGAAATACGGGATCGCCTGCTTGGTGTCCTGTTCTCCCAGTCTGTAGACATTCTCGACCGGAATATCGGCAGAGCTGAAGACCTGGATTTGGGCGCCCGCCTGGCATTTGCCTTCAGGAAAGGGCCTCTTCACCTGATGAGAGATATGGGTGAAAAAGAAGTAGAACGAATCCTTGGCAAATTCAGTAATTATAAACCGGGTATGCCGACTGCCACACGGCCGGTCGTTGAGTACAGCAATTTTCGCAGGTTCGTACTGCTGGATGAACTCGAAGGCGTAAAAATATTAACGCTACGACGACCTGACGCGCTAAATGCACTACATGATGAAATGACTGACGAGATACTGGGAGTGCTGCAGGAGTATGAAAATGATCCTGCTGTAACAGGTTTTGTCATAACGGGTTACGGAATGAAATCGTTTTCAGCAGGTGCTGATATCGGCCGGTTCACAGATATGCTTGGCGACCGCGAGGGTTCCCTGCAGTACGCAAGAGATTGTTCGCGACTGTTGCGCTATCTCGATAACAGCAAAAAACCGGTTGTTGCCGCAGTCAATGGCATGGCCCTTGGAGGTGGTCTCGAACTTGCCATGAGATGTCATGGCATTGTCTCGGTACGCGAAACCTGGCTTCAATTTCCTGAAGTGAAGCTGGGCATTGTTCCTGGAATTGGTGGGCTGGTTGTTCCATACCGCAGATGGCCGCGCGCCTCGGCAACATTTCATGCCATGCTTACCAGGGGTGAGAAAATAGAAGCCGATACCGCCGCTGAGCTCGGCATGATAAACACACTTGTTGACAAGCATATGAACCTTGTCCCTGCGGCGGTCTGGCTGGCAAGAGACCTGGTTGATGCCGAGCTTGGGATCAGGAACGAAGCTGTCAGGATAAAGCCTATTATTCGGGAAGTTAACCACCCGGTCAGCGCAGACGGGAAAATACTCAGTGCCAGGGTATTGCAGATCATGTGTGATGGAATAGTGGCTGCAGCGGCAGAAAACAGTTTTGAAGAAGCCCTGGAACGGGGTTACGAAGCTTTTGCAGAAAGTGCCTGCACCGACGCGGCACGGGAAGGTATAGATTCTTTCCTTAAAGGATACCCACCGGACTTTGAGGCTACGGGTTGATAAAACGATTTTCTAGTTAATCGTATGCTGCTGGGGGTAGTAATGAAAATTACTGCTTTGCTGACGTTGTTCGTCGCAGACAACTTCAAGCATGGTGCTCGCTTCGTCTAATGCTTCCCTGATAATCACAGAGAGCTCCCGGTTTACTGCGGTAAGGTCAGTTATATCTGTCAGCTTCTCCAGTGGCAGGTCGCCATATCTTTGCTTGTATATCGTGACGTACATGGCAAGTAGCTTCGCGCATTGCCCAAGTTCTTCGCGGCTACATCCCTGCACGAGTTCCTGGAAGTTTTCGTGCTGTTTCCTTATCTGTTCCAGTTCCTTATCTGAGACTTTCATGACAATGCTCCCGGGGTAATTACCCTGGTACTACGCAATCGCTGTGCCAAGAGAAAATATCCAGAAAAACAGACAGTTATAAATCAGCTACCCAATACAGGTTAGAAAAATGTCTGTCACAGGAGACAAAAGCGTCCTTGAGCGTCGTTTCTTTAGTTAATTCCTGTCAACTCGTGAACAGTGTCTCAATTTCATGCAGATGGTTTGTGACCTGTGCCGCAATCAGCTCAATACACGTTGTCAGAAACCAGCGACGAGTTATAACTACTATGAAACGCAGGATAAATAAAAACAATCAAGGACTGTCTATTTAAATTTTAATTAGCGGACAAAAAATTATCATGCAAGAAAATAAATCAAGAACACTGATACAGGAATGTCGCCAAATAATGACAAGGAGAATGCGTTCATCCCTGACAGCAATGTTAAATGAAGTCGACGAGAAGCTTCACACCATTGCGCAGAGCAGGATGACTGAAAATAATGAGGCAGCCTGTTACGAGGCAATCAGGGAAATACGAATGAAAAGGGTAGAAATTAAAACACGATTTGAAAGGCGTTTTATCAACCTGTTTGATGGAGAGTTGCAATTCCTGAGTAACAAGGGTGAGCTCACTGAAGAAAAGAGAGAAGAGTTATCCAATTCCGGCGCTCACGCCATCGTGACGCCTTCCATGGAGAAGTCTTTAAGTAATATCAAGCAGGAGTGCAGCAAGACTTTGCTCGAGCTAGACAGGAAACTCAGTTGCCTGCTTGATACGCCAGCCAGGCTCAACCCTCTCCAGCCCGAAATTGTATATGAGGCTTTCAGGGAAGCGTGCTGGGATATCAAGTCAGGTGACGAAATACGCAAGATAATGTTCGAGGTGTTTGAGAAAAGAGTAAATGAAGACCTGAAAAATATTTATTCAGATATAAACAGCCTCCTGGAGAAAAGCAACGAGGGGAAGAATCAACTAGAAGAGGATAAAACGGTAGACATCATGCAGGATAGTGAAAGTAGAGAGTCATTGCTTAGATACAGGATCACAGAACGTATTGAATCCAGGATAAATGGTCACAAGGTGCCACACTTCGTGCGTAGCTTCTTGCTAAAACACTGGAGGTGTTTTCTTGAAGATGTTTACAGGAAGTACTCAGAAAACAGCATTGCCTGGAATGCTGCGCAGCAAACTATGGACGATCTGATCTGGCTGACCAATACAGACTGTGGTTATTATGACCGGCAAAACAAGATACAGTTGCTTCCAAGCCTGTTATTCCGCCTGTTGAATGGGATGCAGGTGATTGCCATGCCTGATGATGAAATCAGCCTGTTCCTGAGCCAGTTGAAGCAATTCCAGTTGAAATCACTGGATTCCGTTGACAAGGAATTACTCGATACGATTACTGAGAGTGCTATTGAAAGCGCTGAACGGGACTTCAGCCGGGTGCGACATTAATCACCAGGGTCCCCAAGTGCAATTTCCCTGGCCCGGCGAAAATCCGGTTTTCCACTTCCCAGCTTGGGGATTTCATCAACTTCGAGAAAAGTAGAGGGAAGCATCAAGGCCGGGAAGTCGGAATTTATCAATTCCGCCCGAAGTTGTTCCGGATCAGCGACTCCAGAGACCAGCAATATAATTTTCTCTCCTTTTTTGTCATCAGGAATGCTGGTGGCAATGATATCAACCTCATCGTTAGCAATTATTTCCCGTATTTTTTCTTCAACTGCACCAAGGCTTACCATCTCCCCAGCGAGCTTTGCAAATCGAGAATAACGATCAACAATTACCAGGAAACCGTCTTCGTCCAGGTGCCCCTTATCACCGGACTTGTACCATCTCTTGCCATCCAGTTCGACGATAACGTCAGTCGTTTTCGCAGGATCGTCAAGGTAACCCAGCATCACCTGGGTTCCTCCAATGAGGATTAAGCCGTCCTGGTTTGATTCCAGTTCTTCCAGGGAATCCGGGTCAACGATTTTGAAACTGGTTCCGGGTAGTGGCATGCCAACTGTCCCTTCTTTTGAACCGAGTTGTACCCTCCAGTACCGGGCGTCAAGATGGTCCGGGATATTGACACTCGCCACCGGCGTGGTTTCAGTTGCTCCATAGCCTTCGTAAATATCCTTGTTGAATTTCAATTTGAATGCCTTTCGGACATCGTCACCAAGTTTTTCAGCGCCGGCAACCACAACTCGAAGTGAATCAAACATCAGGGGATGAACGCGGCTATTCCTGGCATACAGTCTCAGAAATGTTGATGTGCCACAAAGTATTGTTGCCCTGTACCGGGCTACGGCCTTGCCGATATTCACGCCATCAGTTGGATCGGGGTGACATACGACAGGAATGCCTTCGATCAAGGGCATGAAGGTTGTTACAGTGAGTCCAAAGGCATGAAAAAGAGGCAATGTTGCCATCATGACATCGGTGTTCTCGGTGTTTAGCACATCGGATATTTGCTTGAGATTAGCCATTATGTTGCGGTGGCTCAACATGACTCCCTTGGGCTCGCCTTCGCTGCCACTTGAGAAGAGAATGGCAGCGCAATCGTCGAGGGAAACATTACGACAATAAATCATCTTCAGCGCAAACAGGGGAAGTATACTAATCAGTAAAATGTCTGATACCAGGGCAGGGCGGTTTAATTGCTCCGCCATGTCCTCAAGATAATGGATGTCGTGCTGATCCAGCAGATTATCAACAGATATACCACGCGACGCGAGTTTCTCGATAAATTTCCTGGAAGTATAAATAGTTGTAAGGCGCGCCTTTTGGGAGCATGCAAGCAGACTTTCTTCGCTGCTGCTGAAGTTAAGATTGACCACTGTTTTACCGCACATGAGTACAGCCATGTTCATCATCGCCCCGGCGCTACTGGTTGGCAAAAGCAGGCCAATGTTGTCGCCACTGGCCTGTCTTCGAATGTGCCTGGTAAAGGCGATCGTCACCGCCGCCATTTTCCGGTAGGAAAGGGCGGAACCACTTGAATCGACAATAGCCGGTTCCGACGCCATGCGTTTTACCGTGGCTAACCAGGCGTGGGAGAGAATGGGTAATGTCTCCGTGTACCTCTGCCAGGACTCAATGGACAGGTCAAATATTCGCTGCTTCAATTCCTCAACCCGGGTATCAATGGGAAGGGGGCTGCCGAAGGACACGATAATGTCACGCTTGACGCTGTCACCCCTGATAGATTTCAACTTGTCACTGGAGCGTGAAAACCAGCTGCCCCATAAGCCACGCAGGTAAAAAGGTAAAATGATTCCATCGGCACCCGCGGCGGCCCTTTCATAACCTGTCTGGAAAACTGCGAGCTGCCCGGAGCGACTGATTGTTCCCTCGGGGAAAAGACAAACAACTTCTCCTGCATTGATCATATCAGTGATGGATGCCAGGGCATTTTTGCTGGATCCGCGGGATATAGGTATCACGCCAAAAAAATCGAGGAAGCGCCGAAGGTACCAGCGTTCATAGATACTACGTTCCATCACGAACCTGATTGGGCGAGGTGATGCCATTTGCAGGATGGCCCAATCTATCCAGCTGATATGATTACCAAGCATTAACACGCCACCGCTCTCTGGCATGTTTCTTAATCCCAGGACTTCAAGACTATAACGCCGACCTATTACGATGCTAACCAGGAATCGCAGCAGCGACTGGGGAAGGGTATAGAGTGTGTAGAGGGCGCCACCAATCGCTACACATGAAAGGATAATGAACAAGCCCACGCTTCCGATACCGTAGTAGGCAAAGATAACAGTCAGGGCCAGGAAACTCAGCATGACCACGTTCTGTATAAAATTATTGCCTGCCAGAACCCGGCCCAGGTTCTTTTCTCCCGCATGAAACTGGATAAGGGCGTTTAACGGAATTATGAAACAACCACCAAACAAACCAAGTGACAAAAATGTAAGGCTTATCAATACCGGGTTCTCAAAACCAGGCAACAGAATCAGGCAGGTGGCTACGCCAAAAGAGCCAAGGGGGATCAAGCCTGTTTCTATATGATTCCTGGAGACCCTGCCAGCAATCAATGAGCCAAGCATGATGCCTATTCCTGCGCAGGCTATCATTCCCTGGATTATCGCAGTATTACTGACGAGCATGGTTTCCTCGGCATAGACTGGAAAAGCAGCAATCATGACCTGGGAGATTGCCCAGAATATGGAAAGACCAATTATGGAAAGAAAAATAATCTTGTGGCCCTTCACTGCCGCCAGGTTGTTCCTGAGATAGGTGCCGGAGCGGTATTTGCCAATGTCAAACTTGAGAACCCTGTCTGTTTCCTTTTGCTGTGGAAGAAAATGCGCGCTGGTTAATTCAATAACGGCATTACAAACAAGGAACCAGCCGAGTGGGGCGATAAGCAGGAGAATGTCTGATTTTGAGTCGTACTCCTCGCCAGAAAGCATTATCTCGAAGAGGACTGAATAAATAAAAATCCCTGCCAGGATCGCGATAGTCGTGGCCGCCTGGACAACGCCGTTTGCCACTGCGAGTCGATCTTTTCCAACAAGCTCCTTGATATAGCCATACTTGGCCGGGGAATAAAATGCACTTTGCATGGCAAGAATAAAAGTCATACAAAAGGCAGGCCAGAACCAGCCAAGGTAGTAAAAAAGTGTTATAAGACTGGTCAGTAGCAGGACTACCCAGGCACTGAAGCGCATTACGCGATTCTTTGGGAACTTGTCTGACAGGAAGCCAGCTGGTGTAAACAACAATATAAAAGGTAGCAGGATTAAGGCATTGACTATTGCAATCAGTATTATTTGTGTTTGCCCTTCATAAATCTTGAGGATGGTGTTTTGAATAACGATCTTATGCCCGAGATCGACAAAAGCATTGAGAAATATCATCAGGGTGTAGGCAAAAAATCCTTTTGTACGAAATAATTTAAACATGGGACCGTTCCTTCAGCGGCATAAGGGTGAGTTGCATATTCGAGTGTCAGGTATTAAGCGGAATATTCCCTGGTTTGCAGGTTTTGCGATACAACTCCATTGGAACCGGCTGCCAGTGTATGGGAAAGCACGGATAGAGTGAACATTTGTTTTAAAATCTCGATAGTGATGACGATACAGTTCAGCCAGGGCAGGACATGATAATAAGACTTGAAAACGTAACGCTGAGGCGTGGACCCATATGCCTCCTGGAAAACTGTAATTTCCAGGTGCAAAAGGGTGAGCATATTGGGCTAATTGGCGCCAACGGGGTGGGAAAAACCAGCTTGCTTGGTCTTCTCAGCAGAACACTTGAGCTGGACAGCGGGGAATTGACAATTTCCAGGGGGCTGCGAATCGCACACATGGAGCAGGAGATGCAGGGCTCCGGGAAAAACGCAGTTGAATTTGTGCTCGATGGAGATGGCCATTTACGCCAGCTGCAGGCAGGGCTTGCCTCGGCGGAACAGTCGGGAGACGAAAACAGCATAGCTGCTATCCACGAGGAGCTTGAAAATGCCGGGGCCTATGACGCTAACTCCCGCGCCGAAAGCATCCTGGCCGGGCTTGGTTTTAACGAGACAGAGCTTGATTTACCCTACAGTAACTTCTCCGGGGGGTGGAGGATCCGCCTGAACCTGGCACGTGTGCTGTTTTGTCCTGCCGATTTACTGCTACTGGATGAGCCAACCAATCACCTGGATCTTGACGCCACCATCTGGCTTGAGGACTGGTTGAATAAATACCGCGGAGCTATTTTGCTCATTTCACATGATCGTCATTTCCTCGACAAGACGGTGAAGCAGGTTGCTCGCATCGAGGACCGACAGCTAAAAACTTTCAGGGGTAATTACAGTGCCTATGAGCAGCAGCGGAGTGAGCAGCTATCCCAACAGCAGGCCCTGTTTGAAAAGCAACAGCGCAGGAAAAAAGAAATTGAGGCCTTTGTAACCCGCTTCAGGGCTAAGGCGACAAAGGCACGCCAGGCACAGAGCCGGCTCAAGGAATTAGACCGCATGGAGCATATAGCTGCTGCCAACATCAACTCACCTTTCACTTTCAAAATCAATACCGAGGGCAAACTGTCAGATCCGTTAATAAAGCTAAGGGATGTTGTGGTTGGATATGACAGCAGGAAAATCCTGGAAAACGTTCAGCTAAGTATCAGCCCCGGCGACAGGATTGGTATCCTCGG
>CAZXDV010000123.1:0-8756 GCA_964639535.1 uncultured Enterobacteriaceae bacterium | reverse complement strand
AGGCGTTTCTGAAAACGCTTTAACTTTGTTGCTGAACCGATGAGTCCGACAAATGCCAGGTCATCCCGTTGCAGCATTGCTTCGCAGAGCTGCTGATCAAGCTGGTGCGAATGGGTCATGATAAGGCAGTAACTGCCGGGCCTGAGTGACTGCACCACCTGGAAAGGATCCTGGAACACATGCGTGTTTACCCCTGCTGGTAAATCCCGTTTGAACTGTTCACTTCGTGTGTCAGCCCAGGTGACCTGGCAGGGTAGTGACAGGCTGAGAATGTTAACCAGTGCTGTTCCCACGTGACCCGCGCCCATCACGGCCACCTGGAAATCTACCGGCTTTATCAATTCGAAAACCAGTACATCATCAATACTGGGAAGTGCAAAGCCTTCACCGGACAGGGAATGTAGCTGTATGCCTGGTTTTGTATCGGTGTCGCTTAATAAATCCTGTGCTTTTACCAGGGCCAGCTCCTGCAGCGCAGTATCGTGAAATTCTCCAATGACATTGTGCTCATCAACCAGCATGCCACTGTTTTGCAGTGACCCGTGATGTGATACATGGCTGATACGTACGGCCCTTGCATCATTTCTTTCAAACTGTGACAGCTGCGCCAGCAAGCCACGCGAGGCACTGGTGAATACTTCAAAACCCAGCACCACGGCACCGCCACAGCACTGCTCCAGCATTGGCCCGAGGGGGAACAGCTGCAGGAAGTGTCGTGCCTGCACCTGCCTGCCGTCAAGCTCAGCCCTGGCAATACGTATGGCCTCGTACTCGAGATTACCACCGCCGATGGTGCCTTGAGTGTCATTGTCCGTGACGATCATGAAGGCTCCCGCTTCACGGGGTGCAGAGCCTGCCACGTGCACAACGCTCACAAGCACAGGGGTGACTCCCTGCTGCAGCAATGCGTCGATTTCCTGGTAATGGTTCATCTCAGGCCCGGCGGCTCGCAAGTTCGTTAATACTTTGAAGGACTTCTTCAGGTGTGGCCGGGGCATTTAGCGCAGGACTACCTTCGCCGGTGCATGCAACGGCGTCCTTGATTGCATGGAACACCGATATCGCCAGCATAAACGGTGGTTCTCCCACCGCCTTGGAACGGTAAATGGTGTCCTCGCGATTCTTGCTCCATTCCACCAGCTCCACATTGAATTTCCCCGGCCAGTCGCTACAGACCGGGATCTTGTAAGTTGAGGGCGCGTGGGTCATGAGCCTGCCAGCGCTGTTCCACCACAGTTCTTCACTGGTGAGCCAGCCGGCCCCTTGAAGGAAGCCCCCTTCAACCTGGCCAAGATCAATAGCCGGGTTGAGTGAGCTGCCCACGTCATGAAGTATGTCCACGCGCAATAACTTGTGTTCGCCGGTGAGCGTGTCAATGATCACTTCGGAAACCGCGGCACCGTAGGAGAAGTAAAAGAAAGGCCGACCGCTCAGGGTTTGCGGGTCATACTGAATTTTTGGTGTCCTGTAGTAGCCCGTTGACGAAAGTGAAATTCGCGCCATGTAGGCCTGTTCCGTCAATTCGGCAAAATCGATGACTTCATCACCCAGGATAACACGGCCTTTTTCAAAACGGATCTGCGTGTCATCCAGGCCGTATTTATCCATGGCAAATTCTACCAGCCGTTGCTTGATCGTGGCTGCCGCTACCTTGGCTGCCATACCGTTGAGATCGCTGCCGGAAGAGGCCGCGGTAGCGGAAGTATTGGGTACCTTGGTGGTGTCGGTAGCGGTGCACCTGACCCTGTCCGGGTCTACCTGGAATTCTTCCGCCACCACCTGCTGCACCTTGGTGTAAAGACCCTGTCCCATTTCCGTGCCGCCGTGGTTTAGCATGATGCTGCCGTCGCGGTAAACATGCACAAGGGCACCGGCCTGGTTGAAAAAGGTCGCGGTAAAGGAAATACCGAATTTTACCGGTGTCAGGGCAATCCCTTTTTTCAGTACAGGACTGCCAGCGTTAAACCGGGCAATTTCTTCCCGCCGTTGACGATAGTGGGATTTCGATTCCAGTTCGTCGACCAGTTCGTGAATGATGTTGTCTTCCACGGTCATCTGGTAGGGCGTGACGTTGCGCTCATCCTTGCCATAGAAATTATTTTTTCGAACGTCAAGGGCATCCAGTGACAGGTATCGAGCAATTTCATCAATGACATACTCAATGGCCATCATTCCCTGTGGACCACCAAAACCACGAAATGCGGTGTTTGATACAGTGTTTGTCTTGCAGCGATGGGAATCAATTTGAACGTTATCCAGGAAATAGCAGTTATCGCTATGGAATACTGCGCGATCATTGACGGGGCCCGAGAGATCTGCGGAGCGGCCGCAGTTTGACGCCAGCTCAAGTTGCAGCCCCTGGATCAGGCCTGTCTCGTCAAAGCCCACCTTGTATTTCACCTGAAATCCATGACGCTTGCCGGTGATGTGCATGTCATCGTCACGGTCCAGCCGAAGCTTGACTGCGTGGCCGGTACGTCTTGCCGCAACGGCAGCGATACATGCAAGCAGGGCAGGCTGAGTTTCCTTGCCGCCAAAACCGCCCCCCATGCGTCGACATTCCACCCGGACGTCCTTTGAATCCTTGCCCAATGTATGTGCCACGAGATGCTGGACCTCGGTGGGATGCTGGGTGGAGCTGTACACCACCATGTCACCGTCTTCCCCGGGTGATGCCAGGGCCACCTGGCCTTCGAGGTAGAAGTGGTCCTGTCCACCTATTTCAAACTTGCCGTCCAGCTGATGAACTGCCTGGTTGACTGAATTCGATGCATCCCCCCTTGAAACAGTTACCCTGGGTAATACCTTTTCACCCCTGTCCAAGGCGGTTTGAATATCCAGTACCGGCTCAAGTTCCTCGTACTCGATAACGGCGAGCCTTGCCGCCCGTCGTGCGATATCGGTTGACGTGGCGATTACCGCAAAAATTGACTGGCCAACATACTCGACGATGTCGTCGGCAAATATGGGATCATCAGCGAGAACCGGACCGTGGTTATTGGCAGCGGGAATGTCCTCGGCGGTCAGTACACAAAGCACACCGGAAATTTCTTCCACCCTGGAGAAATCCATGGAGAGGATGCGTGCGTGGGCGTGCTGGCTACAGCCGATCGCGGCGTAAAGCGTGCCTCTAGGTTCAGGAATATCATCCACGTAACAGGCAGCACCAGCCACGTGCAGGTGCGCGCTTTCGTGGGCAATGCCTTTACCAACTGTTTCCGTTTTGCCAGCCTTATCCATTGATCATTCCGCGTACTCGCTGATAAGCACAGTACTGTCCTGTGAAGTTTCAAGGTAAAAACGTCTTAGCAGGTTGGCCGCGACCTGCGCGCGGTACCCGGCACTTGCGCGCATATCCGTCAGGGGCTGAAAGTCATCGGCAAGCCCGGGCAGGGCCTTCTCCAGGCTTTTTTCATTCCATGGCTGATTAATAAGGGCCTTTTCGCAAGCACTTGCACGTTTCGGTATCGCTGCCATGCCACCGTAACAAATACGTATGTCCCTGACCTCATCATCCACCAGCTTGAGCTTGACCGCCAGGCAAACTGCGGAAATGTCCTGGTCGAAACGCTTTGATATCTTGTAGGAGCGGAACGTGCTCTGCTCGTCGGGTAGTGGTATGCAAACAGCCTCGACGAATTCACCCTCCTGCAGGTCTTTTACCTGGTAGTCGATATAGAAATCATCCAGCACACATATTCGCGTTTGATCTCCACGACGAAGACGCAGGCTGGCTCCCAGGCTGATAAGTGCCGGCATGGAATCCCCAATAGGGGAGCCATTTGCAATATTGCCGCAAAGGGTGCCGCTATTACGAATTGGTGGTGAGGCAAAGCGCCGGGCAATTTCGTCAAGGTCGGGGTAGTGTTGGTGGATGAGCGAAAATGCATCAGTAAGATTCACGGCCGCACCGATCACCAGGTGCCCATCACTCACACTGCTATTTTTCAGCTCCGCCACATTACCGATATAGAGAATGGTGTCGAGTTCCCGGTACTGCTTGGTTACCCAGAGGCCTACATCGGTTCCGCCGGCAAGGATAGTGGCCTTTGGATTGTCCAGGTAAACTTGAGAAAAGTCTTCCAGGGTCACGGGCGCAAAAAAGAAGCCGTCACTTTCCAGGCGCAGGGTATTTTGTGGGCGTATGCTAGCCAGATCCTCGAGTAAGGTGCTGGTGTCTCCACCTGGCCCGGGAATATTCAGCGGGTTTGACTCTTTTGAATCCAGCTCCTTGGCAAGCTCATACATCCTGGATGCGGCGTCGATGATTGGGCGATAGCCGGTGCAGCGACAGAGATTTCCTGCCAGTGCATCATCGATTTCATTCCTGTCCGCCTGGTCCTGGTTTTTATACAGTGAAAAAAGCGACATGACAAAACCCGGGGTGCAAAAACCACACTGGGATCCGTGACAGTCCACCATTGCCTGCTGTACCGGGTGTAATGAGCCGTTTTCCGACTTCAAACCTTCAACGGTATAAACTGCTTTTCCATCCAGCGTAGGCAGGAACTGTATGCAGGAATTCACCGAGCGAAAGCGCAGTTCGCCATCATGATTTTCCGCTACAACAACCGTGCAGGCACCACAGTCACCTTCAGCGCAACCTTCCTTTGTGCCGGTGTGCTGAAGTTCTTCGCGCAGGTAATTGAGGAGGGTAGTGGTGGTTGTGGTGTTTTCAACCACGTGGGTGTTGCCGTTAAGTAAAAAACGCACAGCCCTGTTGGAACGGCCGGGCTGCTTGTCAGTCAGGGAACTCATCGCATTCAAGCCGTCTTAACTGCCTCGGTAGGTGCTATAACTCCATGGTGACACCAGCAGGGGTACATGGTAGTGCTGATCTTCATCACTGATACCGAAATCCAGGTTTACCACGTCGAGAAAAGCAGGTTCAGGCAGCTCGACACCCGAGGTCCTGAAGTATTCTGCCACGTGGAACCTCAGCACAAACTTTCCACTTGTCATTGCCGCGTTTTCGAGCAAGGGTTCGTCACACCTGCCATCGGCATTGCAGGTCACTGCCTTTAACAGTGTCAGCTTTTCCCCGTCGGTGGAGAATAGTTCCAGCCTTATACCCGCAGCCGGTCTGCCGTGGGCGGTATCAAGTACATGTGTTGTAAGTTTTCCCATAATCCTGTTGCAAGCATAGCATTATTTAACTGAACGCCAATGGTCAAATAGTACTGCAGCAATGATAACAGCACCCGTGATTAACCTTTTTGACGGTTCCGTGACACCAAGCTGCGCGAGACCGTTTTGTAAAACCGAAATAATCAATACACCTGCAAATGCGCCGAGAATTGATCCTCGACCGCCCATCAGGCTTGTTCCGCCAATGACGGCAGCAGCGATGGCGGACAATTCCAGTCCAATACCGGCATTGGGATCGGCTGCACCCAGGTAAGAAGCATAGAAAATCCCGCCGAGCCCGGCGAGAAAGCCCGACAGGCCGAGTACCGCTACGCGGTAGGGAAGGATATTGATCCCCGAGGCAAGCGCGGCATTTTCATTGGTGCCGATGGCAACGATATAGCGGCCAAACACGCTGCGGGTGAGAAGAACGTGAGCCGCTATAACTATTGTAATGCTGAGTAGAAGGGCCGGGGATACCCCGAGAAAACTGATTGGCAGAGAGAGAAACTGGATGGCCGGGCCTATATACAGTGTTTGTGAGTCCGTGCTGAGATAGGCGAGACCTCGCGCCATTTCAAGCATGCCCAGTGTCACGATGAAAGATGGAACCAGGAACCTCGCGGTAAGGTAACCACTGAACAGTCCACACAGCACACCGCCCAGGATGCCGGCAAGAAACGCAAGCGGTAGTGGCAAACCGAGTGTGACGAAAGCAGCGCCGGTGATTGCGGAGCAAAGACCAGCCACGGCGCCCACCGACAGGTCAATACAGCCCGCCACCAGGACGAGGGTCATCCCCACTGTCACCAGGGTTAGCGCCGGTAACTGGTTCACGATAGCGCGGAAGGTGACAATGGAAATAAAGTTATCGGAGAGCAGGCCAAACAGGCCAACAAGACAGAACAGGGCAATGAATACATAGTATTCACCGACATGCTGACGAAAGGCGTGCATATTCATTGCTGCTGTGACACGTGCGTGGTGCTGGTGTAAGCACTGAATGCGGCCTGCAGCAATACGTCGTGACTCCAGTCTGAAGCTGTAAAAATTCCCGCCGGCCTGGAGTTCGACATGACAAGTATACGATCGCAGATCGAGGTCAGTTCTGAAAATTCACTGGATACCATGATGATGCATTTACCCTCGGCCGCGAGTCGCTTCAGTAACTTGTGTATGAAGGCCTTTGTGCCGACGTCCACGCCCCTGGTCGGCTCATTAAGTAAAAATATTTCCGTATCGTTGTGGAGTAATCGAGAAATGATGACTTTTTGCTGGTTGCCACCGCTTAATTGCTCGATACGCTGATGTGGCCCGTTACAACGAATTGCCAGTTTATCCAGGTAACCATGGACTTCATGCCTGGAGGACTTGCTGTCAATCAGACCCAGTCTCGAGCTGTGTTTTTGTAAACCCGGGAGCGTCATATTCAGCAAGATACTTTGACCGGGAAAGATGCCGGACTTTTTCCGGTCCTCCGGTAAATATCCGATCCCGGCCTCGAGTGCGCTGGTGGTATTGTGCACGCGTTGCCAATCGCCGCTTACCTTTGCATTGACTTCCCCGGACAAGCATTTATCAAGCCCGAATAGTGCCCTCAGCAGTTCGTCCTGGCCGGCACCGGCAAGACCCGCTATGCCGAGGATTTCCCCGGCAGTACAGTCAAAACTGATGGCCTCTTCGAGGCGCGCCGTCGTTAATTGCTTCACGGATATTTTTACGCCGCCGGCCTGCTGACCTGTGCCATGGGGATCGCCATCGGGCCGTTGTGTGCCCGACATGAAACGGATGATAGCTGCACTGTCGAGCTCATTTGCCTGTGCAACATTAACAATGCTGCCGTCTTTCATCACTGCAATGCGATCTGAAATATCAAGCACATCATCAAGACGGTGGCTAATGTAAATAACCGAGGTGCCCTTATCAGCCTGTTGTCGAATTATCCGGTGCAACAGCCTGGTTTTTGCTTCTGTCAGTGCTGCGGTGGGTTCGTCAAGAATCAATATCCTGCTGCTTGTGGAAAGTGCCTTTGCCAGCTCAACCAGCTGTTTCTCGCCAAGGGACAGGCTCGATACTGCTGCATGGGGATCGTGCTCTCCCAGCTCAAGCAGGCCTGCCCATGTATGAAACTCTTTCAAAAGTGCCTGCTTGTTAATAATCCCCCTGGAACCAGGAAGATTCCTGAGGCTGATATTTTCAGCAATAGACAGGTTGTCTACCAGGCTCAGTTCCTGGGCCGCGAGGGACACTCCGTTGTTAAGGGCGTCACGGTTGTTTCCGGGCTTGTAATCGGCATGGTCGATTCGCATCTCACCACTGTCCGCGTTAACAAGACCGCAGATAATATTTACAAGGGTAGATTTACCGGCTCCATTTTCCCCCACGAGGCCCAGCACTTCCCCGGGCCGGAGTGCAAGGTCGACGTTTTTCAATACCGGTGTCTGGAAGGATTTACAAAGTTTTGAAATGCGCAGCCGTTCGGACAACTCAGTTGCTCTCCGCCATGTTGATTGAGGGTGCGGTAACAAGATCCACGCGGGTTTGTAAATCTTCAAGGGCATCATCCTTGTGCTGCGCCTTCAAAACGTACTCAATGCCAAATACAGCGAGTTCATCTGCATGCTGATCGGCGGTGGCAATCAGCCCACCATCCTCGAGCAGGCTTTTTACGGCAGGAATATTGTCAAAACCCACTACTTTTATGTCTTTGCCCCGGCCCGCCTGTCGAATTGCTGATATGGCACCAATGGCCATGCTGTCATTCGCACACATCAGGGCGCGTAGCTGGGGAAACTGTACCAGCAGGCCGGATGTGACCGTGGCTGCCTGCAACTGGTCCCAGGACGCGCTTTGTATGGAAACAATATTCAAGCCGGCCTCGCGGGCAGCATCCTCGAAGCCCGCACGGCGCTGCTGGGAATTAAACGCGGTGGGAATACCCTCGAGAATGGCGACTGCGTCACCGGCCGACAACCGGGCTGCCAGGACATTACCCACCTGGTGAGCACCTGCGCGATTATCCGGGCCCACAAAGGGAATACGCAGCCCGTATTCCTCCAGCACTTTCCTGTCCAGTCGATTATCAATGTTTACGATGGCAATACCGGCAGCGGCAGCGCGCGCAAGGGCCGGTACAATGGCCTTTGAGTCTGCCGGTGCGATGACAATCGCATCGACATTCCTTGCCACCATCTGGTCTACCAGGGAGACCTGCTGCGCCAGATCGGACTCATTCTTTGTTCCATTGACAAGCAGTTCATACTCACCGCTGTGCATCTGCTGGTGCTTTTTAGCCCCTTCAGCCATGGTCACAAAGAATTCGTTGGCCAGGGACTTCATAATCAGTGCGATAGTAACTCGCTCATTCGCGGTGTCCCGGTTTTCCCCGGGGCTCTCACTTTTTCCGCATGAGCTTAAAAAGCAAGCGATGAAAAAAAGTATAAAAACGGTTTTCAGTGCCTTCATGCTTACTCCCGGGTAGTTTGCTTAGTTCCTTTCGGACAAAAATTCATGTACATCTTTCCTTGATGGCGCCGCGTCACAGACCGTTTCTTTTTCAACCGACATCGCCGCAGCCGCAACGGCGAGGCGGCAGGACTCCTGCATTGGCTGGCCGTCGGCGACACAGC
>CAZXDV010000122.1:0-8809 GCA_964639535.1 uncultured Enterobacteriaceae bacterium | reverse complement strand
TTTTATGTCCTACCAGGTAACAATCGAACCACTCGGTGAAACCATCGAGGTAGAGGAAGATCAAAAACTTCTCGATGCCGCCTTGAGAGCCGGCATCTATTTACCCTATGCCTGCAACCACGGTGTATGTGGAACCTGCAAGGTGCAGGTGCTGGAAGGGGAGGTTGAGCATAACGAGGCATCGGCCTTTGCACTCATGGACATGGAAAGAGATGAAGGCAAGACCCTCGCCTGCTGCGCTACTTTGGGTTCTGACATCGTTATTGAAGCCGATGTGGAGGAGGACGAGGATGCCGAGAACCTGGCGATTGAGGATTTCAGCGGAACCGTGGTGCGCATTGAGGACCTGACGCCAACCATTAAAGGGATCTGGCTTGAAGTTCCCGGTGACGGGGTTGAGTTCCAGGCTGGGCAGTACCTTAACCTGAATATTCCCGGGCTGGACGAGCCGCGCGCGTTCTCCATCGCCAACTCTCCTTCAGAGCGTAACCTGGTAGAGCTGAATATTCGCCATGTCGAGGGGGGGCAGGCCACCACCTATCTTCACAAGCAGTTAAAGGAAGGCGATGAGCTGACCTTTACCGCGCCGCTTGGACGCTTTTACGTACGCAAGTCTACCCCCGAAGCGATGATATTTATCGCTGGAGGTTCAGGTTTATCCAGTCCCAAGTCGATGATTCTTGATTTGCTGGAACAGGGAGACGAAAGGGAAATTACCCTGCTTTACGGGGCACGTAACAGGGAAGAACTTTATTATTACGACCTCTTCAATGAGTTGGCGGAGAAGCATGCGAACTTTCATTACCACGTTGCCCTGTCAGAGCCGGCAGAAACAGACGACTGGGATGGCGCAACGGGTTTTGTGCATGAACTGGCCGAATCGCAGTTTGACAAGAATTTTGAAGGGCACAATGCCTATCTCTGCGGGCCCCCGCCAATGATCGATGCGTCGATTACTTCCCTGATGCAGGGGCGCCTGTTTGAAGATCATATTTTTATGGAGAATTTTTTTACCGCCGCGGACAGCGCCAAGCCGGCACGACGCAGCGCACTGTTCAAGAAATTCTAGACACTACAGTCATGACTTTTACCATCAGCATTGAGGGATCGGGAGATGTCTTCAGTTGTCCAGGGGAAAAGAATGTACTGAAAGCCATGGAGCAGCTCGGTCGAAAAGGGATTCCCGTTGGCTGCCGCGGTGGTGGTTGCGGAGTTTGCAAGGTCCAGGTGCTGGATAAGAACGCAAAGTACCATACTGGAAAAATGAGTCGCGAACACATCTCAGAAGAAGATGAAGCAAAGGGCATCTGCCTTGCCTGTAAGCTCATTCCGGATAGCGACCTGAGAATCAAGGCACTGGGGAAGTGGAAAAAGCATTTCGATGCTGATACATTTTTTAAACAAGTTAAGCAGGCTAATAGCTGATTAGCCCAAAGGAGGAGAGCATGTCATTCACAGGTGTAATGAGACCCGGGCACGCTGCCATACGTGTACTGGATATGAAAGAGTCGGTGGAATACTACACGGAAAGGGTTGGCCTGATACAGACAGACGAAGACAGCGAGGGTCGCGTCTATCTCAAGGCCTGGGACGAGCACGACTGTTTCTCCATCGTGCTGCGTGAAGCTGATTCTCCCGGCATCGACTACATGGGCTTTAAAGTTTACCAGCAGTCCGATCTCGACCATTTTGAAGCAAAGATAAAAGAATACGGTCAAAACGTAGAACGTATTCCAGAAGGTGAACTCAATAACTGTGGTGAAAGGGTGCGCTTTGATTCGCCATCGGGCCATACATTTGAGTTGTACGCTGACAAGAAGCAGGTGGGTAACGGCCTTGGCCGAACCAACCCACACCCCTGGCCGGAAGGCATCAAGGGTATGAAAGTGTACCGTTTTGACCACTGCCTGCTGTATGGCAGCAATGCCGCGGGTACCGTTGATCTTTTCATCAATGTACTGGGTTTTGACTTGACTGAGCAGGTGCTGGACCCCGAAGGCAACCGCATTGCCACCTTCATGAGCTGCTCGAACAAGGCCCATGACGTTGCCATCCTTGAACACGCCGAACCTGGCAAATTGCACCACGTGTCATTCATGTTGCAAAGCTGGGAAGAGGTGTTAAATGCTGCAGACCTGATGAGCATGCACGACATCTCGATTGATATTGGCCCGACGCGCCACGGTATTACCCGAGGTCGTACCATTTATTTCTTTGACCCGTCAGGAAACCGTAACGAAGTGTTCTGCGGCGACTACACCTGGTACCCGGACCAGGGGCCGATTACCTGGGAAGCAGAGGAACTGGGTCGCGCGATTTTCTACCATGACAGGAAGCTCAACGAGAATTTCCTCGGCGTTGTAACCTGATTCATCTCCATTAACAGGGCGGCCCTTTCCTGGCCGCCTTGTTATTTTCTGCTGTAGTTAATACTAAAGCCGCGGTCCTGTCCGTCAGTGACGTCCACGCGCATGCTGGAATCATCCAGTTGCGTGTAGTCGATGCGCCGGGGAAAATCATGCTGAAGATTTTGAAAGAAGTACTGCCTGTTGCTGCAAACCACCAGCTTGAAAGGAATGGGAAAAGGGTTTTTATCCACCTTGACCATGTAAAACACCTGGCCAGACATCTCTACAAGGCGGATGGTTTCATAGTGCATTAACTTGCCATTCTTCAGCACCCTGGCACTGCCCTCCATGGTGCCCGGGCTCACTGTTTTCCATAACTCGGCCGAGACCTTGTTTTCTTTTTGCTCCAGCCAGTTTCCTTCGAGCCAGCCAAGGTCCTGCAGGCTGGAACAGCTGTCATTGTTAGCCCCGGCAAAAGCAAGCGCCGAATGACAACATAGTAAAAATATTAGAACTCTCACAGGGTGATGCTGAAAAAAAAGGGCGGGATTAAAGCCTTACTTGTTACTGGATAACTTGGCCAGCACTTCTTCATCAGTCTTTAACGTGCGCAGGATGTGATCTTCTGTTGCCTTGCAGGCGGCTTTAACATCCCGTGCAATCGCAGCATCGTTGATAGCCTGGTGTTCAGCATGCAGGTCTCGCGTCGGGTCACTGGCCAGGATCGCCAGGAGTCGATAACGCTTGTGCTGCTCGTAGAGCGTATGACGAAATTTCAAAAGCCAGGGAGAGTGACTTGCCGAGACAAGGGCCTCGTGAAATTCATCGTTACGTTTTTCCCATTCGCTGAACTCGCTGCTTCTTTGTTCCTCGGCGCGAGTGAGTCGGTGAAAGGAAGCGACGACTTCGGCTTCCCAGTCATCGTCACCGTTTTCGATACTTTCTTTTAGCGCCTCGCATTCAAGCAGGATGCGCATTCGGGTCAGGTCTTCCAGGTCGGCCAGGGAAACAGGCGAGACACGAAAACCGCGCTGGCCTTCGACAGTGACAAATCCCTCGCCTGCCAGGCGATTCAATGCTTCGCGCAGGGGGCTGGCGCCGGTTTCATACTGGCTTCGTAGTTCCTCGATACGGAGCTTGGCGTTCGGCACCAGCCGGCCTTCAACAATATCATTGCGAAGCCGGTCGTAGGCTGATTCTACAAGGGTCTTTGCCGCCGTTGTGGCCATTCTGCTAGGTCATTTCTCCTGGAAAATTCATGTATATCAAGGGCTAAGCTAAAATAACAAAAAAATATCGATATTTTTGATTTTATCGATATAATGCCCCCTTAGCGATATACTAGCCTCGCATTATATACTCGCATTGCGAGCGAACAATACAATTTTAGGGGGAAAAGCCGGGACTGATGCTCACTTTATATACACATCCGATGTCACCCTGTGCGCAAAAGGTTCGTATTGTCCTTGCTGAAAAGGACCTGGACTGGGACAAGCAGCACGTGGATTTACCGTCCAAGGAGAACCTCAAGCCCGAGTACCTCAAGTTAAATCCCCTTGGCGTTGTGCCCACGCTGGTGGATGACGGTATGCCGGTCATCGAATCCTCCATCATATGCGAATACCTCGACGACAAGTTTCCGAAGCCAGGATTAAAACCCACCGATCCCTACCAGCGTTCAAAGATGCGTTTCTGGATGAAGCATATCGACATCAAGGTCCATCCAAGCTGCGGTGCCTTGCAGTGGCCGCTGGTAATGCGCGACAAGTTAATGCAAATGTCGGAAGAAGAGCAGGAGGCGATGATTGACAAGGTGGTTGAAAAACCGCGTCGTGAAAGACAGCGGCGCCTGCTGAAAATGGGGTACGATGCGCCGGACATCAAGGACGCCGTAGGGGTTTACGAAAAGACCATTGCTGACATGCAGGAAACGCTTTCCGGGCAGGCATGGCTGGCAGGTGATGAATTCAGCCTGGCCGATGCCGCGATGGCACCTTATTTTCAAACGCTATACCAGTTCGGCTGGGAAGACTGGTACAAATCCCGTGACAGGGTGTATGACTGGTACCAGCGGGTAATATCACGAGATTCTTATCAAAGCGGCGTGGCCGCGGATTTCAGCGAGGAAAACCTGGCTGATCTCAGGGCTCGTGGTGAAGATGCCTGGAAAAAAATCCAGGAATATACTTCAGGTAATAAATAGCGTGAGCAATACCGTAGAACAAAAGAACATCAGCTGGCAGGCGGCAAACAAGCTGGTGAATGCCGCGGTCAGCTACGCCGAAGAGCAGGGGCTTTGTGTCAACGTGGCAGTTGTCGACAGTGGCGGACACCTTGCTGCTTTCCTGCGCATGCCTGGCTCAGCTTTTCATTCCATCGATATTGCGATGAACAAGGCTTACACTGCCATGAGTTTTGGCCTGCCCACCTCGGGCTGGCAACCAGTAGCAGACAGCATGTCCGCACTGAGCCAGGCGGGCTTGTTTTCAACAGACAGGTTGTTGCCCTGTGGTGGTGGCCTGCCGGTGGAAGTAGATGGTGTACGAATTGCTGGTATAGGTGTGTCAGGCGCCAGTGAAAAACAGGACGAAGAAATAGCGCAGCACGCTATAGCGAGTTTATAAATAAAGCTTACAAGTTCGAGAAAAGATCATGCATGCAAAAGTAGAATCCACAGAAGCAGGTACTGAAAGAGATCCCATTTGTCATTTTATCAATGGCGAATTTGTCGGTTCCGCTAACGGTAAAATGTTCGAAACATTCAACCCTGTAAGTGGGGAGGCCTATGCCATGGTGCACGAGGCGGGCAGGGACGAAGTTGATGCGGCGGTGAAAGCGGCAAAAAATGCGCTTGATGGTGAGTGGGGGCAAATGCCGGTTCAGCAGAGGCTTGATCTGCTTTACAAGCTGGCTGACGGAATCAATGCAAGATTTGATGATTTTCTCGCCGCCGAGTGCCTGGATACCGGGAAGCCCTATTCACTGGCAAGCCACATCGATATTCCCAGGGGCGCTGCCAATTTCAAGGTATTTGCCGACACCATAAAAAATGTGCCTACTGAATCTTTCATGATGGAAACGCCCGATGGTACGGGCGCTCTCAACTATGCCCTGCGTGTACCAAAAGGCGTGGTCGCAGTCATCAGTCCCTGGAACCTGCCGCTGTTATTGATGACCTGGAAAGTAGGCCCGGCATTGGCCTGTGGTAATACCGTTGTAGTTAAACCTTCCGAGGAAACACCTGCCACGACTGCCCTGCTTGGTGAAGTCATGAATGATGTTGGCATACCGGCAGGCGTGTATAACGTGATCCATGGTTTTGGACCGGACTCCGCCGGTGAATTTCTCACCCAGCATCCTGACGTCGACGCCATTACCTTCACCGGGGAAACCGTTACCGGTACAGCCATCATGCAACAGGCAGCAATCGGTATTCGTGATGTCAGTTTTGAACTGGGTGGTAAAAACGCCGGGGTGGTGTTTGCCGATTGTGACATGGACAAGGCCATCGAGGGCACAATGCGATCTGCATTTGCCAACTGCGGACAGGTTTGTCTTGGTACCGAAAGGGTTTACGTGGAGCGCCCGATTTTTGATGAATTCGTGTCACGCCTGAAAGAGGCAGCAGAAAAACTCAAGCCGGGGCTGCCCTCAGACAAGGACACCAATTTTGGTCCCATGATCAGCCTGCAGCAAAGAGACAAGGTGCTGTCTTATTACAAGAAGGCCGAGGAAGACGGGGCCAACATTATCACTGGCGGTGGTATTCCCGAGATGCCGGAAGAGTATGCCAATGGCTTCTGGATCGAACCAACCATATGGACCGGGCTGCCAGAGAGCTCGGCAGTTATCCAGGAAGAAATCTTTGGACCCTGCTGCCATATCACTCCATTTGATAGCGAAGATGAAGCTGTTGCCCTGGCCAATGACACGCCCTATGGCCTGGCAACAGCGATCTGGACCGAGAATGCTGCAAGGGCCCATCGCGTGGCTGGAAAAATTGAGGTGGGTATTTCCTGGGTGAACTGCTGGTTCCTTAGAGACCTGAGAACACCTTTTGGTGGTTCGGGCCAGTCGGGTATCGGTCGCGAAGGTGGTGTGCATTCGCTGGAGTTTTATACAGAGATGCGCAACGTCTGCCTCAAATTATAAAACCACATAGACAATGATGGTCGAATGAATTCGACCCTACAATAAAACAGATAAGCATTCGTAGGGCCGAATTTATTCGGCCAACCTTTCTAGAGAATTAATTGGAAATGGACAAAGAAAAAATAAAACATTACGGCGACACTCTTTATGAGTGTATGAAAAACAGGACCACTATCGATCCCATCACGGACCAGGAAAGTGACATCACCATCGAGGATGCCTATCACATTTCCCTGCAGATGTTGCAGCGTCGTCTTGACGATGGCGAAAAGATCATAGGTAAGAAAATCGGTGTAACCAGCAAGGCGGTGCAGAACATGCTCAACGTGCACCAGCCTGATTTTGGTTACCTTACGGATCGCATGGTGTATGACAATGGTACCGAGATGCCCATCAGCGAAGAATTGATCCAGCCCAAGGCTGAGGGGGAGATCGCTTTTATCCTAAAACATGACCTGGAAGGGCCCGGTGTCACAAACGCCGATGTTATTCGTGCAACCGAATGTGTCATGCCCTGTTTTGAAATCGTCGATTCACGCATCAAGGACTGGAAAATAAAGATCCAGGACACCGTGTCCGACAATGCCTCCTGTGGTTTATTCGTACTGGGTGACAGGGCGGTGAGCCCGGACAAGGTTGATCTCGTTACCTGTGGCATGGTGCACGAGAAAAACGGCGAAGTAATAGCAACAGGTGCCGGTGCCGCGGCACTGGGTTCACCGGTGAATTGTGTCGCCTGGCTGGCCAACACGCTGGGAGAATTTGGCATCAAGCTGGAAGCGGGCGAGGTGATCCTGTCCGGTTCCCTGGTACCACTGCACGCCATCGTGCCGGGGGACTCCATGCATTTATCCGTCGGCGGCATTGGTACCGCGTCGGTCAGGTTTACCTAACATTTAACTGAGCTGATACGACAGAGTACATAATTAAAAAAGCAGACCCTCAGTGGCAGGGATGCCACTGTGGAGCGTACATGGAGGTATTTACAGCGTGTCTGCGTTTTATTTATGTGCTCTGGCAGTGACACACTGGTTTATTGTGGATTCCCGCTTTCGCGGGAATGACCTATGAAGAGGAATATGAAATGAAAGTTAACGCAGCACTGATCGGTTCCGGCAATATTGGCACTGACCTGATGATCAAGGCACTGCGCAGTGAGTGGATCAACCCGGTGTGGATGGTGGGCATCGACCCGGACTCCGACGGCCTGGCGAAGGCCAGGGAAGCGGGTTTAAAGACCACCCATGAAGGTGTTGATGGCTTACTGCCGCATATGATTGAAGACAATATCCAGATTGCCTTTGATGCTACCTCTGCCTACGTGCACGAGGAGAATTCGAAAAAGGTACAGTCAAAGGGTGCCATGATGATTGACCTGACACCGGCTGCCATTGGTCCATACTGCGTGCCACCGGTGAACCTGTCTGATCACGTGGGCAAGCGCGAAATGAATGTCAACATGGTCACCTGTGGTGGCCAGGCTACGATTCCCATGGTCGCCGCGGTGAGTCGTGTACAGCCTGTCGAGTATGGCGAAATCGTCGCCACAGTGTCTTCGCGTTCAGCAGGGCCCGGCACGAGAAAAAACATTGATGAATTTACCCGCACCACGGCAGGTGCGGTGGCCGAGATCGGCGGAGCCGACAAGGGCAAGGCCATCATTATTCTCAATCCTGCAGAACCACCCATCATCATGCGTGACACCGTGCACTGTCTTGTTAAGGACGATCCCGATGAAGAGGCGATCACAAAATCAGTGCATGAGATGATCAAGGAGGTTCAAAAATATGTGCCTGGTTACACGTTGAAGAATGGCCCCGTGTTTGATGGTAAGCGTGTCTCCCTATTCCTGGAAGTGGAAGGTCTTGGGGACTACCTGCCCAACTACGCGGGCAACCTGGACATCATGACCGCCGCTGCCTTGAGAACGGCGGAGATGTTTGCCGAGGAAATTGTTAATGGCGAAATTACGCTCGAAGCGGTTAACGCCTGAGGATTAAAAGATGGATTTAAGTGGAAAGAAAGTCAAACTGCACGATATGTGCCTGCGCGATGGCATGCATGCCAAGCGCCATCAAATTACTATTGATGAAATGGTCAGCGTGGCATCGGCACTGGACGAAGCGGGTATACCGCTGATTGAAGTGACCCACGGTGATGGACTGGGTGGTTCGTCCATTAACTATGGCTTCCCCTGTAATTCTGATGAGGAGTATCTCGGTGCGGTGATTCCGAAGATGAAGCAGGCAAAAATTTCTGCGCTCCTGCTTCCGGGCATCGCGACGGTTGATCACCTGAACATGGCCTAT
>CAZXDV010000121.1:0-8837 GCA_964639535.1 uncultured Enterobacteriaceae bacterium | reverse complement strand
TTCCAGCCAGGCCATCGCCGGTAGTGCCAACGGCAAGTTGCTGGTGCAGGTGGGCGAAGCGCAGCTTGCCCAGGAGGAGAAGAAAAAAGGATTTCTGAGTTCCATTGCCGAGTTACTTAACCCCTTTTCCAAGAAGGACAATGCCGCGTTGCAGTGTGCTGTCATCAACTTTAACATCAAGGACGGTATTGCTACGGCCAACAAGGGCATCGGCGTTGAAACCAAGCAGATCAGTGTTTCCGGTGCGGGTGAAATAAACCTGAAGAACGAAAAGCTGGCACTGGGTTTTGAACCAAGTGCCAAGGGCGCCGTGGCAGGTGCTATCACCAACCTTGCTTCCGGTATGAAAGCCGAGGGCACCCTGGCAAACCCAAAGATCAAGATTAACCCGGCAGGTGTGGCCATGGGGGCGATCAAGTCTGTCGCCGGTATTGCCGGTGGCGCCGGTGACGTTATCGGTGGCCTTTTTGGTAAAAAAGATGACGGGGCTGCGGCAAAGGACACGGCACCCTGCAATACTGCACTGACGGGGAAACCGACGCTGGCCAAGCAAAATAAAACCACCACGAAAAAGAAAAACACCAAGGAAAAAGCAGAGGAAGCGCTGAAAGACCCCGGCAAGCTTATCAAGGGCCTGTTCGACTAGTCCCCGCCAGGACAGGGGTTTGAATTAAATCAGGCTGATCTGGGATTGTTCCGGGTCAGCCTCTTCCGCTGCAAAATTTGAAGCTGTGACACCGAGAAGCCTGACCGGCTTCTCGCCGGCCTCGGTTTTATCCAATAGCACCGGTAAATGTTTCACCATGCTGGCCGCATCATCGAAATAATCTTCCATCGTGTGGCTACGGGTTACCTGGGTGAAATCTGCATACTTGACTTTCAGGGTCAGCGTCTTCGCATGCAGTTTCCTTTTTTGTACTGACTCTGCCACCTTTCCCGACAGATCCGACAGGATTTTCAGCATCTCGCTCTTGTCGGCAATATCCTTTTCAAAAGTCGTTTCCGTACCAAGGGATTTGCGTTCCCTGCTGGTATTTACTTCGCGCTCATCAATGCCACGCGCGATGTTAAAGTAATAGTTTCCTACTTTTCCGAAATTCGCCCTGAGTTCTTCCCTCGACCACTTTTTTAGATCAGCACCATGATGTATTCCAAGTACCTTCATTTTTGACTCGGTGGCCTTACCAATACCATAGAACTTTCCAATGGGCAGGGTCTCGACAAAACGCTCTCCCTGTTCCGGTCGAATCACGTAGAGACCGTCAGGTTTATCCATGTCTGATGCAATCTTTGCCAGGAATTTGTTATAGGAGACACCTGCCGACGCCGTGAGCTGCGTCTTCTCTTTTATCCTGTTTTTTATCTCCTGCGCGATGAGGGTTGCCGAGCCCTGGTGCAGTTCGCATTCGCTGACATCGAGGTAGGCCTCATCAAGGGACAGTGGTTCAATTCGCTCCGTGTACTCTCGAAAAATTTCGCCAATTTCAGCGGAAACCCGGCGATAAACATCAAAGCGGTGTCTCTGAAAAATTGCCGAGGGACACAACCTGTAGGCCCTGGATGATGGCATGGCCGAGTGAATTCCGAACTTGCGTGCCTCGTAACTACAGGCCGCCACCACGCCACGCTTGTCCGGTGTGCCTCCAACGATAACCGGTTTACCCCTCAATTCGGGGAAATCCCGTTGCTCGACTGAGGCATAAAATGCATCCATATCTATATGAATGATCTTACGATTTTCCACAATATATAGTAGGCTTCGGGGAATTTTTACACTACAATTTGTGGAATACTAGCAACTTATACGGAATTGCTGTAGCGCTGATGCTTGGTTTTCCGTGACGAGTTTCATTTTGGGTCGCTTACAGGGGATATTCAATGGCGATAAATAGAGCAATTTTTCTTTTGATCCCGGGATTGGTGCTTATGAGCAACCCGATCCTGGCGGATATAAACAGTGCCAACGCGGCACTCGCGCGTGGAGACTACCAGGAAGCCAGCGAAGAATTCCGACGCCTTGCAGAAGACGGTGACGCAAAGGCACAGGCCCACCTGGGCTACATGTACTATGTGGGCGAAGGCGTACCGCAGGACTACGCTGAGGCCGTCAAGTGGTATCGCAAGGCAGCTGTACAGGGAAACCGCGATGCCCAGTACAACCTCGCAGTGGCCAATGCCTTTGGTGAAGGCACCAAGCAAAACTACAAGGAAGCCGCGACCTGGTATCGCCGGGCTGCCGAGCAGGGCCATGTTACAGCCCAGTACAGCCTTGGTATTTCCTACTCCTACGGCGAGGGTGTCAAGCAGGATAGCGAGGAAGCCGTCAAATGGTTTCGAAAATCTGCCGAGCAGGGCTATGCAAGGGCACAGGTGCAGCTGGCAACCCGCTATCACACCGGAGATGGTGTTGCACTGGATTACGCAGAGGCGGTGAAGTGGTATCGCAAGGCGGCTGACAAGGGCAACGCCGCGGCACAGTACAATCTTGGTTCCATGTATCGCTCCGGCAAAGGTCTGCCACAGGACTATAACCAGGCTGTGCGCTGGTATCGAATGGCAGCGGACCAGGGATACGCTGCTGCCACCAACGAGCTTTCAAGTCTTGAGCGGGCAATCGCCGGTGCTCAAAGAAATAATTCCCGTCCACAGTTACAACCCTCAACCCAGGAGCCTGTCGCAGCCAGCGCGCCGGCGCAGGAAACAAAACCACTGGTGAGCGTGGAAAAATCTGACCTGCTGACGCTGGAAGACGAAGAAGAAAGCGTCGAGGCGCTTGATGAAGCAAGCATGGTCGCCGATAGCAGCCCCGCCATGGCGGAGGAAGCTGTGGAAGAAGTTTACGATGACACTGTCGAGGAGAGCGCTGAAGTAGAAAAGAAACCCGGCAAGATCAAGGGTTTTTTCAAAAAGTTCTTTGGCAAGAAAGACCAGGATGAGACCGTTGAAGTTGTTGAAGAGAGCATGGATGAAGATTCCGCCGTCGCCATGGTGGACGAGGAGATGTCCTCGGCAGATACCAGCGTCGATGCAGAACCGGGTGTCAGCGATACGGTCATGATCGAAGAAGAAGCAGTTGAGGAAGTGCCGGTTGAAGACTACTCCGCGAGCGCAGGGGATACTGCTGCAGACGTCATGGTAGAAAGTGAAGAAGTTGCGGGCGCGGAACCAGAGAAGAAGTCCCGCTTTGGCTTTTTCAAGAAACTCTTTGGCAAGAAAGACAAGCAGGACGTCGAAGAGGTTATGGTTGAAGATCACAGCATGGATGACGGTGCGGTTGAGAATGGCGAGGAAGACATTTCCGAGGGTGTTGCGACAGCCTATGCACTCGAGGAAGAAGCCGCTGAGGCCCCGGCGGAGCTGGAAGCGCCAGCGCAGGTAGAGGAAATGGCCATGGCTGAGCCTGTCGAGGAAATGCCCGACGTCGTAGAAGAAGAAATGGAATCCGTCGAGGACATGGCAGAAGAGACCATGGCGATGGAAGAAGAAGTGCTTGAAGAGGAAAAGCCGAAAAAGAAGGGTTTTTTCAGCCGCCTTTTCGGAAAAAAGGACAAGGACGAGGCAGTAGAAGTCGAAGCTGAAACCGAGACGGCTGCCGCCATGGATGAGGAAATACAGTCAGACAGCGAGATGATTGCCCTGGTCACCGATGAAGCCGAAAGTGTTCCCGCGATGGAGGAAAGTATCGAGGAAAGTGCCGAAGAGACCATGGCAATGGAAGAAGAAGTGCTTGAAGAGGAAAAGCCGAAAAAGAAGGGTTTTTTCAAGCGCCTGTTCGGCAAGAAGGACAAGGATGAGGTCGAAGAAATGGCGGGTGGCGTTGAGGAAATGCAGGACGAAGCTGATGTCGAAGAAATGGCAAGTGCCGTCGAGGAAGAAACTGCAGAGGAATCCTACAGTGGTCCCGAGTTTTCTGCTGAAACAAGCGACCTGCAGGCTGCGCAGGACTTACTGGATAACGGCGATTACGACGGTGCCTACAGCGCCTTTTATGATATGGCCAATGCAGGCGATGCGCTGGCGCAGTACCAGCTGGGCTTGCTGTACTACCAGGGCCTTGGTGTCGCGCAAAACTATAACGAGGCATCGCACTGGTATCGACAGTCCGGCTTGCAGGGCAATGCTGATGCCCAGTACAGTCTTGGCAACATGTATCTCATGGGCGAAGGCGTTAGCCAGGATGATTCCGAGGCCATCAAGTGGTATGAAAAAGCAGCCGACAAGGGCCACGTCGCGGCGAAGCATAATGTGAGTAACCTGAAACGCGTGACCGACGACAAGTCAGCCTCTGCTGCAGAAATCGAGGCGGCCATGGAGAAAGAGCAGGTGCAGCAGATCTCCACTGAAACCGGTGAGGTCATCGAGGAAGAAAAACCAAAGAAAGGTTTCTTCAAGCGCCTGTTTGGCAAGGATGATGAAGAGCAGGCCGAGGACGTCGTGGCTGAAGCCCAGGGTCCCTTACCGGAAATTCAGCCGCAAGAGCAAGCCATAGAAGCGGTCGAGGAAGTGGAAGAGCCAAAGAAAAAGAAAGGTTTTTTTGGCCGCCTGTTTGGCAAGGATGATGATGAGCAGGCCGAGGAAGTCATGGCTGAAACCCAGGGTCCCCTACCGGAAATTCAGCCGGAAGAGGAAGTCCTGGAAAGCGCACCCGAAACGACAGTGGCGATTCCCAGCGAGCCTGAGCAGTCTTTTGAGGAGGCCATCCAGGCCGTGGAGCTTTATGAAACGGGACTCGCTTATTCTTTTGGTGATGGTGTCCCGCAGGACGATCGCAGGGCATTTGAATCCTTCCTGCGTTCAGCAGAGCTTGGTCACCCACCCGCCCAGTATAAGACGGGTGTGGCTTACGCCTATGGCGAAGGTGTGGATAAAAACCCGGCCGAAGCTGTACGCTGGTATCAGAAGGCCGCGGAAAAAGGTTATGCCCTGGCACAACGTAACCTGGGTGTCATGTACATGAATGGCGACGGTGTGGAACAGAACAAGGCCCTTGCCTTTGCCTGGCAGAGCATCCTTGCCGAGAGTGGCAATGTCATGGATGTACGTCGTCGTGACAGCCTGCAGGCCCAGTTAACAGAGGCGGAAATCGCCGAGGCCATGGCCATCAAGGATAGCCTGAGAAACTAGTCATTATCATGCAGGGTGGGAGTCCTTCCCGCCCTGCTTCATACCCTTCCACCCTGCGGGACTTTGTATATTCCCGTATGCACCTTATACTGGCAGCGTGAGCTTGGATACTGACAATTCCCACGTCGTCAAGATTGAAAACATGACCAGCCATTACGGCTCGGTCAAGTGCCTTGATAATATCAACCTGACCATCAACCAGCGGGAAATCATGGTGGTGATGGGCCACAGCGGTTCTGGCAAGAGTACGCTGTTTCGCCATATTCTCGGTTTAAAAGCGCCTACATCCGGTTCTATCCAGGTATTGGGAAAAGAGCTCACCGGCCTTAACAAGGAAGGTCTCTATGAATTGCGTAAACACATCGGCGTAGCGTTTCAAAACGGCGCGCTATTCAGTTCTCTTAACGTGTTGGAGAACGTTGAACTGCCGCTGCGGGAACACACGGAGCTGGATGAGAACACCATTCGAATCATGACCCGCATGAAGCTGGAGCAGATGAACCTTGCGGAATTCGAGGAGTTGATGCCCTCTGAGCTGTCCGGGGGCATGCTAAAGCGCGCCGGACTGGCCCGTGCCGTGGTGATGGACCCCAAGCTGTTATTCTTTGACGAACCGTCAGCCGGACTCGACCCGATCACCTCAGCGGAACTGGACCAGTTGATACTGCAGTTACGCGACGCCCTTAACATGACCATTGTCATCGTGACTCACGAACTGGAAAGTGCCTTTCACGTGGCCGACCGTATCACTGTCATGGACCGCGGCAAGCAAATCATGACCGGAACCAAGGACGAAATCAGGGCCAGCACAGACCCCAGGATCGCCAACATGCTGGCACGAAAAGCACGCGACGAGGAAATCGATGGTGATGCCTATCTTGAACGCCTGATTGAAAGCCAGAGGGTGAAATAGTGACCTACACACCCTTTACCAACATGGCCCTGCAAATGCTCGACTTTACCGAGCGTCTTGGACGAGCCGGCATTTTTCTCGCGGTAAGCTGCCTGCGGATAATCTCGCCTCCCTACAAGATCTCACCTGTCATAAAACAAATACATTTTATCGGCGCACGCTCCCTGTTACTCATCGTCGTTTCCGGGGTGTTTATCGGTATGGTGGTAGCCCTGCAGTTCTATGATGCACTTGTACGACTGGGCTCTGTCGCCATGCTTGGTGCTGCTGTGGGCCTGGTGCTGGTGCGTGAACTGGGCCCCCTGCTCACCGCCCTGGTAATTATTGGTCGCGCGGGCTCATCTATTTGCGCAGAAATTGCCATAATGCGCAATGAAAACCAGATCGATGCGCTGGATTGCATGGCCATCGATCCATATCGTTACATCATCGTGCCACGATTTATTGCGGCCCTGTTTTGTATACCGGTGCTGTCCTGCGTATTTATCGTCGTCGGTATATTTGGCGGCTACTTTGTGGGCTGCATACTGTTTGGTGTCAGTCCCGGTTCCTATTTCGGCGGTATGTTTGATGCCGTGTTGTGGCGCGACATCCTCATGAGCATCATAAAGGCGCTGGCATTTGCCATGATCACAATATGGGTTGCCACCGTAAAAGGGTTTTTCCTTCACCTGGATAAGTCTGCCTTTGGCTCCGAGGGGGTGAGTAAGGTCACCACCCAGGCCGTTGTCGTATCGTCCATTACCGTGTTTTTTGCTGATTACATTATCAGCTCCATAATACTGTGAGATAAATATCATGGCTGAGAAAGAAACAAAAATTGAAGTCGCTGTCGGCATTTTTATGATCATCGGCATCGCGGCTATCTTTTACATCGCCGTCAAGCTCGGGGATTTGCAGGTGCTGGGGCAGGACAGCTACATCGTGAGCGCCCGCTTCACGTCCTCGTCCGGTCTTCGGACCGGGGCTTTTGTCGAGGCCGCAGGGGTTCGAATTGGTACCATCGATTCAATCACCTTTGACCCGGAGGATTACCTGTCCATCGTTAACATGGCTATAGACAAGAATGTGCCAATTCACGAAGATGCCGTGGCTTCGATTCGAACAGCCGGTATCATCGGTGACAAGTTTATCAAGATCACACCGGGAGGAGGTGAATTCCTGCAGGATGGGGACGAGATATTTGAAACAGAGCCTTCTATCAACCTGGAAGAACTGATCAGTAAATACATTTTTGAATCAGAAAAATAGACTTTTCCGCGACGCAAAAAAAAGCCGCTCCAAGAGCGGCTTTTTCAATTAGTGGCCGAATAAATAGCGTCCTTAGCTTCTTAAACGATACATCCCTGTATCACTTCTCGGCCCTGCAATAATCTAGCCCTCGGTCATCACTTCTTCACCATCTCCTTCCGCCTCGGCTTCTTCCTGGGCCTTCTTGTATCGTTGGATGCGGCGTTGGATATCGGACATGAGTCCGTCCATGCCTTCATTCTTGACGATAACGGCAAAGGTGTTGCGGTAGTTATTAACCAGGGAAACCCCTTCTACAACCACGTCATAGGCGTACCACTCACCTTCATTGTTCTTCAACTTGTAGTTGACCGGGATCTCGGAGTTATCAGTCTTGATTATGGTCTCAACCACGGCCCTCTTTCCCCTGATCACCTCATCCTTGTAGATGATTTCCTCGTTGGTATAGGCCTGGATACGGGAGCGATAGGTTTCCTCTATGTACTGGGAGAAAAATTCGGTAAAGCGCTCTCGTTCTTCCGGTGTGGCTTTCTTCCAGTTGGTCGCCAGCACGCTCTGGGACATGCTGCGAAAATCAAAGCCGTCATCGATAACAGCGGCGATTTTCTTCCAGCTCTCTTCCCTGTCAATGGACTTGTCCTTGAGAATAGTAATAACCTTGCCTACGGAGTCCTTAACACGGCCCATCGGCGTGGAAAAATCATCAGCCATCAGGCTGGAAGATGTCAGTAAAACCAGGATAAAAATGAGTGGACGAACTGTCATGTCATTCCTCTTATTGGTAAGTATTCGTTTGGTTTCAAGGCTGCACACATATTAACGCCAGCCCGTGATATTCGAAAGCTTTTTGTCCGCCAAATGGGCGCTACAGCTCACTTCAAGGCTGAAAAACTACAGCACCTGTTCTATAGATTCCCGGTCTGCTTGAAGGTTTCCCGATAAAGTGTTGATTTTATATGAGTATTTGTGAACTCTGTCACAAAGATACGGACAGGATAATTTACAGCTCGCCCCGGCATGGGGTATATAGTTCGGCCCTTTTTAAAAAATGGCGATGTCATGGGTGTTTATAGCTGCTGGTACAAGGAGATTTTCGGTTATGCCTGCCTGCTCGAGTCAGGTAACTGGATATTCGTGCCCGACTTGGGTCAGCCTGACCAGAACGTGTACCGAAACCTGGAGCTGGATGAGCTCATTTTCACGAGCCCCAACGAGCATCGCAGTGCGCTGAACTCAAGCACGCCTGTTTCATTACTGGAGCGATTCAAATCCATGGTATTTCCGGGTTTCAAGCCCCGGAGTGTAGCCGGACGGCTTCTCATTCGCAGCTAGCTCGAGTGACGCTTTCTCTTTGCGTCCTTCTCGCGTGGCTGCCAGTGCCGTACCCGAAATTTACTTACCGGGTTCTGGCATAATGTCCCGCTTGTGAACGACTGCAGTGCGCAGCTGTCAAAGGCAGGGCGCCGAGAATTGAAACATAATCCAGGCAAAACTGATGACCGTAGAAATTTATACAAAAAACTGGTGTGGATACTGCCGCATGGCAATG
>CAZXDV010000120.1:0-8874 GCA_964639535.1 uncultured Enterobacteriaceae bacterium | reverse complement strand
GCGACGCTGGACAAGGGTAAAGAGTCTCAATCCATGGAATCCCACAGCATGGAATCCCATACACGTTAGGCTGATCCGAAGCAATAAAGGAGTGATAGATTGAAAACAATTAAATACTTTGCCGTCATTTTGATATTACTCGGCAGTCATGCTGTCGCACAGGGTGAAAATTCGAGTCGTATTCATACGGCTACCTTTGCCGGCGGATGCTTCTGGTGCATGGAGCCGCCTTTTGACAAGCTTGATGGGGTGTTATCGACGATCTCCGGTTATACCGGTGGACATACCGTGGATCCCAGTTACAAGCAGGTATCATCGGGAACCACGGGCCATATTGAAGTTGTGCAGGTTAAGTACGATGCAGACAGGATTTCCTACTCGGATTTATTAAAGGTTTACTGGAAAAATATTGACCCAACCCGGTCAGATGGCCAGTTTTGTGACAGGGGAGAGCAATATCGGCCGGCGATCTTTTATCATGACGCCGAACAAAAGAATCTCGCGCTGGAATCCAGTCAATCGGTCATGGAAAACAAGACTTTCAAGGGGGCTGTCAAGGTAGAGATCATCGAGGCCTCCACATTTTATCCTGCAGAAGAATATCACCAGGACTATTACCTCAAGAACCCAATCCGCTATCGCTATTATCGCTATACCTGCGGCAGGGATAAGCGTCTTGAAGAGGTATGGGGTCCAGTCAGGTCCTGAGCAAGCACGATTTGCATGGCAGCGTGACCCAGCGACGGAATTAATCCGCTTGACCTAGCTAATTGATAAAAAAGAAAAATCATACTGTAAAACAGCTGGTGGCTTTCGGCCCTGTTGATACAATAATTTTTCACTGACAGCGTTCCCGCAGGAAGTCCTGTATTCTTCACCTGCTCGAAGACAGCGTTCCGTATTTCTTCAAATTAAGTTGCTGTCATCGGTACAGGTTTGCATGACAGGAATTTTCGTTGACTGAAAACAATTCGCCAATTGAATGCGCGGTAGAAAAGGCCAGGCAAAGGGGGCTGGTTAATTTTACTCTCGGCTACTTCGACCAGAATGGTCGCCTTCGGGCCAAGTACTGTAATACCGCCACGTTGGAAAAAGTGCTGCGTGAGGGAAGTGCTCTTAGCATGGTAGCCCTGAGTTCGGCGCCTGATGAAACGCCGATGCAGAACAGTCCTTTCCTTGATCCAGCAAATCAATTCCCCGATGCCGAGTTAAAAGTTTCGGCTGAATCATGTCGTGATTTTCCGCTTGATGGAGAAGGCATGGGGCAAATTTTTATCGGTGAGTTGATGAATGACTTTGCCGGTTACTGCCCTCGAGCACTGCTTGGCAACGAGTTGGAAAGGTACGCAAATCTCGGAATATCTCCCTATGGCGCCTTTGAAATTGAATGGTATATGTTGGAAGAAGACCGCTCTTCAATTATTAAAAAATCGGCAAAGGACTTACAGGTTAGAAACGGCTTTGAGTGGTTTTACTCCTTCGTTGATCATGTAAAGGATAATGCATTGTACAGGGATATCATGGATACATTTGACGCCATGGATATTCCCGTTGAGACGATGCATTCTGAGCATTCGCAACTGGTCGAAGCGGCACTTCACCCGGTACAGGGTATTCGCATTGCAGATAATGCAGGTTTATTCAAATGGGTCATGAAGGCGATTGCAGCTCGCCATGGCCTGATGGCTTCATTCATGGCCCGGCGTAGTACCGATAGCCAGGGCTGTGGTGCACATCTGAATTTATCAATGCTTGATTCAAAGGGCACATCCGTTTTCTATGATCAGTCGGGTGAGAATAAAATGTCCGAGACCATGCGCCATTTTCTTGGTGGCGTGCTGCGTTACACTCCAGAGCTGTTCTTGTTACACGCGCCAAACCTCAATTCCTACAGGCGTTTTAAGCCGGGGCTTTTTACACCACTTAGTAACACCTGGGGAGTGAACAACAAGACGGTGGCTTTTCGCGTGGTGACTACGAGTGCGGGTTCGGCTCGTATTGAGTCCCGAATACCCGGTGCCGATATCAGCCCGCACCTTGGCTTGTTGGCTACCCTTATAGCAGGCCGAAAAGGGATAGAGGAAAGCATTGACCCGGGGGATCCTGTGAAAGGGGATGGATGGACAGCCGATGACTGGAACAGGCTTGGTTTTCCACTCGATTTTGCCTCGGCCATAGGGAAGTTTGAACATTCTCCGCTGGCGAGACAGGCCCTGGGCGATAAATTTGTTGACTTCTATGTAGCCTCAAGGAAGTGGCAGCTTGAGGACCTGGCAAATACGATCACTGACTGGGAAGTGAGAACCTTTATTGAAGGCGTATAGTCGGGCAGGTTTAGCGCTTGTCGATCACTACTTGACCGTTCTTTATTACGACAACAGGTCGAGTGATGGCGCTGATGTCATCAAGTGGGTTTTCATTCAGCAGTAAAATATCGGCGACCATTCCACTTTTTATTTTTCCAATATCGTCGGGGACCATCGGGTGCATGGAGGCATTGCCACTGGCCATCCTGATAACTTCGTGATTGCTAAACCCAGCTGCAACAAGGGCTTCGGCTTCGCTCTGGACGGCATCACCGGGATCTGGAGCAAGACCAGCCCCGTCAAAGTCTGTTCCAAACATCAATGTGATACCAGCGTCCCTGTACGCTTCCAGGCTTGGTCCCACCAGCTTGAAATTCTTCTCCATCCTGTCGCGGCGCTTTCCAGTGGCTGACAGTAAACGTTCATAAAATCCGCGAACCGTGGTTGTAACGGTGAGACCGTGCTCGGCTACCAGTGTAGGTAGATGACGTCCGTCACTGGTTGTGAAATCGGAATTTTCCATCAATGCGCTGTGAACAAGTGCATCAACGCCCATCCCTGTGATATCCGCGGTTTCATCGACCGTCTTGGTATGGGCGATGACCGGTAATTGTGCAGAGCGAGCTTCATCCACGATAGCTTTTACCACTTCCAGGTCAAGCCGCGGAAACTTAAAGTCAGGCCCACCCAGTTTCGTCTTGTCAAAGCTGTCATAAACCAGTTTTATTGCCTGGACACCACCTGCGGCATATCTTCGAACTCCCCTTCGTGCAGATTCGGCATCAGCAGTTTCGAAACTCAGGCGGCTTGCGCACCAGGCTTTGCCGCTGCAGATACCGGATGCGGGGTGTCCACCGGGCGCGGTAAAGATCGGGCTTGCTACAAGTAGCCGCGGGCCCCTGAGTTCACCGCTTTTTATTCGATCCCGTATAGAAATATCATAGGGCCAGTAACCGCCAGCTGAAATCACTGTTGTAACGCCCCGTTCAAGAAAAAGTTCCAGGCGCCCGGGCAGCCTGGTCTTGATGAAATCCTTCATGTCTTTATCACTGGCAGGCAGTGCGGACGGATCCGGAAAGGGCATTCTCGGACTGGCTGTTCGAATTTCAAATGTGGGATGGGTATGCATATCAATGATACCCGGCATCACTACCATTCCTTCTCCGTCAAGGACATTGGCCCCTGCGGGGATATCAAGCTGCGCAGATACGGACTCAATGTGAATCCCGTTTATTAGAATACTGAGGTTGTGGGCAGGTTCGGCAGCTGTACCGTCTATGACGGTAACATTCGTGATAACCACGGGCGCAGGTGTTGCGGCCTGTGTCCCCATGGGTAGAAAGTAAATCAGGGAAAGAAATAAAAACGTTATTGAACTATCGAAACGACGATCAAGCATCAAAAAATTTTCCGCAGGTTATTGATAGCGGGAATATACACCCTTAAGCGGGTATGCAGCCAGTTATCGGGCAGCTGGCATTCGGTCGGTATCTAAACAGACCAGGGGGCTAGGCCGTGGCCTGCCTCGGCAGGTCGTTTTCTTCAAGAAGTTCGATGATCTTGCAGGCCAGCTCCCTGGGCTTGAACTTGGCGACGTAGGCATCTGCTCCAACACTCTTCCCCAGTGCATGGTTTGCTTCAGCACTCAGTGATGAATGCATTATCACCGGGATGTGACTGAACCTGTCGTCCTCTTTCAGTTTACGGGTAAGCACATAGCCATCCATCTCCGGCATTTCAATGTCCGTCAATACGAAGTTAACCAGGGAAGTAATGGGTTGATTCGCGGCCACGGCCTGTTCGTGGAGTTGATTCAGCCTTTCCCAGGCGTCCATTCCGTTTGAGGTACCTATGAATCGCAGACCCATTGTTGTCATGGTGCGCTCGATTTGGTCTCTTGCCACGCCGGAGTCATCTGCATACAGAACTGTTACGTCGCGACGACTGAGTGTTGGTATATCCCGGTAGATGTTGTCGTCCTGGTATACACCGGCGGTTTCTGCAAGTACTTTTTCCACGTCCATGATCATAACGAGCCCCCTGCCTTCGAGTTCAGTCACCGCGGTGACAAGGCTTCCGTGGCGACTGTCCAGTATTGGCGGGGGCTGCTTTACGTCTTCCCAGGCGAGACGCTCAATGTTGTCCACCGACTTGACCAGCAGACCTTGAATATTCTTGTTGTACTCGGTAACGATCATGATAGATGGGCTTTCATCATTATCGATCCCACAGTATTCAATCAGGTTGATCACTGGCAGGGTGTGCCCGCGCAGATTTACCATTCCTTCGACGGCCCTGGGCATATCCGGCGCGCGTGTGATTTCCGGAATGTGCATGACTTCCCTGACTTTGAAAACATTGATACCAAAAACTTCATTTCGGCCACTTTTCCTGTCCGGGCCAAGGCTAAAAAGGAGGATTTCCATCCTGTTTGTACCGGCCAGTCGAGTGCGGTCATCTATGGATTGCAACAGCTGAGACATCAATATCTCCCGGATTTCACGTGACATTTCATATAGCGGCAGAACTTCCGCAAAGTTGAACCTGGATCGCGCCAGGTTAGCTACTCTACCCACAACTTAAAACAATACTGTAAAATGTTGACGCAAATAGGGTTTGAAGCCGGTGCAAGCGAAACAGCAGGGGACCTGCAGGCAAGGCGCCAGGCAAAGGTACACAAGAGGAGCTAGGACCAGGTGAACATTTTTTTCTGGCGTAAAAACAAGCTTATTGACAGTTTCTCGGTCATGCTGGCAGATGAATTCTTCAGCAACCTGCCTCCGCAACAGCTTGCTGAGTTTTCAGCAGATTTGAAGTCGGCAGGTAACAGGAAAAAGGCCGAGAAAAAAATGAATCGAAAGATGCAGTCTGTCGTTGAATCAGCGGTCTCTAAATTCAGTGAGTTTATTCGTAGCGAGTCCCTTGGCGTATATGGAAAAGCCAGGTTGCACATGCAGTTCATGGAACGGCTGCAGGAGCTGGGATACGAAAAAGAACTGGCTGAAAAAATAAACCAGGACATTATGCTGAAAATACCGGCCAAGTAATTCTCTTATTGCTAATTCTTTCGGCGATCATGAACCAGGCAAGTAACGCAGTCGTACTCAGGGAGATAAATCGTGCACTCTCGTTATGTGACCGCGGAAAGAAAAGTGAAGCACTGCAAATCCTTGCTCAGTTACCTTCGCCACTGCAGGAAGACAGGGAAATCCGCACCCGGTTCGGCCTGCTTTGCCTTGCGCTGGGTAATTTTACAAATGCAAAACTGGTATTTGAGGAGCTCGACAAAAAACACCCTGGTGTCGTCGAGTATCTTTATTACCTGGGCGACATAAACCGGGAGCTGGGTTATTTCGCCGAGGCAGAAGCCAGTCTATTCAAATGTCTTCAAATTGACCCCGACCACTGGCGGAGCCACGCCTCGCTTGGTGCGCTGGCGTTGGCAAGGCATGATTACGAGAAGGCCAGGGAAAGCCTCGAACGTGCGCTGGCGCTAAAACCGGGTTCTTCACCTGTAGCCACCAACCTGGCCAGTTGCCTGATGCAACTCGGCTATCATGAAGATTGCATTACCTATGCGAAGAAGGCCCTCAAGGCCGAACCTGATAATTTGCACGCCCTGAATACACTTGGATACGCGCAGTCAGAACTGGGGCAGCTTGAAGAGGCCGAGCGTAATTTTCAAAAGGCAATCAAGCTGGACAAGTTATTTGCACCCGCCTGGTTGAACTACTCGCGTATTAAGAAATATTCAAATGCCGATCTTCCGAGGATTAAGAAAACCGAATCTCTTTTAAATGAAAGTATGTCGGCGGAGTATAGAAGAGCTCTGCATTTCGCCGTGGGCAAGATGTATGACGATTGCGGCGAGTGGAGCAAGGCTATTGGGCATTTCAAGCAGGCCAATACTCTTGGTAAGTCGGTACACAGTGAAAAGGCACTGCCGTCGAAGTTGCTCAGGACAGAGCGTGACTTTTTCTCTTCTGCAAAGTTGGAAAGTCTTTCCGCAAAGCTTGGTAATACCTCGGAGAAGCCGGTTTTTGTGGTGGGCATGCCACGTTCCGGTACTACCCTGGTGGAGCAAATCATTGCCAGTCATCCGGCAGCTGCAACAGCCGGTGAGTTGCTCAAGATGGGCTGGATAAATGACCAGCTTTGCCCCCTTCATGAATACCAGGATTTTAAAAAACGCTGGAACGAAAAACTGCAGCCCGGGATTTTTAATGACTTTGCCAATGCCTACCTTGAACAACTTGAATCGGGACGGGCTTCGGCAAGTCGTATCGTCGACAAGATGCCTGAAAACTTTCATTACCTCGGGTTGATTAATATCCTTTTTCCAGCTGCACGTATCATTCATATTCGTCGTAACGCACTGGATACCTGCCTTTCCTGTTTTTTTCACTCCTTTACAGCCCTGTCCTGGTCTTACGACCTTGACTGGATTGCGGCTCGTTACCTGCAATATCGCGACACCATTGAAATGTGGAAGACCTTACTACCCGGGGATGTCATGCTGGAGATTGACTACGAGGAACTGGTCGCGGAGCCGGAAAAACTGGCGCGCAGTATGCTGGAGCATATCAACCTGCCATGGGATGCAGCGTGCCTCGACTTTCATACCGGTGCAGGAAACATCAGGACAGCCAGCGTCTGGCAGGCGCGTCAACCTGTTTACAGGACATCCGTCAAGCGCTGGCTCAACTATTCCGATGATGTCGGGGAACTGGCGGCAGCGCTCTCACCGGTCCTGGAGGACTCCGATATTGAGGAATTAAGCCGGCTTGGTATCAGCCTTGAATCAAAATCCTGGTGGCGTCGGTTGTTTTCCTGACGGGCGCGTTGCCGTTTTTTAAAAAATCAACGCAGGGCATCACATATCGCCTGGTGCACCGCCTCCGGTCTTTCTGCCAGCATCATGTGTCCGCAATCTTCAAGGATCCGCGCCTGGCAATTTTCAATGGACTTCTCCAGTTCGGCTGCGGCACCTGGCGGCGTCATGCGATCCTCCCGTGCAAGCACCAGTGTCGTTGAAGCAGCAACTTTCGCCGCAGCAGGCAGGCCATCCTGGTAAAGGTTGCAGGCATTGAGATCTGTATAAAGCAGTCCATCAAGAGCACGTTCCAGGAGTCTCATATTGCTATTAACAATGTTTACCCCGGCAACGGGATTGCCACCGAGCTGTGCCGCGTAGCCGTGGCCGTAAAGCATGATCATGTCCACGGCTGCGTGGCTGCCTTTTTCAGCAGCGCCCAGTAGTGCTTCGCCCACGGGCATGGGTACGGCGGTTCCCAGCAACACCAGGTGTGTCACCCTATCACCCCTTCGCGCGGCGGTTTCCAGTGCGATAAGAGAGCCAAGGCTATGACCCAGCACCGCGCAACTGTCGATCTGTGCTGCATCCAGGAGTGCGCAAAGCCATTCCGCCATTGCCTCAACGCTATCCAGCGCCGCACCACCGGATTTACCGTGCCCGGGTAAATCAATGGCCAGGGTGTTATAGCCGTTGCTTGCGTGAAAGCGATTAAAAAGTGCCCAGATACTGTGGTCCATGCCCGCGCCATGAACAAAAACAAGCCATGGCTGGCCCTGCTTGTGTTGCCGGCCACCGGTGTTGGCGTAGTACTTCACTCCGTCCAGTTCGATATACATATATATGTTCCTATTTCTGGGATCGATACAGGCCGCGTTGCAGGTCTTCCTGCAAGTCTTCAACGTCTTCGATACCGATAGACAGGCGCACCAGACCTTCAGATATGCCTGCATCCTGCAGCGCCTCTGCATCCATTCGTGAATGGGTCGTGGAAGCCGGGTGAATAACCAGCGACTTGGCATCACCGACATTGGCCAGGTGAGAGAACAGTTGCAGCGAATCTATAAACTTTTTCCCGGCATCCCGACCGCCTTTTAATTCAAAGCTAAAGACCGCACCAGGCCCCCTGGGTAAAAGTTGGCTGGCAAGCTCGAAATCCGGGTGACTCTCGAGTTCAGGGTAATTTATTTTCTCAACGGCTTCACTTGCCTTGAGGACTTCCACCAGGGCCCGGGTGTTGGCAACATGTCGCTCCATTCTCACCGAAAGGGTTTCAATCCCCTGCAGCAAGTAGAAAGCATTTGTTGGACTCATGGCCGCGCCGAAATCGCGAAGTCCTTCCTTGCGTGCGCGCATTGAAAAGGCCGGTGGTCCGAATTCTTCGCTGAAATCCAGGTCATGAAAACCGGCGTAGGGCTCACAAAGGGTGTCGAATTTACCCGAGCTTTCCCAGTCAAAGCGCCCTGAATCAACCAGCACACCGCCAAGGGCAATGCCGTGTCCACCCATGAATTTTGTCAGTGAATGCACCACGATATCTGCGCCGTGTTGAAAGGGTTTTAGCAGGTAGGGCGTAGTGAGGGTCGCATCCACCATCAGCGGCAGACCATGGCTGTGGGCCATGTCTGCAAGCTCAGGGACCGGCAGTACCTCGAGGCCCGGATTGCCGAGTATCTCGCCAAAAATCAGCTTGGTATTCGGCTGGATCGCCGCCTGGAAGGCATCGACATCGCGCGGATCAACAAAGGTTGTCTC
>CAZXDV010000119.1:0-9057 GCA_964639535.1 uncultured Enterobacteriaceae bacterium | reverse complement strand
GCGCTGATGTACAAGCTCGGTATCAGCACAGCCTCCAGTCCAACCGCTTTTGCCGCGCAGTTGATTGACATGTTTACCCGCGTTATCGGCGAGTGGTCCAGGCTTATCATCGCCATCGCTGCCCTGGCGGTGATGTTTTCAACCATGTTGTCCGGTATGGATGCCAGCCCACGGGTAGCGAGCCATCTACTCGGCTACTTTATTCAGAGTGACAAGCAGTACTCGCATAAAAGCTATACCTTTTTCATGATTGTTGAAGTTATCGGGGCGTCGCTCATCCTGGTCTGGCTGTTTTCCTCGTTCAAGACCTTCATCGATTTCGCCACTAGCATGGCCTTCATCATGTCACCACTGGTAGCCTGGTTTAATCATCGCGCAGTTTTTTCTGACGACATGCCAGAATCGGAACGACCGGGACCTGTTATGTATGCCTGGAGCCTGGCAGGAATATTCGCAATGCTGGCAATTGGATTGTATTTTCTTTTCACCAAGATAAGCTGATGTCCTATGAGTAAAGAATCATTAATCACTACTATCCATTCCCGCCTTGGCGACAAGGGTGTGTTGACCGAGGCTTCATTGAAGGAAAAACATAAGGCCGATGCCAGCGGTGATGTAGCTGCTAACTTGCCGGCAGCAGTCTTCAGACCGGCAAGCACTGAAGAGGTCGCTTATGTGCTTCAGACCTGTCACGAACATGGCCAGCCGATTGCCATTCAAGGAGGGCTGACCGGACTTTCCGCCGGTGCCATTCCGGAGACGGCTGAACTGGCGCTCTCGCTGGAGAGAATGTCCGGTATAGAAGAGATCGACAGCGGTTCCATGACCATGACCGTGATGGCAGGCACGCCCTTGCAAAGCATACAGGAGGCAGCGCAGAACGCGGGCCTGGATTTTCCACTGGACCTTGGTTCCCGCGGCACCTGTAATATCGGTGGCAACGTCTCCACCAATGCCGGCGGTAACCAGGTGATTCGCTTTGGTATGACCCGCGCCCTCATCCTCGGACTGGAAGCCGTGCTCGCGGATGGCACGGTAATTTCTTCCATGAACAAGATGCTCAAGAACAATGCGGGCTATGATCTCAAGCAACTGTTTATCGGAACAGAAGGCACGCTCGGTATTGTCACCCGGGTAGTTTTGCGCCTTTACCCTCAACTTGAGAGCCGCTGCACCGCACTGTGTGCACTGGATGATCTCGACGACGTCATAAACCTGCTGCACCTGACAAACAGGAGCATGGCAGGCTTGTTGAGTTCCTTCGAGGTGATGTGGGCCAACTATTACGACTATGTGCTCGATAATGTACCAGCGCTGCAGTCACCCCTTGATGAGAAATACAACATCTACGTGCTGATGGAAATTGAAGGTTCAAACCAGGAGAAGGACAGCCAGGCATACCAGGACATGCTTGAGTCCGCGCTGGAATCGGGCCTGATCAAGGATGCTGCGATAGCACAGTCAGAAAAAGAGGCCGCCTCCTTCTGGCGTATACGCGACGGCGTGGCCGACCTGTTGCCCCTGCTGGCAAAGTCTGCCAATTTTGATATCGGTGTTCCTATCAGCAAGATGCGCGAGTTTCTTGATGAGGCTGACACCAGGCTTAAAAAAGCGTTTCCAGGTATCAATATTCACGTGTTTGGCCATCTTGGTGATAGTAACCTGCACTACCTCGCCAGCACTGAAGGCAAAACAGATAAGGAAAGAATTTACGACATTATTTACGAATTGATTGGTGAGTTTGGCGGCTCAGTCACGGCAGAACACGGCATCGGCAAAATCAAGAGAAAATACCTTGGCTACTCCCGTTCAGAAAATGAAATCCAGCTTATGCGCCAGCTGAAGCAAACCCTCGATCCAAAAGGGATCCTTAACCCGGACCGCGTTATCTGATTTATTCGTTGACTTCTACACCATTCCAGAACGCCACATAGCCCTTGATGTGATCCGCCTTTTCAAAGGTTTCCGGGTAATACCAGGCGGCATTCGGATTTAGCTCTCCATCTACAGTGACATTGTAATAGCTGGCATCACCTTTCCACGGGCAATGGGTGTGCTTGTCACTCTCTGAAAAATATTCCATGTTGACACTGCCCGGTGGAAAATAGATGTTACCTTCCACGACTTCATACTCGTCTGTCTCGGCGAGGATAGCACCTCCCCAGCTTGCTGTTGGCATAATTATTCTCCGTAAATCGTAACTGTTAATCGGCGTTGATGTCCTTCATAGCGATGCTCCCACAGGTAGATCCCCTGCCAGGTACCAAGCAGGCATTGCCCTCCGCGCACGGGTAGCGTGACAGAGCAGTCAGTAAGGATGCTGCGAATATGGGCTGACATGTCATCCTCGCCTTCCGCCGTGTGAATAAACATGGGATCACCGTCTTTAACCTGCCTGCTCATCCAGCTCTCAAGGTCAACCCGTACCGAGGGATCAGCATTTTCACACAGGATGAGCGATGCACTGGTGTGATGTATAAATACGTTGCAGATACCGGTATCGATGCCGCTGCCATGGACAATGCTATTGACCTTTGCTGTTACTTCGATTGTGCTCCTGCCACTGGTGGTAATGTTGATTGAGTCCTGTGCAACCATGCAGTTGATTATGAATGACCCGGAAGCTCAAGTTCAAGACGATCAAGGATTAAACCAAAAAAGATATTTTCTCCCTGGTATCGCCAGCCAAGATGTTCACCGCAGGCAGCGCACAGTGCCAACTGCCAGCTGTACCCCTGGAACCAGCTGTGTTCAGCCGTGGCAGGGCCGTACGCACGGCAGCCCGGTGCCCTGCCATAGCAGGCAAAACGAAAATCGAAACCGTGTGGATTTGTATGAAAATGGATGTGCTTCCCCTGTATTTCCATTTCCTCGGACAGGTCGGTAACCAGGTGTCGACAGCTGGCACAAAATACCCGGTCTTTCTGCTGCCGCCTGGTGCTTGACCGCTTGAGTGCGGGGATCTTTCGCGGATCCGTGGAACCACTGTCCAGCAGGCGGCAGGGAATGACGTAAGTTGTGGAACTCGCCGTTAAAATGGGGTTCATAGCACTAACTATAGTCAATATTACACACAGCGGTGTCCTTTACTTTCATTACCACAGCCACTGATGCAAAATGGTGTTCCATGTCGAGAAGACGGGTAAATTCCCCTGGCCATGCCCCTGTCCGGGATATCGTGAACAACATACGCGCAGTACTTATCCTGCTACTTTCCCTGTGCCTTGCCTGGTCTACCCCGGCGTGGGCCGACGAAGACGGGCTTGCACAGCAGCGCAAGGAGTATGTCTCGGCAAAAAAATCCCTCAACGCCGGGCACTACAAGACCTTTTCGAAAAAGGCAGAAAAGCTCGTGGATTACCCGCTCTACCCCTACCTCCAGTATCACTACCTCTCCAGGCGATTGTGGAAAGTCAAAACGGACGAAATTGTCGACTTCCTTGAGAATCACGCCGACCTGCCCACGGCCGGCGACCTGCGTAAACGCTGGCTCAAGCTACTGGCAAAAAGGGGGCATTGGAATACCTACATCGAGCACTATCTTCCCCAGGGTGACGAAGAGCTGAAGTGCTATCACCTTATCGCCCGCATGCGGGCCAAGAAGGAAAACTACCTGCTTGAAGACATTCGCAGCACCTGGCTGAGCGGCGAATCCCTGCCAACCATTTGTGACCCGGCATTTACCCTGCTGTACAAGAGCGAGCTGATGAACGACGAGCTTGTCTGGCAGCGGATCCGCCTGGCCATGGCAGAAGGGCAGACAGGCCTCGCCTCGTTCCTGTCACGAAAGATTAAGGGTGAGAGACGCCAGTGGGCAGAAAGATGGATTGCCATGCACCACAATCCATCGAAACATACATACAAGACGAAGTATGAAGACAGTGAGATTGCGCGGGAAATCCTGCTCTATGGTATGCGTCGCCTGCTTCGGCAAAATATCAGCAGGGCATTGAGCCGCTGGGACGATCTCGAGCCAAGGTATAGCTTCAGTGAAGCTGAAACCGCGGATCTTGAATATCTCCTGGCCATGCGCGCCGCACGCAAGAAACACAAGGATGCAAGGCAGTTACTGGACAACATCGATAACTCACGGGTTGACGAGCAGGCCCTGCACCTGAGATTACGTACTGCCCTGGCGGAACACGACTGGGCACAGATAGAACTGTGGACACGATCGGAACCGGCAGATGAAGACATTCGACTGCGTTGGTATTACTGGCGGGCCCGGGCTCTTGAACAGGGTGGAGACTTGAAAGCCGCGCAGGAAATCTATACCTGGCTGGCAAAGGAAAGGGACTACTATGGATTCCTTGCTGCCGATAAACTGGGTGTTGATTACTCCTTCAACCACAGTCCCCTGCCGGAAGACCTGGAGGAACGACAGAAGATCGCCAACATCCCGGCCATAAAAAGAGCCCGGGAGTTTTATCTTCTTGGTTCACATTACTCCGCAAGACGCGAGTGGCACCATGCCCTTAAACAAATGACCAGCTACCAGGTGCAAATCGCCGCGACCATTGCAGCCGACTGGGGCTGGCACGATCGCGCGATCCTGTCACTGGCAAAGGCAAAAATTTACGATGACCTGGTGACACGCTTCCCCATGCCCTTTGACAAGAGCATGCAGCAATTTTCAAAAATGCGCGATCTCGACATTGCCTGGCTATTTGCCCTGACGCGAGCGGAGAGCGCTTTTATTGAAGATGTTCGCTCGCCGGCCGGAGCCCTTGGCCTGATGCAGGTGATGCCAGCTACTGGAAAGATTACCGCAAAGCGAATCGGGCTGAGAAACTACGATACAAAGAAGCTGTTGACGGAAAACGTCAACATTCGACTCGGCAGCGCCTATCTCAAGCACATGTATGATTCATTCAACAAGAATGCTGTGCTGGCGACCGCGGCTTACAATGCTGGACCAACTAACGTTAAACGCTGGCTGCCGAAGGCTAACTGCCTCGAAGCGGATGTCTGGATCGAACAAATTCCATTTACTGAAACAAGGAAATATGTTCGACGTATACTGTACTTTGCCAGCGTGTACGACTGGCGAATGGAACGGGAAATCGTACCCATAGCCAGCAGGGTTTCGAGGGTCCAGCCAAACAGGCAAATAGTTGCAGGTAAATCCTGCCCGGTGAACAAGGCATGAAAATTAAACGTATATGTATAACAGGCGGAACCGGTTTTGTCGGGCGAAGCCTGGCCAACCAGCTCTCAAGTGCAGGTTATAAAGTAAAGATATTGACCAGGAACAGGGAAGCGAATCGACGCAAGCTGATTCTACTGCCCGGCGTTGATCTCATTGAAACGGACATTCACGACGAAGAACGCCTCACACATCATTTCCAGGATTGCCAGGCCGTAATCAACCTTGTAGGCATACTGAATGAGAAAGGTCGCCGCGGCCTCGGTTTTCAACATGCCCATGTTGAGCTGGCTGAAAAAATAGCCCGTGCCTGCCATGCGAATGGTATTCGACGATTCCTGCAAATGAGTGCGCTTAACGCCGATACTGAATCCGGACCGAGTTACTACCTGCGCAGCAAGGGCCAGGCAGAGGATCTTCTTCTCGGCGACGACAGGCTTGATGTTACGGTGCTGCGACCCTCGGTCATCTTTGGCCCCGAGGATAGCTTTTTTAACCGCTTTGCCGGCGTGTTAAAACTATCGCCCGTGTTTTTTCCCCTTGCCTGTCCCGATTCCAGGTTTGCCCCGATCTACGTGGAAGATGTCGCGAGGGCGTTTTTGAGCGTACTGGAGGAACGTCAAAGTCATGGCCGCGCTTACAACCTTTGTGGCCCGAAAAGCTATACCCTCAGGGAACTGGTGGAATACACCGCCAGCTGCATACATTCAAAGTCAAGGATCCTGCCTTTAAGCCAGGGGCTTTCCCGCCTGCAGGCGATGGTCTTTGATTTTATTCCGGGAAAGCCATTCTCCACGGACAACTTTCTTTCCGCCAGTGTCGACAGCGTTTGTGAGAAGAATGACCTTGTGGAACTCAGCATCAATCCACAATCACTTGAAGGCGTGGTGCCGTTCTACCTGCAGCCGGCAAATCAACGAGCACGGTACAACGAGTTTCGACGTCGCTAGCTAATGAAAATTTACAAGGTCGGAGGTGCCGTTCGTGATTCACTGCTTGGGCTGCCGGTAAAGGATCAGGACTGGGTTGTCGTCGGAGCCACACCCGAAAAAATGGTGGAAATGGGCTATAAGCCTGTAGGAAAAGACTTCCCGGTGTTTCTGCACCCCGAGAGCAAGGAGGAATATGCGCTTGCAAGGACCGAGAGGAAAACTGCCCCCGGCTACAGGGGATTCGTTTTCAACACCGATGTTTCAGTTACCCTGGAACAGGATCTAAAGCGCAGGGACCTCACCATCAATGCCATGGCCGAGGAAGAGGATGGCAGTGTCATCGACTATTTCAATGGCCAGCAGGATCTTGATGCCGGCATACTCAGGCACGTGTCCGACGCCTTCGTTGAAGATCCCCTGCGCGTGCTGCGCGTCGCGCGATTTGCTTCACGCCTTGATTTTGAGGTCGCCGGGGAAACCATGGCGTTAATGAGGGAACTCAGCGGATCCGGTGAGCTTTCTCACCTCGCGCCGGAACGAATTTGGAGCGAACTTGAAAGCGCACTGGCGTCACCTTCACCGAGACGTTTTATCGAGGTGCTGCGGGAGTGCGGCGCACTGGAACAACTGTTCCCGGAAATCGACAGCCTTTTTGGGGTACCGCAACCGGAAAAGTATCACCCTGAAATTGATAGCGGTGTCCACACGCTCATGGTGCTGGACCAGGCCTGTCTCCTGTCCGATGACGCCGCGGTTCGATTTGCCGCACTGATGCACGACCTTGGAAAGGCGACGACACCTGCCGAGTACCTGCCTGGGCACCGGGGACACGAAGAGCGTAGCGTAAAAATTATCGAGAAACTTTGCGATCGTTTTCGTGTACCGAACCGGTATCGTGAACTGGCACGTATCGTGGCGCGCTATCACCTTGACTGTCACCGTGCACGGGAAATGCGCGCCGATACTATCGTCAGGAAGCTGGAGGAGATGGATGCTTTTCGAAAGCCGGAAAGGTTCAGGCAGTTCCTGCTGGCCTGCAAGGCCGACATCAGGGGCCGTCTTGGTTTTGAAGAAAGGGAATACCCCCAGGCTGACTTTCTCGAGCGTGCACTGCAGGAGGCATCGGCAATTGATACCGGGAAAGTGGATATGCAGGGTCTTGAGGGGAAGGAAATCGCCAACAGGATCCGCGCATTAAGGGTCGAGGCTGTAACAGGTGTAATGAATGCCGGTTAGCCCTGGTCCTGGCGTTATCTTCTCCTCATCCACGGCGGGCCTGTTTTTTACCCTGCTTCTCGTTTTTCCGTGGAATGCTGTCGCGGCCCCCGCGAACGCTCCGGCATTAAGTGAAGATCGTCATTATCTCGAAGCGAGTTGCCCGGTAGACGGGATCCAGGAGTTACTACTGGGAAAAGACCAGCGCTTTCGTCTTTCCAGTTTTTTCCCGAGGGAGAAAAGGCGAACGACTGATGCGATGGGACAATGGGAAATCAGGGATGAAATCCTGGTCTTATCCAACGACGAAGTCAGCATGCGTTTCCTGGTAAGGAGCCGTGTCCACAGCCTGGTAGGTGAAAAATTTCTTTACCTGTCCTTCAAGGCAATCCCTTCAGACAACACGCACGTACTTGAGGAATGCGAGTTCGTGGATCGACGTGTCATAACCCACTTCATCGGCAGTAAGCGAAAAGACAAGCCCGCTTCACCAGAAAATACCGATTAAAAACAGGCCCAGCAGCACGCGGTAAATGACGTATGGCAACATTCCCGTACGCTGAAGAAGTTTCAGGAAATAATGGATCGCCAGCCAGGCACTGGCAAAAGATACGACTATCACGCTTACCAGCGGAACAATTTCCACTTCCACCGTGGCAGATGACAGCTTGTATAACTCGAGACCCGTGGCAAGGATAATTACCGGTATCGCCATCAGGAAGGAAAAACGCGAGGCGCTGGCTGGATCAAGGCCCAGCACCAGCCCGGCAGTAATCGTGATCCCGGAGCGCGATGTGCCCGGTATCAGCGCGAGCGCCTGGGCACATCCGATGATGATTGCATCACGCATACCAATATCCCCTTGCCCGCGGGTACCCGCACCACTCTTATCGGCCCAGTAAAGTACAAGCCCAAAAAATATCGATGCCATGGCAATAATCATGGGGCTTCGAAGCGAGCCTGAGATAAGGTCGTGCAACAGGAGACCGGCGAGCCCTACCGGGACAGTGGCAACGGCAATATGAATCAGCGTCCAGTCTTTTTTTTCTGCACCGGAAAAGTTCGCCGCGAAGCCCTGCAGGATAAGGGCAATATCACTTCGAAAGTACAGCAGCACCGCGCCAAGGCTACCGGTATGCACGGCTACATCATATACGATGCCCTGGTCCTGCCAGCCCATCAGTGCCGGGAATAATATAAGGTGGGCAGAGCTGGATACAGGCAGGAACTCTGTCAGGCCCTGTATCAAGCCAAGAATAATGAGATGTATTGTTTCCATGATGGTTAAAATACCGGCAAAAAGACCGCGGTTACCATGCGTTGCACGACCTTGATCAAGGTGCGATTTGTTTTCCCCGCAATTATTATCGCCATTGTATCCTGCAGCGAGATGAGTTTTCCAAAAATTCTCTCGTAGCTGAGATTTCTCACCTCGCCAGGCAGAGAGTTGCTGTAGAGAAATAGCTCGCTATAACTGTCTCGCTCCTGCGCAAGGCGCCATACAGCAATTTCGATGTTGCGTGCACTGTTATATAGATGTTGAGCGTCCACCGAGTCCAGTACATAAAACTCCTGCTTGTACTTGTAAGAAGCCATAAGCATGGATGTAAGGCCGGAAACAAAAGCGAAAACCCGGTCACCCCTGAAATCTTCATCAAAGGTCAGCTTGATGGCTTCAATATCGCGCTTGCCGCCAAGCTCGGGGAAATTCCAGCCATGGCGTTCCTCAAAAAGCCGGTCAATGTTTTCTTCTGCTGTGGGAAA
>CAZXDV010000118.1:0-9103 GCA_964639535.1 uncultured Enterobacteriaceae bacterium | reverse complement strand
GCCAGTGTCATGGCTGACTCAATACGGTACTCGTCCGGCCTGACAGACAGCAACAGTTCGCTGATCAGTGCCACGTCACCAGGGTTATCTTCAATGAGGAGCAGGGTCTTGGCCATGGCGAGATCTACCTCGAAAGGCCCTGCCGGGCTAAATCCACCCTGTCAGAATTCGGTCTATCGTCCCGTTGTGTCATATTTTTGTTATTCCCCTTAATTCCATTTAAAGAACTACAGCACCGGTTTACCGCCGTTTTAGCGGCATCTACCTGATTATCTTTAGAAATTTCCTCAAAAAACGCTAAATACCCGGACAATTCCAAGCGGGTAAGAGGATAAGTTTGCTAAAACCGTGCCAATTTTGGGGTTATTACATGGCGGGGACTTTCAGGGCCGTGAAAACTGGCTAGAACAGGCGGTCAAGATCGGCAGCATCATGGCGTTCTCGCAGCTGCTCGGACTCTTCTCCCCAGCTACGGTTGACCAGTCGCCCCCTTTGAACACCTTTGCGTGACTGTACTTCCTCGGTCCAGCGACGCAGGTTGCGGTAAGACTCCACCTCCAGGAATTCTCCGGCATCATAAATCTTGCCGAGACAAAGCACGCCGTACCAGGGCCAGATTGCCATATCAGCAATGGTGTACTGGTCTCCACAAAAAAACTGGTTCTCCGCCAGGTGCCGGTCGAGTACATCCATCTGTCGCTTCACTTCCATGGTAAAACGATTGATCGGATACTCGAACTTTTCCGGTGCGTAAGCATAAAAATGACCAAAACCACCGCCGAGGTAAGGCGCGCTTCCCATCTGCCAGAAAAGCCAGGACAGGCAGGCGGCTCTCTGCTCCTGTTCACGGGGCAGAAAACTGTCGAATTTTTCCGCGAGGTAAACGAGGATCGCGCCGGATTCAAAAACCCGCTGCGGCGTGTCACCACTCCGGTCCTCCAGCGCCGGTATTTTTGAGTTTGGGTTGAGCCCTACGAAGCCACTGGAGAACTGGTCTCCCTCGTTAATATCAATATACCAGGCATCATATTCTGCACCGTCGATACCAAGGGCCAGCAGCTCTTCAAGCATTATCGTCACCTTCACGCCATTTGGCGTGGCCAGTGAATACAATTGCAATGGATGCTTGCCCAGCGGTAATTCCTTATCGTGGGTTGAACCAGCAACAGGTCGATTTATATTTGCAAACTTGCCGCCGCTTGGTTCATCCCAGGTCCAGACCCGGGGTGGCTCATAACCGTTTTTATCGCTCATTTATTCTATTCCAGCATTATTGGGAGAAGTTACTTTAATAAATTAGATGGACGCTAACAAATATCCTGGAAGAATTATCGTGTAATATTTGATACCAGCTCCCAACATTTAGCTTCCAGGTTGCAGATTATGATGAATATTGATCATGTTGTACTCTGGGTCGTCGACCCCCTCAGCTCGTTGCGCTTTTACCGTGATATGCTTGGAATGACGGCAGTGCGAGAGGAGGAATACGAGGCAGGTAAGGCACCCTTCCCCAGTGTTCGTGTTAACGATGATTGTATAATTGATCTTATGGCTACCAGCATGCTGGACCCGGCGCGGAAAATGACCGGGGGTCAGGCCGGAGGGCAAGCGTTAAACCACCTTTGTATTAATCTTGAACGTGTAAATTACGAAGACATAGAGCGAAGACTTGCCAGGGCTGGAGTTGAAATGACTCCCGGACCAAAAAGCTCTTTTGGCGCACAGGGTTACACACCTCATTCTTTTTATTTTAACGACCCTGACAACAACATCATTGAATTACGATATTACCAGTGATGTAACGCGCGAGTTGTGGCGCCGGCTACTATTGCCATTTCTGGCATTACACATCATCGCTGCGATGAAGTGTGGGTAATAATCTGCCCTGCGTCTTGGCAATATCCCGACTTCGATGATAATGTTCGCGCCTGACCTACCACGGCCTGGAACGGGGGAATAGTAAATGGCACAGGGTACCCACGACTACCAGCAGGATCCGCGTAATGCGAATATCCTGATTAATATCAATGGCGAATTGCTCGCCAGGGAAGACGCAAAGATTTCTGTTTTTGATTCCGGTTACGTGCTGGGAGATGGTGCCTGGGAAGGCATTCGCCTGCACCGGGGCAAGCTGCTGTTTCTTGATGCACATCTTGATCGGCTCTATGAAGGCGCAAAGACACTGGATATAGACATGCCGCTCAGCAAGGAACAATTGGGTGAAAGGATTTACGAGACCTGCCGGGCTAACGACATGGAAAGTGGTGTTCATATTCGCCTGATGGTGACAAGGGGGATAAAGTCCACACCCTACCAGGACCCGAGGATGACCATCACTCCGGCTACCATTGTGATCATTGCTGAACACAAGGAGGCCAGCGAGGAAACATTAACAAACGGCATTCGTCTTTTCACCGTGCATGTTCGACGAGGCTACCCGGATGTACAGGATCCAAAGCTCAATAGTCATTCAAAGCTGAACTGTATTACCGCCTGCATACAGGCTACGAAGGCGGGAGCCGATGAAGCCCTGATGCTGGATCCACATGGTTTTGTTGCAACCTGTAATTCCACGCATTTTTTCATCGTTCGCAAGGGGGAGGTATGGACTTCAAGCGGTGATTACTGTCTCGGGGGGATTACGCGCAGGAACATCATTGACCTTTGCAAGGAAAATGACATACCCGTTTTCGAAAAGAACTTTAGCCTGACCGATGTTTATGGTGCAGAAGAAGCCTTTGTCACAGGCACCTTTGCCGGTGTAGCCCCGGTTACAGAAATCGACGGCCGCATCCTTGGCAATGGCAAAAGAGGTGTAATGGTTGAGAGATTACAACAACTTTACCTGGCGCTGATCGACGACGAGAGCAAAGGCTAATGACCCGGCGAATTGCCATGTGGAGTGGTCCCCGAAATATTTCCACGGCCATGATGCGCGCTTTTGAAAATCGCCCTGATACTTCTGTTGTTGATGAACCCTTTTATGCCTGTTACCTCCACGAAAGCGGCCTGGATCACCCCATGAGAGACCAGGTTATCGCAAGCCAGTCAACCGACTGGAACGAGGTAATACGGGAGCTCTCTGAGCTTGAGCGTGATAGCCAGTATTATCGCAAGCCAGTCAACCGACTGGAACGAGGTAATACGGGAACTCTCTGAGCTTGAGCGTGATAGCCAGTATTTTTATCAAAAACACATGACGCATCATATCCCTGGGCACATGAACCTGGACTGGACCGCAGGCATGAAGCACTGTTTCCTGATTCGTCACCCTCGTTACGTAGTCAACTCTTACGTACAGAAACGGGAATCAGCAAGCAGTGCGGATATCGGAATTGAACGCCAGTACATCCTGTACAGGGAAATCTCGGATATCAGCGGGCAGGATATCCCGATCATCGACGCGGTGAAGTTCCTCAACGATCCCGCTGGCTGCCTGGAAAGGTTATGCGGGCTGCTTGAAATTCCATTTCTCGAGGAAATGCTCAACTGGCCGAAAGGTCGCCGGGAAAGTGATGGAGTCTGGGCAAGCCACTGGTATGGCAATGTAGAAAACTCTACAGGGTTCAAACCATGGAAGGAACCGGAACTGGAACTGGATAAAGTGCAGCTGGAACTGGTAAAGGAAAACGAGGAATACTATGAAAAGATGCTGGAAAAAAGTATCAGCTGATATTACTGCAGCATGACCAGTGCTAGCCAGGTCACCCAGGAAGATATCAAGTAAATGAGCGCACTGGACGAATTACTGGAAGACCATTCTCGCGATGCTGTGCCACAGGAGAAAACTGTCAGTGGCCTGCGCATTGGCATGATACTCACCGGCATAACCATCACCGTTCCGGCATTCCTGGTAGGCATTGAACTGGGCCAGGGCATGGGTTTTCTTCAATCCAGCGGCGCTGCCTTTACCGGTGGCCTTGTACTTTTCCTGGTTGGCGCCCTGAGTGGAACAATAGCCGCGAAAACACACCTGTCCACCTACATGATCCTGCAATACACCTTTGGGCGTCAGGGAGGGAGAATTGTCAGTTTCATTATCGCACTTACCTCCCTCGGATGGTTCGCAGTGACTCTCGGACTTTTTGCAGACGCCCTGGCATCCACATTGGCCAATTACCTGGGCCTTGTATTTGAACCGAACACATACCTCCTGCCTGGTTCGATCCTGATGATCGGAACAACCATATTTGGTTTTAAGGCACTTGATAAAATATCCCTGGCGATCGTTCCCTTGCTGGCCCTGTTCCTTGTTTTTGTTGCCCTGTACAGCCTGCGACTTTCGGGCTTTGACAGCGTCCTTGCTTTTCAGAGCAGTACGATAAGTTTTGGCCAGGGTGTTTCGGCTGTTATAGGGGGCTACATAGTTGGCATGACACTGCTACCGGACCTTTGCAGGTATGCAAAAAGCACCCTCGCCGGTATCAAGGGTGCGTTCATCGGAAGTTTCATCGGCTATCCGCTGGTCCTGGTACTGTCAGCCTTACCAAGTATCGCAACCTTGACTCATGATTATGTAGCTATACTTGCCGGACTGGGCCTGGGTGGCTTGGGTGTGATCATGTTAATACTTGCTACCTGGACTACCAATGCCAACAACCTTTACTCCGGGTCCCTGGCAATCTCAAGTATCATCACATCATTAGCCAAGTGGAAAATCACGATAATCATTGGCCTCGCGGGTAGCCTGCTTGCCGTATCCGGACTAACACAAAACCTTATCGGTTTCCTGTTAATCCTCGGCTACCTTGTGCCACCCGTAGCCGGGGTTTACATCACGGATTATTTCTTAATCAGCGATAACTATCGCGACAGGAACCTGGAAACACAAAGAAATTATAAAACTGAAGCCTTCCTGTCCTGGATAATCGCAAGCTCGGTGGGGTATGCAACAACAAGCGGATATTTCTTTTTTACATCGATTCCTTCGCTGGACACAATCATCGTTGCATCTGTTTCCTTTTACTTTCTCTCGCGAGTACTTTCATTCCGCCACCAGGCAAAATCCAGCTGAATCGATCAAAAAGCTTTACATGCCGTCCACGGCTTCATCGCTGCTAACGTCTTCCAGGTTACTATCGGTCTCCAGTTTTCTGCAACGCTCTACCTCTGCATCCATTTTTCCCATGCACATGAGGGCAAACATCCTGAAATCTCCGACCAGGGACCACAGGGGATATCGAAAGGTTGCCGGCCTGTTCTTTTCCACAAAAAAATGGCTATACCAGGCAAAGCCATAGCCAAACAGCGGCAATAGCAACAGCAGGTATAGGTTGTAAAAAACTGCAATAAGAATTATCGGCAAGAGGGAGGCCGTGCCCACGAAATGCCACAGGCGTGTTCTCGGCAAACTGTGTTCGCTGACATAAAACGGCCAGAACTGGCTGAACGACTGGTATCGTTTTGACATGCACCCTAGTGTAGTAAGGTGCAAAAGGTTTCGCCAGTTGAAATGACTGAATACAGGCACCAGGCATGCCGCTGAAGTAATTTTGGCAGGCAAAATGAGCATTTAAAGCAACTGGATAAAAACATGGTCACGGAGTATATTTCATAACAACTCCCTTCCCGTTCAAGCAGCAGGTGCATGACTGTGGATAGCAAAATTACCCTTGCCGAGTACCTTCTAAAAAGACTCAAATCGCTTGGCGTCGATCATGTCTTTGGTATTCCCGGTGATTTTATCCTGCCACTGTTTGAAACCATGGTAGATAACGATGTAACACACATCGCCGCATGTAACGAATTGAACGCGGGCTATGCTGCCGACGGTTATGCACGAATAAGGGGGCTCGGTGCTGTAGCCGTGACTTATGGACCTGGTTCCTTCAGCCTGGTAAATGCAGTGGCAGGTGCCTACGCCGAAGAAGTTCCCCTTGTAGTGATTTCTGGTGGGCCGCTGACTACCGCTTATGAAAACCGGCCTGTCCTGCACCACCTGATGCTGGACAGGTATGAGACTTCGCTAAATATCTTCAGGAACATTACCGCTTATGCGGGTTTGCTTGATAACCCGGATTCAGCCTGTGAAGAAATTGATAAGGCACTGGGCCTTTGTATTGCCCAAAAGCGACCTGTTTTCCTGGAGATCCCCACTGATATTCAGCTACTAAAAGTGCAGGCACCGGGCAATGAGCTCCAGCCGGGTAAATACATAACGACCAGCGCAGACAATGCGCGGCAGGCTGCCATCAAGCTTGTCGACAAGATTGTTTCCAGTAAGCGCAGCGTGATACTGCCTGGACACGAAATACAGCGCTGGAACCTGCAGGAAAAAGTTAAAAAAATCCTTGAGTTCACCGGCATAAAGGCGGGTTCGCTATTTATTGGCAAGGCCGATTATCTTGAGCACCAGGATAACTGCATTGGGTCCTACCAGGGTGCTGGCAGCCAGCCTGCCGTACGAGATTACGTGGAAGCTGCCGACACGGTTGTGTTCCTCGGAGCTGTCCCGTCTGACTTTAATCTCGGTGGATTTACGGCAAAGCTGCAGGACTCGCAAAAGGTTGTTGCCTGGGACAATCGCCTCGAAATTGACGGCGAGACCGTTGAGAACGTGTCGATAGTCGACCTGGTTGATGAATTACTGGAGCGACTCCCGGAGAACCTGGTCGGCAGTGACGATGAAGCACCCCTGCAGTGCTTCTCACATACGCCCGGCGATATTGATGGCGCCGAACAGGGAAAAGCCCTCAGTAACAAGCGTTTCTATGATCGCCTTGTGAATTTTTTCGAGGAAGGAGACACCATTCTTGCCGACGCCGGCTGCGCGATAAACATCACGCACCTGCAGTTACCAAGGGACTCCCTCTACGTCGCATCCTGCTACTGGGCTTCGATTGGCATGGCATTTGGTGCCACGCTTGGTGCCTGCTTTGCCTGTGAAGACGGTAAACGTGTTATCGCGGTTGAGGGTGACGGATCGTTCCAGATGACGGCACAGGAATTGTCGAGCATTGGTCGTTATGGGAAATCCCCCGTTGTCTTTGTTGTTAACAACAAGGGCTATACCGCCGAACGCCTTATTCACGATGGACCCTTTAACGACATTCCGGAGTGGCGATATCACATGCTACCGCAGGCTTTTGGCAGTGGAGAAGGTATCGATGTTCATACCGAGGATGAGCTGGAGTCCGCCATGCAAAAAGCCGCAGGTTGGAAAGGTCCGGGCCCACTCCTGGTAGAGGTTCATGTCGATCCCCTTGACGCATCCGAGGCATTCAAACTAATGAGCGAGGTACTTCGCTCTCACTAGCAACACACTGGCTCGCGGCCCTGGAACCAGGCAGTGCACCGCTTAATCGATAACTTCTATCTTCTCTATGAATATTGTTTTCAGGGGCACATCCTTTTCCAGGTGCCCCTTTGCACCGGTAGGTTTTTCACCTATTGCGTCAGCCACATCCATGCCATAGGTAACCCTTCCAAAAACGCTGTAGCCATATCCTTTTGACGTCCTGTTTTTAAAATTGAAACTCGGGTTGTCACTCAGGTTAATAAAGAACTGGGTATCTGCAGAATTGGGATCAAAGCCCCGCGCCATGGCAATAGTGCCGCGGACATTTTCCAGCTTGTGTTTTGAGGCCTCGTTCCTGACTGGCGGATCAGTTGCAAAATAATCGAGGTTTTCATCATACCCACCTCCCTGGATTATCCAGCCACTGATAACACGATGAAAGATCAGTCCGTCGTAAAACTGCTTGTTTACATAGTTGAGAAAATTTTTAACAGTCCTCGGAGCTTTATCCGCGAAAAGCTCCAGCTCAATTTCACCCAGGCTGGTCTGCATTCTTACCCGTGGCAGCTCTTCCTCTGCCTGGACCGGCATGCAAAGAAAAAGTGTGGCGACGAGATGGGCCAGGAGTACGAAATATGCTCGCTTCACGGTTTTCCCCTCGTTTTCTTCAGGGCGCCAGCCGGCTTTTTGACCATTCATGTTCACCATTCCTGCGATAAAGCACGCGGTCATGTAATCGATTTTCCCTGCCTTGCCAGAACTCTATGCTCTCAGGAATGACACGATAACCGGTCCAGGTCTCGGGACGCGGCACTTCGCCCGGGTATTCTTCTTCAAGCTGTGCCATCCTCTGCTCCAGGTATGTTCGACTCTCCACTTCGCTGGACTGGTCGGCAACCCATACCGCGACACGGCTACCATGGGGCCTGCTGGCAAAATATTCGTCTGCTTCCTGCTCGCTGACACCGACTACCCGGCCCTCTACCCGTACCTGTCGGTGTATGGGCGACCAGTAAAACACCAGGGCAGCATAGGGGTTATCCGCCAGCTGCCTGCCCTTGGCACTAACAGCGTGGGTAAAAAAAACAAAGCCATCCTGTCCAAAGCTTTTTAGCAGGACATACCTGGCCGCAGGCTTGCCGTCCTTTACGGTGGCCAGCACCATGGCGTTTGGAAGCTCCAGCTCAAGGTTCACGGCCTGGTCAAACCAGCTTTCGAACTCCAGAACTGGATCATCGTTCATCTTCTCTTCGTCCAGTAGTACCTGGCGGTATTCACGTCGCAGCTTGTCGTAATCTATACTCATTTCTTAATCTTGTAGTTGCCGTATTGTGTTTCCGCTCCTGCTTCCGCCAGGGCATCGGCCACTTCAGGGGGCATGTAATTTTCATCATGCTTGGCCAGCACTTCACGGGCAATAAAATCTCCTTCCTCGTTCAACTCACCATTCGCCACTATTCCCTGTCCCTCCCGGAACAGGTCAGGCAATATACCTTCATAGTGCACTCTCACTTCTTCGGCGGTGTCAGTCAGCGAGAAGCTCACCTTGAGACTGTCGGGATCTCTTTTCACACTACCGCCTACGATCATGCCTCCGATTCGGAACAACCTGGATGCCGGGGCTTCCCCCGCAACAACCTGGGTCGGGCTGTAGAAGTAAAGCAGGTTCTCTGAAAAAGCCTTGAGTACCAGGGCAGTTGCCGCTCCAACCCCGAGTACAATGAAAACCACTCCAAATAGCATTTTACGTCGTCGTGGATTCATTTTTCTGCTCACGCCTGTTATTTCTCATGCGAATCTTCTCAAGGGTCTTGCGCTCTTTTAGCAGTGGCACAATAAAACCGAAGAGCAACACAAAAAAGCTGA
>CAZXDV010000117.1:0-9121 GCA_964639535.1 uncultured Enterobacteriaceae bacterium | reverse complement strand
TCGAAACACCAGTGCATATATGCAGAAACAGGACGGTCGCCGACGCGCGGCTGATGCCATCGATCAATTTTTGAAGAAGGAAACATAAATGACGCAAGCCAAGCTACTTAACAACCCCCTGGATATTGAATCATCAACCCTGACTGACTGGGGTGACGTGGCCTTACCCATAGGTGAACCGGTGTCCCACGAAAGCGGGGTGCTTTTATTTCGTCGTGAGGACAAATCTTCGGAAATGGGTATGTGGCAATGCACCCCCGGGCGCTGGCGTTGCGAAGTAGAGAAGGACGAGTTCTGCTACTTCCTCTCCGGTAAAGCGATTTACTATTCCGATGACGGTGAGGAACTGGTGGTGGAAGCAGGAGTTGCCGGGTGCTTTCCGGCAGGCTGGAAAGGAGAATGCGAAGTAAAGGAAACCGTGCGCAAGGTTTATATGATCAGGTAGGGAAAGATAATAATGAATATGTCCTATGTTTATCTTGGCATTGCCATCGTTGTCGAGATTATCGCCACCAGTGCATTGAAAGCCACCAATGAATTCACACGACTCATTCCTACCCTGCTTGTCATTGCCGGTTACATCATTTCCTTTTATTGCCTGTCCCTCGCGTTGAGAACTTTTCCCGTGGGCGTGGCCTATGCTATCTGGACTGGTATCGGTGTGGCAGCAGTCACCGTCATTGCGAGTTTCGTTTATAAAGAGATGATGGACCCGGCTGCTATTATCGGTATCACGCTAATTGTTGCCGGTGTGGTAGTGATTCAGCTTTTCTCAGGAACAATTCGCCACTAGCTACATGTAATAAAAAAAGCACTTGCGGGTTTCTTCAAGCACTTCCCAGGTAATCGTCTCACCCGCAGCGACAAAGAAGCTCTCGCCGGGCCCTATTTCATTGACTACGCCCTTCGAATCCGTCAGGCGTATACGACCCTCAAGTACTGTCGCGATTTCGTTCCAGCTGTAGTCCACTTCAAATTTTCCAGGGGTGACCCCATACACGCCGGAGCAAAGTCGCCCACCGGATTCTACCGAATCATCGAAATCCAGGCGTGATACGGAATTTGGCTTGCCTTCCAGTATTCGTGCACCAATTTCTTCCAGGAAATTACTTTCTTCAAGTTCGCCGAGGTCAGAGCCGGGTTTATATACGTTCATATAGTTTCCTTTCCCTATTCTGCATTCTTGTTATAGGCAGCCCATGCCCTGTCAATGACGTAAGCTTGAATCGCCTTCGCATCTTCCTGACTCAGGGCGTCTTTGAAAGAGAGCATACCTTTATGTTGATAGGCCCCACCCAACACAATAGCTTCCCAGGCCTGGTGTTTTTCTTTTGTCAGGTATCGCAAATCCGGCACTGAACCATTACCACCCACTGCGCCGACGCCGTGACACCAGGAACAACCAATATCCAGGAATAGAAATTCACCTTTAGCTATGGTTTCCGCGTTTGCCGTTTGTTGTGGTGGTTCGGGTACGGCCGGCATATCCACCTTCTCCACAGCGTATTCTGCTTCGCCGCCCAGCTTGAACGCGATGAGTCGACTTCCCCCCTTTGCATCGTCCGTGGCATTTTGCGAGGGGATCCAGAGCCGCTGCGGGCCGCCCCAGCCGATTGGAATGATCACCAGTTGTTCACCATTGATACGCACCGTCACCGGTGGTGCTTGTATGGCAGAGCCCGTTTTTATTGACCAGAGTAATTCACCATCGTCCGCCGCGTAGGCATTAAACATGCCTTCCGCATTGCCCTGGAACACCAGCCCGCCTTCCGTGGATAGCACACCGCCGTTCCATGGCAGCCGGTGATCCTGGGACCAGCGCGCAGACTGGGTGACAGGATCCCAGGCTACCAACTTCCCAAGGATGTCATTTTTGGTCACTTTACCGTTACCGGTGCCATAGGGATTAGTTTGTAAAGAGAAGCCTTTATCAATGGCCGGTAATTTTCGAAACACACCTTTCACATCCATTGCCGGGATGTAAACCAGGCCTGTTTCCGGGTTGTAACTCATGGGGTGCCAGTTATGGCCACCCCATATATAGGGGTAGGCAAAGGTTTCGCCACTTTCGTTGTGAGTGTAACGTGCTTCGGGATTGACAACCGGTCTTCCTGTTTCGAGATCGATGTGACTGGCCCAGGTGACGGTGGTGAAGTTGTTTGCCGACAGCAGCTTGCCATTCTTCCGATCAAGCACATAGAAAAATCCATTTTTTGGTGCCTGCATTAACACTTTACGTGTCTGACCTTCTAATTCCAGGTCAGCAAGAATCATGTGGGCCGCTGCGTTGTAGTCCCACTTATCCGCCGGTACGGTCTGGTAATGCCAGATGTATTCTCCGCTGTCAGCATCCAGCGCAATAATGGAATTGGTAAAGAGGTTATCCAGCTCCTCTTCATTTCGGTAACCCGTATCCCAGGGTAGTGCACTATCTGTACCCACATATAAGCGGTTCAACTCCTCATCGTAAGTCATGGAATCCCACACCGATGCACCGCCGCCGAATTGATGCCATATGTCACCGCTCCAGGTCTTTACTGCCATCTCCAGTATTTCACTTTCCTGGCCAAGCGCCGGATCACGGGGCACGGTATAAAAACGCCAGAGTTGTTCCCCGGTCTCGACATCAAAGGCACTGACATAGCCACGTAGCCCAAAGTCAGCCGCGGCATTGCCAATAAATACCATGCCATTGCCAAGCCTTGGCGCACCGGTGATACCGTATCCGGCACTACTGTCACAGGCTTTGACATCCCAGGCCGGGCTTCCGTCTTTGGCGTCGATTGCGACCAGCCTGCAGTCACCGGTTCCAACGATGACCTTGCCATCTGCTACCGCCACGCCGCGGTTCCAACGTGATACCCAGGAGGCAGTCACACTCAAATTCAGTTTCACTTTCGGATCATAAGTCCAGAGTAACTCACCGCTTGCCGCGTCAATGGCATGGATGACGCTGAATGGCGCACTTAGATAAATGATCCCGTCGACAATAATGGGAGTGGAAACCAGGCCATTGGGACTGGGTATATCCAGTGCCCAGGCGACACCAAGTTGATCTACATTGGACTTGTGAATTTGATCCAGGGGGCTGAAGCGCTGCTCGTCGTAAGTCCTGCCATGCAAGGCCCAGGTATCGAGATCCTGGTCCGCAGTCAGCGCAAGTTCAGCTAACTGGCGTCCAGCATCCTGCTGCTTGCCCTGGGGCGTGAGGCCCGGCGACGACCCGGACTCATCCTTGCCGCAGGCAGACATCCCCTGAAGGATAATCAGGAGAAATAAGTAGTTTAGCGTCGCTCTCATGGGTCCACCCTCCCGGCTGGGCAATTGGGGAAGATCCAGTTTATGAAATAGTGCTCATTATTGACAGTTATTATGCACTGGCGGCGGTGATATTGAGCATGAATATGCTATTCTTACGCCCCTGAATTTATCAACCCAAAACCGGAAAACCATGAGCAATTTTGAACAACAACAGGAAAAAATAAGGACCCAGGACGGCTTTATCGCGGCACTGGACCAAAGTGGTGGCAGCACCCCAAAGGCACTGCGTCTTTACGGCGTGGAAGAAGACGCTTACAGCAATGACGAGGAAATGTTCAGCATGGTGCACGCCATGCGTACCCGCATTGTCACCAGCCCCTCTTTTGGCGGAGACCGCATTCTCTGCGCGATACTTTTTGAAAACACCATGGACAGGGACATCGAGGGCAAATCATCTGCCGCCTACCTGTGGGAGGAAAAGAATGTCGTGCCCATCCTCAAGGTCGACAAGGGCCTGGCCGATGAGGAAAATGGTGTGCAGGTCATGAAGCCCATGCCTGAACTCGACAACCTGCTACAGCGAGCAAAAGCTGCGGGTATCTTTGGCACCAAGATGCGTTCAGTTATCAAGCAGGCCAACCCGGATTCTATCAAGGCCGTCGTGGACCAGCAGTTTGAAATCGGCATGCGCATCGTCGATGCGGGTCTCGTTCCCATTATTGAGCCGGAAGTGGACATCAATTGCCCCGACAAGGCAGAAGCTGAAGAATTACTCAAAGCTGAACTGATGCACCACCTGGACGACCTGCCGGACGGAAAGTTGGTGATGTTAAAACTGACCCTGCCCGAAAAAGATAATCTCTACAGGGACTGCATTAATCATCCCAATGTTCTGAAAGTGGTTGCCCTGTCAGGCGGATACAGCCGCGAGGAATCCAACGACAGGCTTTCCCGCCAGAACGGCATGATTGCGAGCTTTTCAAGAGCCCTGACCGAGGGTCTTTCTGCGCAGCAATCTGACGAGGAGTTTAATGCCACCCTGGATACATCCATCGAAAGTATTTTCCAGGCATCAAGAACCTGAGCAAAAGCTAAAAATGAAGGTGACTGTCTCGAGACAGTCACCTTCTACTGACTGACTTCTTTAGAAGGAGGAAGTCAACTATCAAATCACTCAACAGTCCAGGGTATTCTGTCTCTCCCACTCACTATGGTGAGAGGTGTAGGCACTCCAGTCCTGCATCTTTAATTTAACAAAAGCATCGATCACCTCATCACCCAGTCCGCTTCTGAGCTCCTTGCTCTTATCCAGCAGACGTAAAGCGTCCAGTAAAGTCGCCGGTAACTTCTTCGCTGACTTCACCTTGTGGCCATCAGCATACATATCTATATGCAGCGGTTTGCCCGGGTCACGCTTGTTTGTGATGCCATCAAGACCTGCCGCCAGCACTGCAGCCTGGGAAAGATAGGGATTGGTGGACCCATCCATCAAGCGTAATTCAAATCGACCCTGGTCCGGCACACGAATCATGTGGGTGCGATTATTGCCAGTATAGGTTACTGAACTGGGAGACCATGTTGCTCCTGAGGAAGTTCTTGGGGCATCAATTCGCTTGTAGCTGTTGACCGTAGGGTTGAAGATGGCACAAAGCGCAGTCGCGTTATGCATGACACCACCGAGAAAGTTGTAGGCGAGCTTCGATAATCCCAGTTCATCACTCTTCTTCAGGAAAAGGTTTTTCGAACCGGCATTATCCCAGATGGATACATGGGTATGGCATCCGTTACCGGTAAGATTGGCAAAGGGCTTGGGCATGAAGGTTGCCCTGAGTCCATGGTTCTCTGCGATAGTTTTTACCATGTACTTAAAAAACACGTGCTTGTCCGCAGTACGTAGCGCATCATCATAATCCCAGTTCATCTCAAACTGGCCATTGGCATCCTCGTGATCGTTTTGATAAGGCCCCCAGCCCATCTCCAGCATGGCATTACAAATTTCACTGATCACAGGGAAACGACGCATCAAGGCCTGCTGGTCATAACAGGGTTTACTTTGTGTGTCGGCCGGATCGGAGATGGCCGTACCTTCCTGGTTGATCAAAAAATACTCGCACTCAACGCCGGTTTTTAAACGGTAGCCGGCTTTTTTAGCACGCTCTATCTGTCTCTTCAGAACCACGCGCGGTGCAGTCTCAACCTCCTTGCCATTCATCCAAAGATCAGCCGCCAGCCAGGCCACTTCCGGTTTCCAGGGTAGCTGGATAAGGCTATCCGGATCGGGTTTACCAAACATATCCGGATCTGCCGGTGTCATGTCGAGCCATGCAGCGAAACCCGCAAAGCCGGCGCCTTCCTTTTGCATATCTTTTATAGCTGCAGCCGGTACCAACTTTGCCCGAAGCCCGCCAAACATATCTACAAAGCTAATTAGAAAATATTCAATACCCTTCTGTTTTGCCACTTGTGCCAGGTTCGTAGCCATCGGATTTCTCCTTTAAATTTCGCTTTACCAGTTACGGATGTTCTATGTTCATTAAATTAAAATCTTGTATTTCCCGGGATCCAGTCGGTACCGGCCAGTGGTACCCGGGCCATGGCCGCAGCCTCGATAGTCAGTGCCGCCAGGTCTTCAGGATCAAGATGATTAACATGGCTTTTTCCACATGCACGGGTAAGGATCTGCGTTTCCATGGTGAGTACACGGAGATAATTAGCCAGCCTACGGCCACCCTGCACTGGATCAAAATTCTTTGCCAGTTCTTCACTCTGCGTTGAAATGCCACTCGGATCCTGCCCGTCCTGGTAGTCATCATAAAACCCGGCGGCGGTGCCGATTTTACGATAGGCTTCATCAAATTCCGGACTGTTGTCGCCCAGGGCGATCAGGGCAGCAACACCAATGGAAACTGCATCGGCACCCAGCGCCAGGGCCTTGGCAACGTCAGCACCACTTCGAATGCCACCGGAAACAATTAACTGCACTTTTCGATGCATCCCCATTTCTTTTAGCGCCTGTACGGCCAGTGGTACTGCCGGTAAAGTGGGAATACCAACATGCTCAATGAAAACCTCCTGGGTGGCAGCTGTGCCGCCCTGCATACCATCCACTACGACCACGTCTGCGCCCGCCTTTACCGCAAGCTTGGTGTCGTAGTAGGTTCTTGACGCACCGATCTTGATGTACACGGGTTTCTCCCACTCGGTGATTTCCCGTAACTCCTGGATCTTGATGGCGAGGTCATCGGGGCCGGTCCAGTCGGGGTGACGACAGGCACTGCGTTGATCAATACCCTCGGGAAGATCCCGCATCTCGGCAACCCTTTCACTGATCTTCTGACCCAGGAGCATGCCACCGCCACCGGGCTTCGCCCCCTGCCCCACTACCACTTCTATAGCATCAGCCTTGCGCAGATCATCAGGGTTCATCCCGTAACGGGAAGGTAATAACTGGTAAACAAGCTTGTCAGAGTGCCCTCTTTCTTCCGGAGTCATTCCTCCATCACCCGTGGTGGTGCTCGTCCCGGCTTCCGATGCCCCCCTGCCCAGGGCCTCCTTTGCAGGCCCCGATAACGCTCCAAAACTCATACCGGCAATAGTAATAGGTATTTTCAGCTCAATGGGTTTCTTTGCATTCAAACCGCCAAGGGTGACATTTGTGTCGCACTTTTCCCGGTAACCTTCGAGGGGGTAGCGAGTCATGCTGGCCCCGAGGAATACCAGGTCATCAAAGGTCGGCAGGCTGCGCTTGGCTCCGAAACCGCGAATGTCATATATGCCGGTACGAGCCGCACGTTGAATATCCGCGATGACCGGCCTTGAAAAAGTGGCCGACTCACGTAACCATTGTTCTGGATTTTTCTCAGTCATTTTTTTCCAATCCGATATTAATATGCGTCTGCATTATCGATATCAAAGTTGTATAACTTGCGCGCCGAGCCATAACGACGGAAGTCTGTTGCATTCATGTCGTCCATACCGGCTTTGCTGAGCAATTCTGTCAACTCGGCCAGGTGTTCTTCTTTCATGTCCTTTTCTACGCAATCCGCACCAAGACCGGCTGCCTCCCCTTTTAAATATATTCGCGCCTCGTAAAGTGAGTCACCCAATGCCTCACCCGCATCGCCACATATGACAAGTCGTCCTGTTTGAGCCATGAAGGCACTCATATGACCGACCGAACCCCTTACAACGATGTCTACACCTTTCATGGAAATGCCACAACGTGAACTGGTATCACCTTCCACAACAAGTAAACCACCATGGGCGCTGGCACCGGCATACTGGGAAGCGCTCCCGTTTACGTGTACCCGGCCCGACATCATATTCTCAGCCACACCGGGGCCGACATTGCCGTTCACCGTGATTGAGGCGTATTTGTTCATGCCCGCGCAGTAGTAGCCTACGTGACCATCAATCTGTACATTCAAGGGTGCATCGATACCCACTGCGATTGCATGCCGCCCCTTGGGGTTGCTAACGACAAACTCTGTTTCTGAATCGGAACCATTGAATTCATGAAGAGCGTGATTTAATTCCCGAATGCTCTGACTATCAAGGTCGTAATTTGCCATGGACTTAATGACTCCAGCTGTATATCTGTGCGGGCGCGGGTTCCCAGCATTCAGCATTCTTGGCACCGGGTAAAACAGCGATAGCACGATACTCGGATGCCATGGCCACCCAGTCATCGGTCTCGGCCATCACCGCTGGCTTGCAGGCAAATGGATCGCGCAGCACTGCAAATCCGTCCTTGGTACCAATTGCAAAAGTATAAAACCCATCGAGCTCTACCAGTCCCCTGTCCAGCGCTTCTTCAAGAGTGTCACCCTCACGCAATCGATGCATGAGATAACCGGCGGCGACTTCACTATCGTTATCTGTTCGAAAAATAATGCCTTCTTTTTCAAGATTCTCTTTCAGCGTGTAGTGATTTGATAATGAGCCATTATGTACAAGGCAAAGATCTTCGCCGGTTGAAAAGGGATGCGAGTGCTGAATAGTTACCGCACTTTCAGTCGCCATGCGCGAATGTCCCAGGGCATGGGTACCGGTCAGCTTATCGACCTCGAATCTCTTGAGTACGTTTTCCGGTAAGCCCTTATCCTTGTATATCTCGATAGTGGATCCTGAGCTGTTGATGTACAGCTCCGGAAAATGCTCGTAGAACCAGTTGTAGATACCTTTTGATTCGCGATGTAGCAGGAGGACAGCATGATTTGCATGGACCTGCAGTTCAGCCTCGCTGTTAAAGCTTTCGGACAAGGCCTTCTCTAACTTTGCCCAATCATAATCATCCGATGGCGAAAGCAGTGTCAGCTTGGTAATGCTGGCTTCCACCGGGTTGCGATAAACCGCGATTCCGGCGCTGTCGGGCCCACGCTCGGTCATCTCGATAAGCATGTTGAACAGGTGGACACCGAGCTGGTTCTCTATGCCCTCTGACTTGGCGAATAATCCGACAATGCCGCACACTGACTTGCTCCCAGGTCGTTTGACTGGGATTGATAGTACAATGAAATATTACTTTAAGGAATATTTATTTATTATTAGGAAACTTGCTCTTCGCCGGCTGCCCTGCAAAGTACCGCAATAAAGCGGATTGGCAGTGATTCAAGGCTTTCAGGTCCGTGGGGGGCGTCCGCATCGAAAAACAGGGAATCCCCGGGACGCAGGTGGTAGGTCTGGTTGGCATGACGGTAAATCACTTCACCTTCCAGCATGTAGATAAATTCCAGCCCCTGGTGCTGGAACAGGGGAAAGACCTCGGACTCATCTGTGAGGGTTATCAGGTACGGCTCCGCGTTAACACGTCCACCAATGCTATGACCGAGCAGGCGGTAAATGTGTCCGGCACGGCTAC
>CAZXDV010000116.1:0-9337 GCA_964639535.1 uncultured Enterobacteriaceae bacterium | reverse complement strand
CTGGTTACCAGGGGCGGACAGGGAGCCGGTTCACCTCCATGAAGCCATGCGTTATGCGGTGCTTGGTGAGGGTAAACGTATTCGACCTGTGCTGGTTTACGCCAGTGGTGAGGCCTTTGGTGTGAAGCAGGAAGCACTGCACGGCTGTGCCAGTGCGGTGGAAATGATACATGCCTATTCACTGGTACATGACGACCTTCCGGCAATGGACGATGATGACCTGCGTCGTGGCAGGCCAACATTGCACAAGCAGTTTGATGAAGCGACGGCGATTCTTGCTGGAGATGCGCTACAGGCCCTGGCCTTTCACGTGCTGGCCAACGATCCGGATATTAATGTCAGCCCGGAGCAAAGGATCAGGATGATCGATACACTGGCCCAGGCCAGTGGTTCAGTCGGCATGGCGGGTGGACAGGCAATTGACCTGGCATCGGTGGGCCTGTCACTGGACTTGCAGCAGCTCGAGAACATGCACATGCACAAGACGGGTGCCCTGATCAGGGCCAGTGTGCAGCTTGGAGCACTATGCTGCGAGGGAGTCGACAATGAAAGGTATGCCCAGGTGTCACGCTATGCAGATTGTATCGGCCTGGCCTTCCAGGTGCAGGATGACATTCTCGATATCGAGAGTGACACTGAGACCCTGGGTAAACCACAGGGCTCTGACCAGGCAAGGAACAAGCCGACCTATCCGAATCTTCTCGGCCTTGATGGCGCGAGGGACACGGCAAAACGCCTGCATGACGAGGCGGTGCAATGCCTCGAGAGCTTCGAAGAATCGGCGGATACCCTGAGAACGATTGCTGACTATATCGTACAGCGAAACAAGTAGCGCAAATTGCAGCGAAAAACGGCGTCTACGGGTGCCACTTGGGTAAAAACCTAGTAAAATGGTGAGTTATTATTGGCTGTCGACCACATCTTGAAGCGCTGGCAAGAGCTCTTGGACCTGGTCACAGGCATTTTTTTGAATTACAGAGGTCAAGATATATATGAATCAGCCCGCAGCGGTGAGTCAGAAAGAAATACCTGACGTACAAAATAGTGAAGATACGCGGCATATTCCAATCGACAAGGTTGGAATAAAAGACATTCGTCATCCCGTAGTGGTACGGGATCGAAGCGGTGGTGAGCAGCACACGGTGGCGAACTTCAACATGTATGTAAGCCTGCCCCATAACTTCAAGGGTACGCACATGTCCCGCTTCGTGGAGATCCTTAATAACCACGAATACGAGATTACGGTTGACTCCTTCAAGCGCATGATCGAGGAAATGACCGACTTGCTCGACGCCGAATCCGGGCATATCGAGATGCTGTTCCCCTACTTTGTCAACAAGGCCGCCCCGGTCTCAGGTGTAAAGAGCCTGATGGACTACGAGGTGACTTTCATTGGTAACATCAAGGACGGGGTGCCAAGCGTGCAGGTGAAAGTACTGGTCCCGGTGACCAGCCTGTGCCCCTGCTCAAAGAAAATCTCGGAACGAGGTGCCCACAATCAACGCTCCCATATTACCGTCCAGGTGACCACCAGGGACTTTATCTGGATCGAGGAAATTATTGATTATGTTGAAAAAGTAGCATCCTGTGAACTGTATGGCCTGCTCAAGAGACCGGACGAAAAATATGTCACCGAGCATGCCTATGACAACCCGAAGTTTGTCGAGGACATCGTGCGGGACGTGGCCCTGGAGTTTAACCGGGATGAGCGAATTTCGGCTTACACGGTGGAGTCCGAGAATTTCGAGTCGATTCACAATCACTCGGCTTACGCCATGCTATCTCACGAGAAGGAAGCCACCGGCTAAGCACTGCGCTTCACGGCCCTGCGGCATGAATGGCGGTACTTGTCGTCAATTTATTGCCGCCCGGCAGCAAAAAAGCTAGATTAGGCTTTAATAAAGTAACATAAATCATTGATTGATATATATTGCTAATTATTGGCATTATTAGTGCTTTATATATACTGCAAGTCAATGATTTTCCCCCTCCTTTAATCTTGCAGGGTGCTCAAAGAGCACCCTTTTTTTTGCCGGGGGCTTAGCGACGTTCAGGGGGATCAGCTGCCCTGGCGCACTTTCGCGTCCTCCCACAGGGTTTCCATCTCCTGCTGCTCGGCCTGCTGTATTGATCGGCCACTTTTCTTTAGCTCTGATTCTATGTGCGCAAAGCGCGACGCGAATTTTCGGTTACTTCGCCGTAGCGCTCGCTCGGCATCGATTTTCAGGTGCCGGGACAGGTTGACGCAGCTGAAGATGATGTCGCCAAGTTCCTCTTCCAGCCGCTGTGCACCTTCATTTTTCGATATCACCTGGCCCAGTTCCTCTACTTCTTCCACCAGTTTTTCAAAGACCGGCGCCGAGTCCGCCCAGTCAAACTTCACAGACGCCGCGCGTTTTTGAAGTTTTTCCGCCCGTTTCATTGCTGGAATAGCCTGGCTGATGTCATCCAGCAGGCCGGGCCCGGCCTCATCCGCGGATGCACTTTCACGCTTTTCCCGGGCTTTCATTTTCTCCCAGTCTTCAGCCACGGCATCTGCATCCTTGGCTGCCTCATCGGCGAACACGTGTGGATGTCGTCGTACAAGCTTGTTACTGGCATGCCTGCATATCTCGTCAAAATCGAATTGCCCTTTTTCGCTGGCCATCTCCGCATAAAAAATGATATGAAAAAGCAGGTCTCCGAGCTCATCCATGACCTCATCAGGACTGCCTGTTTCAATTGCCTCCACCACTTCGTAGGCTTCTTCAATGGTATAGGGTGCGATGCTTAGCATGTCCTGCGCCCTGTCCCACGGACATCCGCTTTGTGGATCTCTCAGGCTTTTCATAACCGCAAGCAAATCATCTATTGAACTCATTCTGGTTTCCTTCACTCTGAACTGGTAAAGCCGCTGGCATACTTTTATTTCAACACATCATCCCGGCGCTGTTGATGTATTTTTGCAGGTGACCTGCCCCGGTATTCTGCGGGATTGAATTAAACAAGCTAAAACCTTGATTTTTTGTTATGTTTTTAATACAAAATGCCTTGAGTGAACAAACGGCGTCGCGCGACACAATGGCTAACGTCTAAATTTCAGGAATTAACAATGCCACCGCTAATACTACGCCTTGATATATCTGGTACCCCGGTCACCTGGATTCCCTGGCAGACCGCTATCTGTCTCTACAGCAGGGACATGATCGCATGGACCGCTGGCCAGCAAAGTTTTACCTTCCGCGGTGGCTTTAACCGTCATACCGGCGAACGCTCCATTATCGATATCAACTCCATTATTGCGGTAAAGCGTTCGGGTTCGCGCAAGTACCTGCAAAGAAGTGTGCCGCCCCTGACAAATCGCGAGTTATTTCTTCGTGATGCGCACCTGTGCATGTATTGCGGCAAGGAATTTGCCGAGCAGCAGTTAACCCGCGACCACGTTGTGCCAATTTCAAAAGGTGGCAGGGACAGGTGGAAAAATGTCGTCACTGCCTGTCGTGCCTGTAACACGCGTAAGGGTAATCGTGTACCTGAGCAGGCAGGAATGCCCCTGCTGGCCATTCCTTTTGTTCCCAACTGGGCTGAATACCTGGCGCTCTCAAACAGGAAAATTCTTGGCGACCAGATGGAGTTTTTAAAATCCCAGTTTTCCGGCAGACCTATGCCCTTCAATACGCAGTAGCCCAGACCACGTTATCTTGGGAGCCGCCTGGCAATGCTACGCCAGTGCGGGACCTTCAAGATGTTGAGGATATTTTTATATGAGAAAATTTATTATTTACCTGATGCTTGCAGCTACACCACTCGTGCAGGCCGCTGATGAAAAAGGCAATTACGCTATCTGGGGTGATGGCCAGAAATCCTGTTTCAGTTTTAACAAGAGCAGGAAAAGCGGCGAAGACAGCAGCTATAAGAATTACCTGATGGGCTACCTTACTGCGTTTAATACGCAAACCGAGGAAACCTACAGCATTTCTGCGGGTAAGCAGATGAAAGATATCCTCAGCTGGATAGATGATTACTGCCAGGAAAAACCCGTTCATGGCTTTGACCAGGCAGTGTTAGAGTTTGTCGTGGAGCATTTTCCACGGCGCTACAAGCGCGCCAGAAGCGCAGGCCGACGCTAGCCAGGGGGTCCTTGTCCTGCACGTTCTGTGAATGGCCGCAGGATGGAAAAATGTGAACTCCGTCCCATTCGGGCAGGCTAAATGGATTGATAATGCAGGCAATTTCGGTCATTATGGCGGCTTCAAAAAAACTGGGTTACCAGCACGCGAGATTAACAGGAGAATCTTTTATGAAAACAACAATTGTAAAGGCAACAGCTATCGCACTGGCACTTGGCATGCTGGGCGGTTGCGCAACAACCGAAGAAATTGCCCAGATCAGGGCTACAGCTGAAAAAGCACTTTCAACTGCAAATAGCGCTACCTCCCGTGCTGACAATGCCCTGTCAGTCGCTAACAGCGCCCTTGACGCAGCCAATTCAGCTCAGTCAACCGCAGAAGCTGCCCAGGCTTGCTGCAGTGAAAACACCAGCCGCCTGGACAAGATGTTTGAAAAAGCTATGGCAAAATAAGCTGGCTTAAAGCAGTTTGTGAAAAAACCCCGGTATAGCTACCGGGGTTTTTTTTCGCCCATGGTGAAGTAATTACTGCGTGATACCTGTTTCCAGTTGCAGGCTGATACCCTCACTCAGGCCAGCTGGTTCTTCACCTGTCACGGCCTGTAGCTGGGAAGATTTCAGGCGCCCTATGACAATGGGGATCCCTTTCATTTCTTTTATTATCTTTTTCGCCAGGTCCCACTCTATTCGATAATTTTCCTCGTCAGTGAGATCGACAATCATCTTGACCACGCTGGTCAGGTTGTCCTCAAACTGCTCACTGTCCTCTTCAAGGAATGGATGGGCTTCCAGCCATATCTTGTTATCCCTGATGCCAACCTTGTAGGGCTGGTTAACGATCTTTACAGGCGTCCTTACTTTTACCATGGGAAACAGTTCTTCGATGTCTTCCGGGTAAAGACGTATACAACCGTGACTGACTCGCATACCGATACCATAGGGCTTGTTGGTGCCGTGGATCAGGTAATCCGGAAGACCCAGGCGCATGGCGTAGTTGCCCAGCGGATTGTCAGGCCCCGGGGGTACTCGTTTTGGCAGTGGATCCCCGGCTTCTTCATGCTCCTCTCGAATCGACTTCGGCGGATGCCAGTATGGATCCTTGGTTTTCTGGATTATGCGGGTGTCGATGTAGGGTGTTTGCCAGCCCTGCCGGCCGACACCCAGGGGATAGGTAATTACCTGGCTTTTTCCATCAATTTTTTCGCTGGGAAAAAAGTACAGACGCATTTCCGGGATATTCAGCACCAGCCCTCTCCGTTTTGCCCGTGGCAACACGTAGCGTGAAGGAAGAATGATCTGCTGGTCGGTTTCGGGTAACCAGGTATCAATACCGGGGTTAACGCGTTTTATTTCGTGGAAGCCCAGCCCGTGATGCCTGGCAATGTCCAGCAAGGTATCGCTTGATTCTGCCCAGGTATGCTGAATTTCGCCGACCACCGAGTCGTTGTCGTTTTCGATAAAGAAGACTTCGGAAAATACCTGCACCGGGTTACATGCAAGCAGCACGACGGTGATGCCGCTAATCAATTTTGTATATTTACCGGAAAAAAGCATTGCAAAAGTATTGGCGCAAATCGCTGTGCTGTAAGTTTATACGGGCTCCTGGCCGGGCTGCGAGGAATTGATACCGGCGGGCACGGTACTGCCGTGCTTGTGTTCACGAAGACGAAGCAGGCTGGGCAGAAGGATCAGGGTGAACACAGTGCTCACGCTCATTCCGCCCACGATAACGCCAGCCATGCCGCGGTAGAGTTCGCTGCCCGGGCCGGGAACCAGCAGCAGGGGTAGCATACCAAACAGGCTGGTCATGGTGCTCATGACAATCGGCCTGAGACGTTGCCTGACGGCCTGCTGTACCGCATCGGTACGGCTCAGTCCCTGTCGTTCAGCAGTGCGAGCCTGGTGTACAAGGAGAATGGCATTATTCACCACCAGGCCAAGCAGGATGATAAAGCCGATCATGGTGATCAGGTCCATGGGCTGAAACAGGGGGCTTCCCAGTAATGCCGGCACTGTATTCAGCAGGTAAAGCGCTACAACTCCACCCACTGTCGCCAGTGGCAGGGCCAATATAACCAGCAGGCTGTCGCGAAAGGATCTAAAAAGTGCACTCATCAGCAGGTAAAGAATGGCAATCGCCAGCAGGAAGCTGTTTTGCATGTCAGACAGGGCCACTTCAAGCTTGTCAGCACTACCACCATAGGAAATATCTCCCTCGATTGGCAGTGCTTCCCTGATGACGGGTTCCACGTCCTCCTGCAACACTCGAAGGGTTTGTTCAAGGGATACCCCTGGCGGTGGCGTCACTCGCAGGGTTACCGTGCGACGACGGTTGATACGACGAATTTGCTCGGGACCAGCTGTACGCTGTAGCTCAACCAGTTCACCCAGGGGCAGAACGCCGGCATTGGGCGTGGCAACCGGGATGTTAATCAGTTCCTCAGGGGTGTCCCAGGCCTCGGCGCGGACGATGATGTCCAGTGTCTTGTCGCCGTTGAAATAGTCACCAACGTAAAGACCATCGCCCAAGGCCTGGGTGACACCGGCCATGATGCCGCGATCCCAGCCAGCCTCGGTGATACGTCTTTCGTTGGGAACCAGGCGCAGTTCCGGTTGTGCCAGTTCCAGGCCGGGTATCGGACGAACCTGGGCGCCGGGGATGGCCTCCTGGATCGTCATCATACCCTTGAGTGCGGCCTGCATCAGGGCAGGCAGATCGCGTCCCTGTATGTCGATATCAACGTTCTTGCCGCCGCCGAATCCTTCGAAAAGTGAAGCGCGCTGGGCAAAGCCGAGCGTATCAGGAAAACCGGATACAATCTCCTGCAGGGTTCCCAGCACCTTGTCCATTTCACCGTGTTCCTTGGCAATTACGCCCATGAATACGCCGCCAAAATAGCCCACGAAGAAATAGCGCCGAATAAAGGGCTCCTTCTCTTCCTTAACATGGGGTTCAATTTTTTGCTGCACCTGGTAGCCGATCTCCTCCCTGATATGCCCAATGTTTGCGCCGGGCGGTGTCAGCAGGATGGCAAAGGCGAGATCCCGGTTCCCCTCGGGCAGATAGTCGGCCTGGGGCAGGAGTTTCAGGGCAATCAGCACAGGTGGAATAGTGAGAACCAGGATCCATAGCAGGCGCTTTTTGCCCGTGTTGGTCAGCTTCATGATGAGAGCGGTGCCGCCGTCCCACCAGTGCTGGTGCCCATCATCAAAGGTGATTTTACCCAGGTGTTCCTTGGCAAAACTGGGTATGACAGTAGTCGCGACGATAAAAGAGAGACAAATGGCTGCCGTGATGGTTAAGGCCAGGTCACCAAACATCTGCCCGGCTTCACCTTCGAGATAAACTATCGGCAGGAATATGGCGACCGTGGTGGCAGTGGATGCGATCAGGGCACCAAGCACCTGCATCGCACCTTTTTCAGAGGCGTCCTCCGGACTCTCGCCCTTCTCACGCAGGCGCACGATGTTTTCAAGCACGACAATAGAAGCGTCCAGAACCATGCCAACTGCGAAAGCCAGGCCGGCCATGGATATGATATTCAGTGTGCGACTGGCCATGTACATCAGCAGGAAACTGGTCAGCAGGCAAATGGGAATGGCTATGGCGACGGTAAGTGTTGCCTTCACCTTTCTCAGGAAAAACCAGAGAACGACAATGGCGAGGAAAATCCCCATTCCCAGGTTGTTACGCAGCATGTTGATGGACTGCTTTATATAAATTGTCTCATCAAATTCCTTGGAAATGGTAAGCCCGGCTCGTCCAAGCACACCTTCGTTGAGTTCCTCCACTGCCTCGTCGATACCCTGCATCACTTTCAGGACGTTAACGCCAACTTCGCGCTTGGCATTGACCGCCATGCTGGGGCCATGATTGGTCAGCACGAATTCATCCACGTCAACCAGCCTTTCTTCTACGGTTGCAACGTCGCGCAGGTAAACGGGACGCCCATCGCGCCAGTCTATGATCAGCCCGCCCAGTTCCTGGCCGTTGTACTTACCCACGAAACGAACGCTGTACTTGCGTTTGCCCACATCAGTGGAGCCACCGGAGACATCATCTCCCGAACCCGACAGGCGTGATACAACCGGTAGCTGGATGTCCAGGCTCGCCACCTTGTAGGGGTCAAAGGTAATCCTGACTTCGCGTTTACGGCCACCATAAACTTCAGATTCAGCGACACCGGGTACCTGTTCAAAGCGTGTCTGAACCGTGTCTTCGACAAAATCCTTGTACCCGGCGATGGGATTATCGTTTCCAGGCAGGGTAAAAACATTCATCCAGGTCACAGCGCTGGCATCACCACCCACCGTCGCCAGCACCGGTTCGTCAGCATCCTCGGGATAGCTGGGGACCTGGTTAAGACGGTTCAGTACCTCGATCAGTGCGCGGTTGAGTTCCATGTCCACGGCAAAGGTCAGGCTGATCTCTGCATAGCCCTCGTAGGCGGTGGCTTCGATCTCGGTCATCCCTGGCAACCCTCGCAGAACGTCTTCCTGGGGTTCAATGATCTCTGCTTCAATCTCGTTTGGTGCAGCGGCGCGCCAGCTGGTCTGGATTGTGATCTTTGGTTCCTGGATTTCAGGTGTGAGCTGAATAGGCAGACGCGACAGGCTGATGGCACCGAACATCAGCGCCATGATTATGCCAACAATAACGGCGACCGGGTTACCAAGACTGAGTTTGACGAAATTCACTGGTGTTACTATTCCTCGACGATACTGACCTGCTGTCCCGGGCGCAGTCTTTCATTGCCACGAACTACGATGCGGTCACCTGGCGAGACTTCACCAATAACCTCCACGAGATCGTCCCTGCTCATGCCAACCTTGACTGCGACATACTCGGCTTTCATCTCATCATTGATACGATAAATACTGATATTGTTCTGGCGGATGACAAGTGCATCCCTGGGAACGGCAATACATTTTCTCGGCGTGTTGGCCGGCACCAGTACGCGTACTGCGTGACCTGACATCCAGCGCTCGTTGTCAAAGTTAAGCCGGAGTTCATATAGCCTGGAGACAGAGTCTCCGACCGGCACATAGGTGCGAAGCGTCGCGGTACTGTTCGTGTGCTCCGCATCCCTGACCTCAAGCTCACTTTTCATGCCCAGGTTGGAGACGGTTTCCGGTGGAACACGCACCTGTATTTCAAGGTCCTCGGTATTCACCAGCCTGGGCATGAAAAGTGAGCTTGAGGTCAGGGATGCGGAGCACACTTTTCAT
>CAZXDV010000115.1:0-9359 GCA_964639535.1 uncultured Enterobacteriaceae bacterium | reverse complement strand
TCAAGTTGATCGCCGCGTTGTCCGCGATGACCCGCAAGATGTGCGCTTGGGCTTCCGTCAGGTCGATGGCGGCCAGACGCTGCTGACGCTCGCGTGCAACGGTGCGGTCCGCGGCACGCAGGGCGTCGAGAAACGATGTTGTCGTCATAATATATGATGCATCAATTAATGAATATGCAATTAATTATTTAGCAATGATTGTACGTACAATGCTTTAGAAAACAATTATTGATGCGACACATGATCAACGAGTGCCGATTCGATGGGTGATTGTCGCGATGAACGTTTCTCCCGTTTCTCCCGTTTCCCCCGTTGCCTAGGGACTGCCGCCACGCGTTGAACGCTCGCACGGCGGGTCGATAGGCGTTGGCCAGAGCGCCGTTCGCAGGGTTGGTGTTGTCCCTCAGGAAACCAGAGACCTAAGACCTCGCGTAGGTTATTGATTTTTAGTCACACGGCGACGGATAGGCCCCTAATTCTCGTAACCGCATTCGGCAACGATTATCAAGACTCGGTGCGAAGTGGTTGAGAATACCGAGACCGCAGATTCGTTCTACTACAAACCCGAAGACTCGCCCTTATTGGTCCTTCGGCGCCGGCTAAAAGTCGCAACACTCTCGATACATTCAAGCGCCCAGCCGCGTTCAGCCTCGTCGAGCTCTCGGTCCATGAGCTCAGCCGCCAGCACGGCTTCAGGCGTGCGCTGAACCTGCGTATACCCGGTCAAGGTGTCGATACTGACGTTGTAGAAGGCGGCAAGCTTGAAGACCGTTTGAATTCCAGGATTGGGCGTCTTGCCGTTCTCGATCGCCGCAAGATGACCGTCCGCCAAACCCAGCTCGTTGGATACGTCCTTTAGCGTCAAACGCCTGCGCTGTCTCGCCTCGCGGAGAATTCGTGCAAAGGCGCGCCAACGTTCGGGTTCGGAATCCGGGGCGTCGTGTTCGCTATGAGGCTTTGGCTTCAGTTTGTTCACGTTCCTGCTTGTGCTTCGCAAACAATCGCACGTACTGCAGCATCAGCTGCCTTTCCTCGTGTGACAACTGTTCTTCCATGACGCGGACGACGGCACTCGTCTCCGGATTGAGTTTCAGTTCTTGCCTGGCGTTCACGAGCGAATCCAGCGACACGCCGTAGTAGCCGGCCAATCCCACCACGACGGAAATGCCCGGATTCGGCGTCTTTCCGGATTCGATGGCGGCCAGGTGTCCGTCAGCCAGGTCCAGTGCATCGGAGACCTCCTTCAAGGTTTGATCCTCGGCGCAACGCAGCGCCTTGAGCTTTTCGCCCAATGAGTCCACGGGTTGTCTCCTTTAAAAACGACACTCGGGGAAGATGCAGCCGCAAAGCCCACCGTCCGCCAAGGTCTGACGCAGTTCGCAGTTCAATCGATCTTTGGCTCCAGTCGGGCCGAAAGTGCGACTCACGTCACGGTGCTACGCCTTGAGGATCCGGTTCCATCGCGAATGAAAATAATCCGTTAGCAATGAAAATTCTCAACATAGTTGAAGAAACCAGATCACGGTGACCATTATGACCGCTTCCCCGATGGCGACAAGTCCGGGCTTTACCCAAGGCCCGATACCAATTCCTCGACGCCGCCAAATTGCACAGAACCTGTACCGGCTGTTCTCCATTAAGGCCGGCATGCGCGTGGTGATATGCGAGTCTCGTTTAGAGGCAGACGCTGTATATGCAGAAGAGGGAAATCCTGAGACGACATGGTTGTGCGAGCAGCCACTGCGTATTGATCGACCGATCGGCAAACGACCTCATTACACGCTGGACCTGGCCACCCGTAAGAGAGACGGGGACGTGCGTTACTTCGAAATCAAGCCGACGGTACAGCTTGTAGAGGCCAGGGATGGGGATGCGAAGCCGGCGCATTGGGACGACATTGAAGCGGTTTGTGAGGATTTCGGGTTCGCGGCTGGTTTCATCACGGACGACAACTTAAAGGCCAAAAAGACATTGATCGCCAACTGGCGGACCCTCTTACCGTTTGCCGTTCTGGCCTACCGGGATCCGGACGACGACCTCGTTAGACACATACTGAATCTCACCAGTGCTGGCGGGCTGTCGATTCGGGAAGTGTGTCTGGCGGAAGTCGAGCGCGATGACGATACAGTGATCGCACACATCGCGATGCTGCTCCATCAAGGACGACTTTCGGGTCCGCTCGCGAGTGAGCGTGTGGTACCAGGCACCAGGATCAAAGGGGTCGATCGTGAAACGGCGTGACTGGCTGGCCTCGCTGGTCGCCAACCCGTCTCTGAATCCCACGAACTGGCCCAAGGTTCGCGTGAGTGGGCTACCCGAGGAAAAGCAAGCCCGCTATCGTCTACGCAAACGTGCATTGGATCTGTACTTCGCGGGCGAGCTTTCGATCGGGAAGATCCTGAAGAAGACGGGTCTTTCGAAACCCGAACTCTACCGCATTCGGGATCGAGCCCTAGCCGTTCGTGACGACGGTGAGGTATGGGGCTACCTCGCCTGTATTCCGGGTCAGCACATCAAGGCGTACGAGCTCAAACGGGTGAGCCGCAACGCGCGCGCAGGCACAGTTACGCATTTCTTCGCGGAGAACGCCGAGCTTCGTGAGTTGCTCGAGGCTTGGGTCTTGGGGCGCAAGTCACCCGACGTTGGTCCGGTGCGCGGCCGGCAATTCGCGCGAATCTGGGCCGGTTTTGAGAAGGCCTGCAAAGAACGGGGTATCGATCTCAAGCACGCGCCTTCCCGGGAGGCAATCCGCCGCTTGTGCGCACGCGTTCGGAAGCGGCATTTCAAGCGCTCTTCGCGCCTGCAGCACGGCAAGGAGGCCGCGGACATTGCCAGCACCGGCTGCGATGGCGAGTTGCACGATCGTGCCACCGTACCGTACCAACGAGTGCAGCTCGACGGGCACCGCCTTGACGGGATCGTAACTGTGGAACTCCTGGACGCCGACGGCACACGGCGCGACGTCCCGCTCGAGCGATTGTGGCTCTTGGTCATCATCGACGAAGCCAGTCGGGCCGTGCTCGGCTACCAGTTAAGCCTTGCGGCCAACTACACGGCCGATGACGTGCTCGACTGCGTCGCGAGTTCATTGAAGCCCTGGACGCCTCTGGAGACACCGTCTGAGACGATTGCGTACCGCACTGACGGCGGATTTCCGTCCGGTGTCATCACCGAATGTGCCTGGCGTGCATTCGATTCTCTCGCCTTTGACAATGCGATGGCGCACACATCCGTATGGATGCAGGAGCGCATCATTCGCACGGTTGGCTGTGAGATCAATACCGGTCGACCTGCACGTGCACTGTCTCGTGCCATTGTTGAGCGATTTTTTCGGACTTTCGAAGACGCCTCCCTACACCGTTGGCCGTCCACAACTGGTAGCGGCCCCAGCGATCCGCGTCGGCACAGACCGGTAGAGGCAGCGGAAAGCCTCAAGATCGCGCTGGAAGACCTCGAGCTCATCGTCGATCTCACCATTGCCAACTACAACGGTTCCCCTCACAAGTCGCTCAACGGCCGCACGCCGCTCGACTACATTCGCTACTACGACGAGCATGGATTGACGCTACCGCGCTACCTGCCGCGATCTATCGCCGATTGCCTGCCACTCTATGATCGAGAGTACGAGCGGCGCATCGCTGGCAACGCCAAAGTCGGCCGCCGACCCTACGTGACATTTATGGGCGCGCACTATCGAAATGAAGCGTTGGCGACGCTGATTGACCGAATCGGTGAACCGATCACGTTGGTAGTGAACGTCCGGGACATACGGCGCGTCGAGGGATTCCTGAGTGACGGCACCTGCATCGGCACGTTGGTGGCGGACGAACCATGGCTGCGGCAGCCACATTCACTCAGAACTCGTCGAGCGATCTTGAAACTCATGAAGACTGGTGAACTCTCGCGCGAGACTTACAACCCGGTAGGTGATCACCTGAAATACCTTCAACAACGTGCGCGCCTGACTCGCCGTGACCGCAACCGGCTGCTCAGTCAGGCACGCGAGGCAACCGGAGAGCAATACTCAAAGCCGAAGGACGGACCTAAACAGGGTTCCCATCCGCGGGTTCAGCGTCGACGCCGCATCCGCATTACTGATGTCTATAGCTGACAGGAGCCGACGATGGAGGACACCGATTGCTTGCAGCACCCGATCATTCGTGACGCGGCCATCCTTCCAACTCGCGCAATCGAGGAGTTCGTCAATGTCATCAACGACTGGCTCGACTACCTGCTTCCCGGCGCGATCGTCTGGGGCAACTTCCGTACTGGCAAAACCCAAGCGGTGCGCTATTTGTTGGCCAACATCGAACGCTTGTTGGGTAGCCGCATTCCTGCGTTCCTTTTGAGCCCATGGGATGCCGAGAATCAACCCGTGACCGAGAACCGTTTCTATCAGGAACTGCTCTATATGCTCGGCTACAAGCTGCCGGAGTCGGGCACTGCCGCGATAAAGCGCAGGCGTGTGATCGATTTCATGATCGAACGCGTGCGCGAACAGCGTGAACATCGATTCTTGCTGTTCGTCGACGAGGCCCAATGGCTAACTCGCAAGCATTATCGGTGTCTCATGGATCTGCACAACCAGCTCAAGATCGCCGACGTTCGGCTGATTGTCGTTTTGGTCGGTCAACCAGAGCTCCTGGAGATCAAGGAGGGATTAAGAAGCTCTCGTCAGGGACATCTCGTGGGTAGGTTCATGACTTGCACACATCGGTTCGACGGTGTTGTCGACTACGCCGACATCGATCGTATGCTTCGCTCGCTGGATGAGGGCTCCGAGTACCCGGCGGGCTCGGGAATTTCTTACACTCAGTACTTCGTCCCACTGGCGTTTGAGGCTGGCTGGCGCATACACAAACAAGCAAAGCGGATTTGGACCACGCTGACGGCAATCTGTGAGCGGGAAGGACTGCCGCGGATTAACGAATTGCCGATTCAGGCCATTTCGGCACTCATCCGGGTATTGCTTCGGGATCTAGCTGAGATCGACGCGCCCCATCTCGATTTGACGGAGGCGATAGTCGAGGAGGCGGTTTACCGAGTCGCATTCCTTCAAATCCAAGATCACTTGCTGCAGACGCAGTCGACGGCTGGTCAGCGTGAACGCCTTGCCAGCTAGTAGGGCGGTTGCCACCGCAGACTTGGCCGAGGGGAGGTTGGAGTCCCGGCTGATCCGACCGATTCGCTGGGATGCACGGAGTGAGTCCCTATGGGGCGTACTAAACAAGCTGGTGGCTCTCAATAACTTGTCAGGCAGGGAGCTGCGGCGCACGTTTGTCCTGCCGGATGCGCCTCGATCTCCCTCGCTGAGCACGCTGAGTGGCTGGAATGTCGAGGCCATTGTGGAGACCACCGGGCTCCAAGAAGATCAACTTCCAAAATTACTACCGGCCGAGCACCTAATCCCGGCTCCGAGGCTGGGCCTAGTTTCCGACTTCGATGGTCGCGTGGCGCGCTACTTGCGCCACTGCCCAATGTGTCTGAGGACGGGATTTCATTCACCACTGCACCAGCACAGCGATTTCGACACCTGCCCGTGGCACGAAATGCCGCTCGCGACCGATTGCCCGGACTGTCAAGGAGGATACAAGTACGAGGCGACGTCCTGTCTTCCGGTACATGGTTTCCAATGCGAGTGCGGCTACAACTGGTTGGGATCCAAGGACGCGCTGGAGTCCGTCAGCATACCCCACCCTGAGCGCTTGGCTTTTTCCCACCGATATTCGTCCTGGGTCCACATAGTCAATCGATCGCTGCGATCTCCGACGGGTTCCACAAGTAGTGGCCCAACGAACTACTATTTGCTCGGCCGAGCTAAGAGTGTGCATGGTCGGCACGCGATTGTGCCGCTCACATCGCGGGTAATTTCAACCTGGCGCCGCCAGGGGCCGTGGCGCGTCCGCTCTGAGCCGGGCTCAGCCGTGCATTTTCTTCGTTTCGGATGGGTCGATCACGACGAGGACGAATACGACGTGCGTGAATTGTTGTACACCGCCGTGGCTACGTTCACACGTGTGCGGCGCTTCATACGCTCGGTGTACAGCCATGGTATGTGCGCAAAGCGTGTCCGGGAATCGGTCGAGTTGCAACCACGTCGCGACTGGGCGGGTCCGGATATCGCCGTGGATCCGGCGCTTGACTGCTGGCAACGTGCGTACGTGTTGTGGTGGTGGGCACACGACACCTTGGTGCCGGTCGAGGACCGCTTGGATCCGCCGCCGCACCCGTGGAACGACGCCGAGCGCCGACAAGGCTTTGCCAGTCGATGGCAAGAGCACGCTGTCCAATCCTTGACCCAGGGCTCAACCGCTACGCCGCAGAATCGATTTTCGGTCGCGAGTTGGTTGTTGCACCACAGTTTGCGGATCAGTCTAATGGAAAGTTATGCGGCCTGGCTGGCGGTTGTCTGCAGCAAGCCCGAGTGCGCTGAGTTTCAAGGTGGCGATATCATCGGCATGCACCGAGCCACGCAGCAACTGGTGGTCGCACGAGGCAATCGCCCTCTGCAGCTCATTGAGATTGGACCGCCAAGCGCCCCGTATGCGTTGCGTCGACTGTCCAAGGGAGACACCGATCCGAACGACACGAGGGAACACGCCGAAATCTGCGCGGCGGCTGCAAGAGAACTGAATCGCTGCGGCATACGCCGGTGGCGCTGACGTGGCCTTGCTCGGCACCTACAACTGGGATCCAATCGGCGAGTCGATGTGGGGCATTGCACAGAAGCTGACGCATCGTAATCAGCTCAACTGGGCCGAGTTGAAGCGGCTGCTCGGCGCCAAAGGCCCCAGATCGTTTGTCTCCCGGGCGGCGCAGAATCCGGACGACTCCAACAATTTCCACCTGCCGGGTCTCGCCATCAGTACAGGCTGGTCGCCCGACGTCTTTCATGCGTCATTCTCCGATCAGTACCGGCCATTCTGGATGTCCAATGAACGAAGTAGTGGCTTCTCGCTCGCTCCCTCGGTTCGTTTTTGCCCGGCCTGTAGTCAGGAGGGTGTACACCTTTGCGTACACCAATTCCTGGTTGTCGATCGCTGTCCGGTACATCGGATCCGACTTACGACACGTTGCCGTTATTGCAACAGACCAGGCAGATCGTACGCGTTGGAGAAATTGCACGGCCTGCAAACAACCTGTGAAGGCTGTGGACGTGCAATATTGAATAGCGCCGCTGATCCTCTGGAATCGTCACTCAATGATCGACTGCGCGTTCTCGATGAGTATTTTGACTGGGTTGGCCGACTGGAGAAGACACTAAACGACCGTAGCCTCTTCCTACCTATCGGAGGATTCAGTAATGAGCGCCATCTGGCCTATGCGACTCAACTTGTTCCGGGACCGGACTGGGTCCCGGATTGCGTCGACAACTCGCGAAGTATCCGCACGCGGATTCACCATTGGGCCGGCGGGGAGATCAAGCAACCTAAGACCTGTCGGCCATTCGAACTTGCGAAACTCACGAGACCGTACGGAACCCTCAAAGATGGCCGCACGGCCATCCCAGATTTGGCTGTTGATATCCAGCGTCTACTCGCCAACGAGGTCCAGCGGCTAGGAAAAGACCTGTTTCGACGATTCTCGATCAAACACCCGTCCTGTTCAGTATTTGAGTACGACGCAAATCGCTGCGGCCCGGTTTTCGGTGAAAGTCACAACGCCTGGGCGGCAGCCTGGTGGTTCTGGCGGCGGTCGCTCGACGTAGCTTATCCGAAGAATCAGTCGTGGCGACGACAACGCGATCTTGCACCTTTTCATGGCTCTTGGCTGTGGAATGACTGGGTGCACGCCGTCGGTCCAATTGCTTGGTCGCCAACCCGGGATCTTCAAAACGCTCAGAACTTAATCTTTGTTCGTTGGCTGACAACACGTTGGGTTCACAGAGTTCTCAAGGAACTGTATGCGCAGTTCGTCGGAGTAGCCTGTAGTACGGTCGGTGGCTTTGGACTGGAGACCGATTGTCTCGAGGGACATGCGACCGCTATTGCGGACGAGGGGAGTTGGTGGATTCAGCCAACCACCACCGGCGCCAACATAGCCTTCCTGAGCACGATCGCACCACTGTCGCAGTTCGAAAGGTTGTACAAGGTGGGTTTCACCGGCTTGGACGAGTCTCTGCCAGAATCGTTTGAAAAGTTTGATCCGTTGATTGAACTCCTGCGTATGCCCGGAATCGCGGTCGCGAAGTGGCGAGAGACTTGGATTGATGTTCGAAGTCGCCATGAGCAGCGACCGACGCCCCGACCTCAACAGAGAGCAGATTTGTGAACCCTTGGGACAAGGCTCCGGTCGTTTGTGTCTGCTTATCCATTGGCCCGAAATTGTAGCAGAGTAGAGTGGCTGCTTTGCGCAGCTAGCGGTCGTTGGAATGGCTGGTTTCGGGAATAAGCGACAGTCAGCTACCGGCCAATAGCTGTCGCTGGCCGACAAAGTCGAATTAGCGCATCTGGCGCCATCGCTTGTATTGATCCGATTTGCCAGGATCGTCATGCTCGTGACCGTTTAACCAAAAATCGAACCAGTCCACAATCATGTCCTGGTGCGCAACGCGATGCAGCGGCTTCTTGATGTCGTGTCGGCCAGTTCGAATGTACTGCAGCTCCACGGGCTTTTTCTGATAACGAAGTGCGGCGTAGAAGGGCCACAGGTTCAGCAGGTGATTCGGGTCAGTAGCAGACACAAGCACAGCAGCTTCGATGGCATCGGTGGACAGGCTTGGAGACTTCTCCAACCAGGTTTGCAGGCCGTCGCCGAGCGGCGGCGCACCGACGTAAAGCTCCTCCATTACTCCATCCAGCGGACTGTCTACGTAGGAGAAATAGCCGGTCAAGGTCAGTGGATCGGTGTTCACAATCGCCGCCGCCGCGAATCGCTCGGGCGCCCGGGCGATGGCAGCGGCAGCGGTAATGCCGGATGCGCTGTAGCCACTGATGCCCACTTTCTCCGGGTCGACGAGCCCTTCGGCGTCCAGGAGATCGATAGCGGCGACGAAGATGTCCAACCCAACCTTGCTCAGGTCCAGCGGCAGGTCGTCCCAGGGACCGTACCCTTCCACCTGCAGGACGACGATGCCCCTCGATGCCAGCGCGCGTCCGGCATTCGCCGTTTCGGAATAGCCCACCCGAAAGAAGCGATCCTGGTCGAAGCCGTGGGTCTGAATGACCAGCGGGTAGCGACGATCGGGATCCACTCTGGCAGGCTTCAAGAGTCCTCCGACCGCGGAACTGCCGTTTTTGTCCTGCCACTCGATGACCTCAACCGGCAGCACCTCAATATCGCGAAGCTGTGGGTTCGGATCGAACACCTCACGGCTTTTTCCCGTTGCCGGGTTGGTTGCGACCAGCACCGGCGGCTGG
>CAZXDV010000114.1:0-9416 GCA_964639535.1 uncultured Enterobacteriaceae bacterium | reverse complement strand
TCTCATATTTGTCGTATGGCAGGACAAATCACCTCTTGAATAAAGGGATATTATTAATATTTTTCAATAATTTACAGAATTTCGTTCGATCGTAATAATACTGTAAAGAATGCTGACGAGGGGTTTTCCAGGGAAAATTGAGGCACCGCGCTCCCTGTCTCTCATCAACGACGCATGCTCGACTCGATTACCTGTCGCCCGGCCAGTATCACCGCTGATCCAGCTTTTATGGCCGAGTGTGAATTAGTACTAAAGACCCGGGCATGTCCCGCCGATGATAAGTAACAGTAAAAATCATAAAAAGTGCGGCATCACAGCGGCCAAATACTACGGGAGATATTTCGGGCATGACTGACACAAAAAACCTTTTGCCAAAGAACATTGAATTCCAGACTCTCGCAGAAGATGCACCTGTCATGCTGTGGCTGACCAACATCGACGGCCAGATGATTTTTACCAATAGTCGATGGAAAAAATTTGTCGGTGGTGACAAGGTGGAAAAGGAAGGCGGTAATGCCTGGTACGAGTCGCTGCATCCCGATGACCGCGAAAGAAGTGTACAAACTTTCAGGGATGCCTTTGTTAATCACCGGCCATTTGAAATGGAGTACAGGTTAAAGCGCGGCGACGGTGAGTACCGCCACATGCTCGATAACGGTGAACCCTATATATCCGAGAAAGGCATTTTTTCCGGTTTTATTGGATCTTCCACCGACATTACCGAGCAGAAGCATTTCGAGGCCCAGTTGAAGCATTCTCACAATGAAATGGAATCCCATAACAGCGAGATGCGGCTGGTAAACAAGCTAAATTCCTACCTGCAGATATGTCGCACCCTGGAGGAAACCTACCCGGTAATTCTCTACTACGCACAGGAACTGTTTCCAAACTGCACCGGCTCCATATACCTTTTCAATAATACGCGAACCGTGGTCGAGTCCGTGGTCAGCTGGGGGCCCAACAAGGAATCACAAATCCCCGTCATCACGCCGGATGACTGCTGGTCACTGCGGCAGGGTAAGCCACACACGGTAAATGACTCCGTTCACGGCCTCCTCTGCCATCACTTGAAAGGTTACCCGGAGCACGGGTACACCTGTGTACCCATCATTGCCCAGGGCGACATGGTTGGCATGATCAACCTGCAGTTTCCCAAGCTTGATGAGCACCTGGCCCCGGATGAAGTCGCGCAGAAAATCGAGGCCAAGCGACGCCTGGTTAACATGACTGCCGATAACCTGGCACTGGCGCTGGTCAGCTTGAAACTGCGTGAGGCCCTCAAGACCCAGTCGATAAAAGATCCGCTGACAAAGCTATTTAATCGACGATACATGGAAGAAACCATGGAAAGGGAGTACTCCCGCTGCAAGAGAGCCAACATTAGTCTTGGCGTGATCATGGTGGACATTGATCACTTCAAGAATTACAACGATGAATACGGACACGATGTAGGCGACAAGATCCTCTCGGAAATCGGGGCAGTCCTGCAAAACAAGTTGCGTAAGAGTGATATCCCCTGCCGCTATGGTGGCGAAGAATTCATTCTTATCCTGCCGGGTGCAGAAGTGGATATCCTTGAACAAAGAGCCGAGGAAATTCGACATACCATTGACACCCTGGTTATCCATTACAAGAACGATGTGTTTGCCGATGTTACCGCTTCATTTGGCGTCGCAGCCATACCGAAACATGCTGCGTCACAGGAGGACTTGATCAAGGCTGCCGATGACGCACTGTACCAGGCGAAAAAGGCAGGAAGAAATACGATCGTGGTGGCCCACGAATTCAAGAACAAGGCTAAGGCGTCTAAAGTTGAATCTGCGACCGGGTTTCAGCAAGCGGTCAATGCGTGAGCCCCGCTTAAAGCTGAAACCGTAGAAGACTAGTTACTGAATTCAAACAGCTCCTCGAAACGCCGGGGTTTTTCAATGCCGTAACCCTGGCCGAAGTCGACACCCAGCTCACCGAGGCTGTCCCTGATGTCATCGCTTTCAACAAACTCCGCGATGGTTTGCATGTTCATGATTTGACCTATCTCATTGATGGACTTGACCATGGCATAGTCGATAGCGTCATCCATGATATCCTTTACGAACATGCCATCAATTTTCAGGTAATCCACATCCAGTTTCTTGAGATAACCAAAGGAAGAGAGTCCACTCCCAAAATCATCAAGCGCAAAGGCACAGCCCGATTGCTTCAGGGTTGAAATCAGCTTATCTGCCTTACCGAGGTGTGTAATGGCAGATGTTTCCGTTATCTCAAAACAAATCTTGCTTCCATCTATATTCTTTTCATGCAGTTCTGTTGCGATAAATTCCGGCATGCTTTGATCAACAAGCGACTGGCCGGACAGGTTTATTGAGATGAAACCGGCTTTCTCAAGGATCCCGGGGGCCGAGTCAATTAGCCTGAATGCCCTCTCAATCACCCAGCGATCGAGCCTTGCCATCAGGTTATATCGCTCAGCCGCCGGCAAAAAAGCGCCGGGTGGAATTATTTCCCCGTCTTCACCAATCATTCTTAGCAAGATTTCATAATGGTGCTTTTCATCCTTACCCAGCTGCACGATTTTCTGTGCAAAAAGACAGAAGCGATCCTCTTCAAGCGCCTGGTAAATGCGCGCTACCCACTTCATTTCCCCCTGTCTCTGGGCAATGTCAGTGTCATCCGGGTGATATACATGGATTCGATTCCTGCCAAGATCCTTGGCCATGTAACAGGCCGCATCTGCCTGTCGCAGCAGGTTGGTCAGGTTTTGAATATTGTCATTGATGGAGACAAGGCCAATACTGACCCCCACGCGAAACGTATGCCCTTCCCAGCTAAACTGGAAATCCTGCACGACTTCCAGGATTGCCGTGGCCACTCGCTGTGCCTGCTGCAATCCGCAATGTTCCATGAGAACGGCAAATTCGTCTCCTCCAAGGCGAGCCAGCGTGTCCCGCTGTCGCACCTGTTCAAGAAGAAGTGCGGCGAGCCTGCGTAGCATTTCATCACCGGCGGCGTGACCACAGGTGTCGTTGACCACCTTGAACTGGTCAAGGTCGAGGAAACACAGGGCATGTTCGGTCCTGTCCTTTGACACTGTTTTTATGAGTCGCTCTGCGCGTCTTTCGAATTCCGGTCGGTTGATGAGCCCGGTCAATGCATCATGGCTGGCCTGGTAACCCAGTTTTTCCGTCAGTTCATATTCCAGGGTGACATCATCCTCGACACCGACAAAATAAAGGATATTGTCCATGGCATCCTTGATGGGCGAGATAGACGTGCGAACACGATAATAGCTACCGTCTTTTTTACGATTCTGAAATTCACCCCGCCACTCGTTGCCGGCTGCAATTGTTTTCCACAGCTCATCGTACACGTGGTTCGGTGTGTTACCGGACTTCAGCATGCGCGGATTTTCTCCGACCACTTCCTCTTTGGCATAGCCGGTATTTTCCGTGAATTTCGGGTTGATATACTCAATCTCGCCGCTGGGGCTGGTTATCATTATGGACGAAGAGCTTGATTCAACTGCACGTGAGAGCTTTAACAACTCGGCTTCTCGCTTGCGGCTTACTATCGCTACCGCGGCAAGGTTTGTTATGCGGTTTATCAGTTCAAGAATATCCTTCCCCGGTTCCCGCGGTTCCGAAAAATACATGGTGAACGTACCAAGCACCTTGCTTTCTGACTGGCGTATGGGTGTAGATAGACAGGCCCGTACATTATATTTTTTCGCCTCTGCCTGGTAATCAACAAATACGGGGTCGGTTTCAGTATCACTGACAATGTACTGGCGATTATGATAAACCGCGGCGCCAGAGCACATGGTAGTCGGTCCAACCTTGATACCGCCCATATCTGCAGCGTAGGAGTTCCCAATGCTAGGCGCCGAACCGAAATCGAGCTGGTTCTCCTGTTCATCATATAACATGATGGCGCACGTGGTATTGCTGGCTATCTCCTCGGCACCAAGATTTATCGCATCAAGCACTTTGGATAATTCCGCCTTGCCCGTGACCATGTTCAGTACATTGTTTTCCAGCGAGAGTAACTGCTCCGCGAATTTCCGTTCAGTGATGTCAACCATGACACCACGTAATCGCTCGGCCACACCCTCGTCGTCATAGACAATTTTCACATCATCATGGAACCACATGATGTCTCCGTTGGCCTTGACAAAACGATAGTCAAAAACATGGTCGTTATGCCTGGTCGTCGCATCAATACAATAATTTACGGCCCAGTCCCGGTCAGCCTCGTGGATGTGGTTTTGCCAGAAGTCCTTTTCATACCAGCTTTCGGCCGGGTAACCGGTTATCTTTTCCGATTGCGGAGACATGTAGGTGAATTGCATGCTGGCGATGTCAACTTCCCAGGACAGTACATTCGTCTCCTCGATCAATTCCTGGTATTTCTTCTCAGTGGATACTCTTTGGCTCCTTTCCCTTGCCAGGACACCGTCGACCAGGAAATGCATGGCCATCTCGGTGGCCTTGATAAGACCGCCTGTAGCCAGCATTAACACCAGTAAAAGTAACAACCAGGACTCGAATGCGAAATTATAGGCTTGTAAATCTATTGCTAATTCAGGTTGTCCAAGGATGTAACGAAGTGCAACCAGTGCGTAAAGCATTGCCTGTGCGCAGGCAACAATGTATGCGCCCCTGGGACTAAAAAATAATACCGCCAGCACTGGTGCGATAATCAGGAAAGGGACGGCAGGTGCAATCAAACCAAATTGCCAGAGACCGGTTATTCCGATCAAGGTGGTAGATGCCATGATAAAACCTGTACGCAACAGGTAGGGCAATTGATGGCGCTTGAGGGTAATGAACCAGTAGGAAAGTGCCATGACGATGTGAAAATACATCACCGGCTGCCAGCCAATGGTGATAGCCCGGTACATACTGGTAACGAGCGCCGGAATTACCAGTAAGGACATGAACTGTAATGTGTAATTACAGATCGTATTCCTGATCGATGCTATTTCCCTTTCTGTTGTGACATCATTCAAATTCACTCTCCAGAAGATGGGCAGCAATGCTGGCTGACGGCCCTCGAGTCGCCTGTTTTCGACTTTTCACAGGGGCGACTTCAATTCCTGCGAATAGCGGGATATTGGCAAATACACGAAATCGCGGCCGTTCCCGGTCTCATACGGTAAAAATGGCACGCAATTACCGTGCCTTCACCCCGTATTTTCGGGTGTTTATTCTAAATATTATAGCCAGCGGGCGGCTTTCTTACCGACGCCGGGCTTAACCGGGCGGGGTATACCAGATTGGAGAAGACCAGGCGCGTTCCTGGATAAACGGCGTCACGTCATGAAAGGGACTGCTGCCCTCGCGTATTGCCTCCCAGGTTGACCAGCGACAGCTGGGGTTTTCAATAACACGCAGGTAATAAAAGGCTGGCTGATCCGGGTCAAAACCGGGGTCGCTCCAGCGCGCAAAGAGTTCACTCGCACCCCGGTCGCGGCTAATCGCACAGGAAGCAATATCCACTTCCGCACCATTGTCGGGACAAGTATGCGTTTGCGGATCTACCTCGAGGCCATCTGAACAGCTGACGTCAAATGTCCGCTCCCTGGCCTCGCCGTTTTCAAGCCAGCCCTTGATGACCTGTATACGTTGCAACGGAGCACCGTCAGCTGCCTTGACTGCCCAGGCCAGGAACTCCGGTGAGCTGTTTTTTGCAGCTGGTGACAATTCGCCACCCATGGCCGTGCCCTTTTCGTAGGCCTGCTCAAGAAAGTCTCCAGCATCACGCGTGGGCATGTCCCAGCCTGCAAAAAATCGCAGGACAATCCTTGGTCCGCTGGTGGCAAAAGTTTCCCGGCGTTTTAATGCTGCGAATATGCTATCTCGCGTATTCTGTTCGGCCCAAACCCCGGCAAGGCCAGCGGCACCGTGCAGGCGGGGTGGTTTAAAGCTCTTGATAGCTGGAATACGTGCACGACCCTCGGGGCTGGCATCTTCTGCACCAAATACGCCGTTGTACTGTTTTTCGTCACTGGCACCGGGTGTGCCATTATGCGTATCGGTGCTGCCGATAAACCCGAAGCGATAGGGGTTCACGCCAATACGCTCCCCCAGCAGCAGGCCATCTTTCAGCGCATTCCTTGCATAGTTGTTCCCGTGAATACAGTTTTTATCATCCTCGTTTTTGCAAATCCTGGCGCAATTGGGGTCCAGTACCGCATCGTTCTCCCTGCAAACGGGAAGTTGCTCAAGCTTTTCAAAATTACAAAATTCATCGGCATTTCCCACGCCTGTTTTACATTCGGACTCACCCTTGGTCTGGACAATCTCAACCAGGGTTTCAAGCTGGCTGCGTAATTGCGCAGCACTGCGCTGCACATCGCGGGGAAACTGCAATCCCTTGCTTTGATTGGAGTTATGGGGAATAGCAACCGCCTCGCACGGTGCCCTGCAATTTTTTTCCAGGGATTGCCAGAGTGCCAGTGGCGTGTTCGCTTCAAAATGGCTCGCGGGTAATTCCGGTACATGGGTGTTTCGAAAAATAATGTTCCTGTGCAGGTTCTTGAATTCCGGGTTTCCCGTCCACTCGTAGGCAACCAGCGTGGTGAATTCACCTGGCCTGTTATGTTCTTCTGCGACCTGGACAATGTTTCTCCAGGTTGCCCTTGCACGCTCGGTACACAGGCTGCCATTGTCACCACACAGCACCTTTTTGCGCCGGGGATTCACCGAGGTCACATCGGGAATAATCAAATTCTTGTAGACTTCCGTGACCAGCGACCTGTCCCTGTCGTCGTTACGAATATCCCTGCAAAGTGGTATGTTGTACTGGCTGCTTGACTGGTCGAGACACAGCGACAGTTCGCCAAAATACTCCGCATGATCTGTCACCGCGGCAAAATCCAGCGGTAGCGCGAGCTGCACTTCCCTGCCACCTGCGATGGTCACCTTCTCTCCGCGGGCAAATCGATAGGCCAGGTCCGGATCCACGGCATTGAAATTGACATAACTATCAAGTGACCAGGAACTATGAACATGCAGGTCGCCAAATAGCGCCCTGCGCTTAAAAGACGTGGACTCCACCGGTTTTTTTTCCTGGCGGGGCACGTTGTCACCGGGCCCCGTCATATTATCATCGTCCGGGTTCGAACAACCCGCTGCAAGAAGCAGTGCGGTCAATGACAGGAGCGTTTTTAAACCATGTTTATTCATAGGACCTCGACAGTATATCCTGTTAGTAGAAGCCGGCTAAACGATCCACCAGCCAGAAAGCACCAATACCACCGATGGCATAGCTACAGCCCCGTTCCAGCGCCGCTGTGGTGACAAGAGAAAAGCGGGTAACAATATTGAAAAGTAACAACATGAAAGCGATAAAGCCAAGCTGACCGACTTCGACACCAATATTGAACATCAACAGTGCCCGGGGAATTTCTGAGGCAGGCAAGCCTATTTCAGCAAGCGCGCCGGCGAAACCCAGCCCATGTACCAGTCCAAATACCGCTGCTATCATCCACGGTCGTCGCAGTGTCATGCTCCCGGGGTTTTTAAAGACGATTTCCCGGGCAAGGAAAACAATGCTAAGTGCAATGACTGCTTCGACCGGTGGTGAAGGTACCGAGAGTATGCCCAGGATAGCGCAGGCCAGTGTCAGGCTATGGGCCAGTGTAAAGGCGGTGACAGTTTTAACGATTCGCCAGTATCCATTGACGATGATTAGCAGGGCCAGCACAAACAGCAGGTGGTCCGGACCGGAAAGAATGTGTTCAATCCCCAGGCGAAAGTAGTAGACCGAAATGTTACCGCCCGCCGTGTCCTGCGCGGGAATAACGAAAACCGGCGATTTCCTGTCTATCACATCAACCAGCGTATTGCCGTCGCTGAAATGATAGCGTAGTAGTACATCACTGATTGTCAGGTTAAGACCGCCAACTTCAATTTTCCTGCCTTCAAGGGCCTCGCCGCCACAATCCAGTTTCCAGTTTTGATGCAGGACCGTGCGTAATTGCACCACGGTAATATTGCCTTCTATGTTGCAGTTTTCCGGGAAATGTAACTGCAGGGGTAGTACCTGCCCGTTTCGAACTGGTCTTGTCCAGTTGACTTCGAGTGCTCCAATAACGGACTCTGACACTTCGAGGTGTGCCGGCCTTGACTCATGTGCAGCAAGGGGAAAAGCCAGGAACAGGCAACAAGCCCAGGTTATGCCTACAAGGATGCGCCCTGAAATCACGCTATTGCCCCTCGATGCTTACGGAATAGCGTTGCAACATTTCCTGGTAACGATTCTCGCGAAGGCTGGCAAGTTCGTCCTGCATGTAATCGTCTTCTACCCGCTTGCGAATTTTTGCGAGCGGCGGTATTTCACCGGCAACAGTTTCAGCAAGTAGCACAAGGTGCGCCCCGTATTCCGACATGAGCGGTCCATGCCAGCCTTCTGCCTCGAGAGAAAACAGCGATTCGGCAAATCCCTCACCAAATACCCGCGCTACCTGCGCCCTGTTCAATCGATTGTAGTCATACTGCAGGATAAAGCTGTCACCCCAGGCTGTATCCCTTTGCGCCAGCTTCTCCAGCTGTATTTTTTCCAGCAGATCGCTGGCATCCTTCATAATTGCATCACCCCTGCGGTCCCTGCTGAAGTAAACGTGGCTGAAGCTTCTTCGCTCACCGACCGCATAACGGTCACGATGCCTGTCATAGAAGTCAAGGAGTTCACTTTCGGTGGGTAACTCGAGGCTTGAGATGTTGGCTGAAAGAAATTCCATTTTTTGTACCAGCCTTCGACGCACGATGGTGTCGTTCTCATCCAGGCCAAAACGCATCGCTTCGCGAAATAACACTTCTTCCCTGACCATGCTGTCAACCAGCGTATTCAGTACCTCCTGGCTGGCTTCTTCACCACTTTGCTGTAACCACTGCTCCTCAAGTTGTTGAATATCTGCTGCGGTAATATCAATGTTCAAGCCCGTTTCCCCGGTATCATCTGGTGCGACGAGCTCGTAGAAAGCGAAAATACAAACACTGATAAGCAAGAAGTGCAGGAGCGGCTCGTGTAACCATCGGGTCATAACAGTCTCTTCTTTTGTCCGTTGCGCGGTAAGGATAAGCCGGCCTGGTTTAGCAGGTACATCGCGCCATTGTGGCAAATGTCGAATCACAGTCAATTTTTTATTCACATTAGTGCCATTGCCACTAAAGTGATATCTTCATAAAGAAAATCGACCGGGTAAAAGTAATTTAAAATGAGTGCTGCAAGTCTACGTGGAAAGCTACTTGGCCTGGTGCTGATGATACCGGCGTCGATCCTGTATGCCGGGCAACCCAATATCCTGCTGATTTACGTAGACGATCTTGGATATGGTGACCTCGGCAGCTACGGACACCCCGTGATTAAAACTCCGAGCCTCGATGCCCTGGCCGGGGATGGACTCAGGCTTACCA
>CAZXDV010000113.1:7948-9438 GCA_964639535.1 uncultured Enterobacteriaceae bacterium | reverse complement strand
CAAGACGGTAGCCAATAACGCGGCTATCGATGAAGACAAGACCGTTGCCAATAACGCCGGCGCGGTAGGCAGCGAAGATTCCACCGTGGTGCAGGACGACGGCGCCACGCAGGTGATGAGCGAAGAAGAAAGAACCGGCGGTGGTTCCACCGATACAAGCGGCGTCGATTTCGACCTGAGCTCCGGTTTTACCCAGGCCGAAACAACAGGTGGTACCGGGCCTGCAGGTACAGGCTTTGAAGCACCCCAGGCCGGTGGCGGCGCCACACCAGGTAAGGAACTTGGCGAAGGCGATATCATCAAGCAGCGTTTTAAACTGCTCAGCGTTCTCGGTGTGGGTGGTATGGGTAAAGTGTTCAAGGCCATCGACCTGCTAAAGGAAGAAGCCAGGGACAAGAAACCCCACGTTGCTATCAAGCTTCTCAACGAAGACTTCAAGGATCACCCTGAAGCCTTTATCTCGCTACAGCGAGAATCTTCACGCCAGCAAAAACTGGCTCACCCGAACATCGCGACCATCTATGACTTTGACCGCGTCGGTGGCCCGGGCACTCCCGTGTACATCACCATGGAACTCATGGAGGGCATGGAGCTCAAGGACTACATCAAGAAGCATGTCAAGAAACAGGGCGGTCTGCCTTTTGATGAAGCATTTAAAATTATCGAGCAACTTGGCGCAGGCCTGACCTATGCACATAACCTGCGGCTTGTGCACTCCGACTTCAAACCCGGTAACGCGTTTTACTGTAACGATGGCACGGTTAAAACACTGGACTTCGGTATCGCCCGTGCCGTTAAAAACCCGGTTACCGGTGAAGTGGAGAAAACACTTTTTGACCCGGGTCAGCTTGGTGCGTTAACACCTGCCTATGCCTCCCTTGAAATGCTCCAGGGCGAGGAACCGGATACCCGTGATGATACTTATGCTCTAGGTTGTGTCTCCTACGAGCTTCTCACCGGTAAGCATCCGTTTAACAAGTTGCCAGCAACGACGGCACTGGAAAATGGTCTTGTACCCGCGCCGGTTAAAGGTCTAAACAAGAAACAGAATCGCGCTCTTCGACGTGCCGTTGCGTTTAAGCGCGAAGACCGAAGCCCCACTGTTGAACATTTCATCGATGAGGTACAGGGTAAGGCAACCTGGCACAAGAACCCTTTTGTTATCGCAGCAGGTGTTTTAATTATTGTTGGTCTTATTGCCATAAACCCTGCACTGGATTACCTGCAGCAGAAGAAAAACGACGAAATCGTTATTCAAATGAACCAGGGCAACAAGCAGGTAATGATCGCCAAGCTGGACGAAATTCGCGGCATGGAAAAGGCCAATCAAAACATCATCACCGAGGAAGCCAAGGTGGCGATCCAGGATTACTTCGCTGCTGAAATCGCCCAGTACATCAACACCAGCGGCGAAGACTATAACTTTCCCAAGGCTGCCGAGGTATTAACAGACGTGGCCTACTTCTATCCCGAGTCTGTATTTCTCGCAG
>CAZXDV010000113.1:0-7848 GCA_964639535.1 uncultured Enterobacteriaceae bacterium | reverse complement strand
GCCGAGGTATTAACAGACGTGGCCTACTTCTATCCCGAGTCTGTATTTCTCGCAGAGCAAACAGAAGAAGTTGATACCAACAAGAAACAAAAAGTGGGTGAACTTTACCAGCAGTACATCGCCGCACTTGACCCAAAGGCTGCACAGGAAAACCCGGATGTCATCGACAGTACAAAGGATATCCTGGAAACCATTCGCACAAAGATCGACCCGGCTCATCCGCTACTTGACGATCCGCGTCCAAGTAACGCTTACAGGCTTGCTGCAGAGGAAGCCTTCAGCAGTGGTAACTTTGAGCAGGCGCTGTCTTTTGTTACTTCCGGTCTTGCAAGCGCACCTGATGATGCGCGCCTGACTGACTTGCAGACCAAGGTGAACAACGCCATCACCGTTGCCCAGCTAAATGAAACTCTTGGCGCAGCACAGGCCGAGATGACCTCGATGGCTGCATTTGAAAACTACAAGGATGACATCATCAAGCTGGCTGACCTCAGCACGACGACCGAGTCTCCAGTGTTGCAAACCCTCACCGACCAGTTGAAGAGCAGTGTCAATGCTGAGCTGCAAACGATACTTAAAGACGGCAGCCGCGCCGATGCCGAGGCACTGGCGGAAAACTACGGCGGCCTGCTCTCTTCACTTCAGCTTGGTCGTGAACTGGTACAGGTCCGACTGGCACACCTGAGTGGCGCAGAACGTACTGCCGCCGTGCAGGAGTTTGTTGGCAGCGACAAGGCCATCATCGAGGAAAAACTCGCGGCGCCCGCGCTTGACGACCCGAGCTGGGAATCCGAGCTGCTGGCCAGTATTCGACAGCTGGACAGCTTCCAGTCTGAAGATGAGTCCGTGGGCGTTGACCTGCAGTCTTATCGGGACAGTATCGCGCAGCTGTATGTTGAACAGGCCGATGCGATTATCGCCGAAGAACGTTTTGATGCGGCAACCGCCCTGGTCAATCGCGCCGAGCGACTGGCACCGGGCTCAAGCCTGCTCGCCAGTACGCGTTCCAAGATCACCGATACCAAGAACGAGATTGAAAGACTTGCACGTATTGCTGACCTTAAAGAGCAGTTTTCTTTCAACGTGGATGCCGACAGGGTAACCCAGGCCAGCCGTATCTACACCGAGTTGCAATCGCTGGTACCGGATGATCCACTTATCACCACGGAAGGGCCGGCAAGGTTGGCAGAAAGTTATTCCAAGCTGGCGCAGCGTCGTGGTGACCAGTCCGATTTTGGCGCTGCTTTCCAACTGGCACAGGCTGGTCTGAACTTCGCACCGGATAACAGCGACCTGCTACGGCAGAAAAACGAGTACGAAGTTGAAGTGAATATCGCCGAACTGTCGGAGTTATTTACCAACGCCGTGGGGCTTAATGTTGAAGACGTGAGTGCCCGGGTAGCGCAAATCGAAACCTATGGTTCCGGACGCTACTCGGAGTTCCTGAGTTCATCTGAAGCTGCACTGAGCCAGCGCATCAACGAGCTGCTTGCCACCGACGAGGCCGCTGCGGCCGTGCTGGCCAATGACGCTGCCGCGGTATTTGGCGGCAGTACAGAGCTTGCAAACCTCGCTGCACAGGTGGGCAAGGTTGAAGATCCCGAGCAGCTGGCACCAGCCGTGGCAGCCTACGAAAGCAGGGACCTGAGCGAAGCACAGCGGATCCTGCTAACGGTACCAGCCGAGCAAAGCAGCCATCCAAGGATAAGCCAGCTGAGAACGCAACTTGAAAGCGACATGAAAGAAGCAAACGCCATTTACGAAGAGGCGAAGAAAATTCATGAAGAAGGCCTTGCTATCAACGAGCGCGACAAGAGCGGCCGAACACAGAAAAGAGATGAGGGCCTGGCCGTATTGAAAAATGCCCAGGCACTCTGGGCCAACAACCGTGACTTCGCTGCACTCAGCAGGCAGCTGAGCGGGCTGGTGATCACCGTGATGAAGCGCGAGGAAGAAATAAGCTTTACCGCACCCACCACCAGCGAGGGAGATTCAGGCGGAAGCGGCAAGAAGGCAGAAAAGGATCTTTCAAAAATGGAATGGTCGCCCACTCCCAGTGGTCGTGAATGTGCACCCAACATGGCAGGCCACGGCAAGCGTTCCAAGGCTGCATGCTATGACCTGGTTTTCACTGGCTGGCGCGGACCCGTCATGGTGGTTATCCCGGCAGGTGGTGAAGTCGCAAAACCCTTTGCCATTGGTCGCTACGAAATCTCCGTGGCTGACTGGAGCAAGTACTGTGCATTAAGCGGCACCTGCAAGCCGGAAACGGACAAGGCCAAGCACAATGAGCCTGTCAGGGGTGTCACCCTGGCCCAGGCCAGGGAGTACGCAGCATGGCTGTCGGAAAGAACCGGTAAGACCTATCGTATACCGAGCAAGACCGAATGGCTGCATGCGGCCAATGCCGCGGGCAAGCAACCACCAAAGGATGTTAACTGTCGCGTGGTGCTGGGGGACAGCATGTTAAAAGGAAGCGGCATGGTTGATATCAAGCAGGGTGCGCCGAATGGCTGGGGCTTGAGAAACTACGTCGGTAACGTGCAGGAATGGGTCGATGACGGAGGCAACACGATCGCCGCCGGCGGTGCATTTTCGGATGCCCATGCCAAGTGTGAAATCTCTCTGCAGCGGCCCCATGATGGTGACGCAGATGAGACCACTGGTTTCAGGCTGGTACTGGAAGAAGTCGGATAATAAAAAAAGGAATCGACGAAATGGCAAATCAAACCCTGCGCCAACTGGCCAAGGAACACGCCCAGGGCGACCTGGACAAGGACAGCTACCGCAAATCCCGCGCGGAGCTCCTGCAGGGCATCATATCCGGCAGCACCCCGCTGCAGGACATCGATTATCCACCCCCGGTACAGCCACCTGAACCGGAATCCCTGGATACCACTGAACGTCGCGAGGACTTCAAGCGCAAGCCCGCAGCAGAGAGTGCCGATGCCAGCACAGAGGCTGCTGCAGCATCAAAGAGTGAGCCTTCCCCTGCCCCGGCTGCGGCTGCAGCTGCAGCAGAAAAATCATCCAACAAGGGCATCATCATTGGCCTGGTCATCGCCGTAGTTCTTATTGGCATCGCCGCTGTTGGCATGATGGGTGGCAAGGACGAAAAAACTGCTGCTGCACCGGCAAGTGATTCGGCTCAAGGTATGTCGGCCGGAGATGAGCCTGAAGGCAGCGAGAGTGTATCCTCTGCGGCTGGAGAAGCTGAGCAGCTGATCAAGGAATTCCTGGCAAACAAAAACTGGTCCGAAGACAGCCTCAGTCAATTCAGCGAGGACTGGTCCGCACTTTCCAACAGCGAAATCACCGCCACCGACGAAAGCGTGGCACTGGGTCAACTCACCAATGCCATTTACCGGCAGCTGCTTGAAGAGCAGGCACTATCCGGGCTGGTAGATGATGATTCCTCCCTCAACAAGCAACGTCGCCTGGTGGAGTTTGCCAATTCACTGGGAATATCCGACAGCAGGATCAAGCTGCCCGAGGAATAGTTAACCCGGCAGCCAATGCGGCTGCCGACGTTCAGTCAAACGAGTCGAAGTCCGGCGCGTCTTCCAGGTCATCAGGATCAAGGTCACGGGTCACCCTGTCTCGGTACTGCAGGAAAACGCTCCTTAGAAAACCGTATTCATCAACCGCGGCAATACCCAGTAACTCTCCCGTACTCAAAAGGTCTGCCTTGAAGTCCATGTACTGAAGCGCCATCAGGCCACCGGCAATGACGCGGTCGTCCATGTAGGTGGTTGGGTTAAGCGCGATTGTATCAACGCCGAGACCAATTCCGGCGCGTACGGTGGTCGGCCCAAGAAAAGGCACGATGAGAAAAGGCCCGGAATCAAACCCCCAGACACCCAGTGTCTGGCCAAAGTCTTCACGGTGCTTGGGCATACCCATATCGGTAGATACATCAAAAAAGCCACCAATACCCAGGGTGGAGTTAACCACGAAACGCCCCAGGTCAGAAAAAGCCTGGTTGAACTTGCCCTGCAGGATATCGTTGATGATGACGGATATATCGTTAATGTTGCTGAAAAAGTTTGTCACTCCATCGTTAACCACCTCGGGCAGCACCTTGTCATAGACTTCCGCAATCGGGTTAAAAAAGTGCTCGTCCACGGACTGGTTAAACTTAAACGCGCCCCGGTTCCAGCCTTCAAACGGGTCACCTTCGCTGATGCCGCCGGTGCTGGCACAGCCACTGGCAAGGATCAGCAACAGGAAACAAAAAACAGTGCGGGTAGATTTGAGGAAACGAGTTGTCATCGATGGATAATCCTTATTTATTATTCTTCAGCAACCTTGAGCATGGCAGATAAGGCCGATAAAACAAAACATGTCATATTTGTATCGATTTATTGTCATATTCTTAACGATCAGGCCGGTCACTGCAATACTTGCCTGGCTATTCGGGATAAAATACCGGCCCTTGAAAGATATATCGCCTGTTTATTGATTTCATTGAATAATTTGGTTCGCGAAGCTTATGCACGACATCACCCGGAACACTGACGCAGAAGAAGTAGACAAGTTTGAGCAATTGTCCGAAGACTGGTGGGACCCCAATGGCAGTCTAAGGACCCTGCACATCATCAACCCGGTACGCCTCCAGTACATCGATGACGGCAGGTCGCTGCAGGACTGCAGGGTGCTCGATGTCGGCTGTGGTGGTGGTTTACTCAGCGAAGCCATGGCCCGTCGCGGCGCCAGGGTCACCGGTATCGATGCCAGCGATGGCGCCATACGAACGGCCACGGCCCATGCCGCCGAACAGGCCCTTGAGATTAATTACCAGGCGGTAACCGCGGAAGAGTTTGCCGAAACAGGAAAGGAGCAGTTTGACATTATTACCTGCATGGAATTGCTGGAGCACGTGCCCGACCCGCACTCCCTCCTGTCAGCCTGCACCCGCATGCTGAAGCCCGGCGGGGACCTGTTTCTTGCCACGCTCAACAGGAACCTGCGTGCCTATCTCGGTGCAGTTATCGCCGCCGAGTACCTGCTCAGGCTGTTGCCGCGTGGTACCCACGACTATGGCAAATTTCTCAAGCCATCTGAGCTGGCTCACAGCCTGCGCATGCTTGGTCTTGAAGTGGTGGACATCAGCGGCATGCACTACGTTCCCGGCGCAGATCGATGTTTTATCAACGATGACCCCTCGATTAATTACCTGTTACACGCAAGCAAAGGCACCGGCGAGTGAGTGCAGTGAAGCCCGGCATCCTGTTACTGGACCTGGATGGTACCCTTGCGGACACCGCGCCTGATCTTGCCTGGGCCCTCAACAAGGTGCTGCAGGAAGAAGGACACTCGCCGCTTGCCCTTGAAAAAATTCGCCCTACCGTTTCACTGGGTGCGGTCGCCATGATCCGCGGTGCTTTTGGTATTGATGACGAACATGAGAAATTTGCAGATCTCAAGTACCGTTTTTTGCAGGCCTATTCGGAAAATATAGGCCAGCACACCGTGCTGTTTGACGGCATGGAGCAACTTCTCGCGGCGCTGGACAAAAAAGGCGCGCCCTGGGGTATCGTCACCAACAAGGTAAGCTGGCTAACGGATCCACTCATGCACGAACTTGGGCTGGATACCCGCACTCCCTGTATTGTCAGTGGTGATACAGCAGCACATCCGAAACCCCACCCTGCCCCGCTGCTGCATGCCTGTGAACTCCTGCAGTGCAGGCCCGAAGAAGCACTTTACGTGGGTGATGCAAGGCGCGATATCGAGGCCGGTCAACGGGCAGGCATGACCACCCTCGTTGCCGCCTACGGCTATCTTGACGATGCCGATGACCCTGCAAGCTGGAAGGCCGATGGCAGTGTCGAGACGCCCATGCAGATCCTTGACTGGCTCAAGCTGGACTGACATGGAACCGCTTGAGTATTGCAGCGAAAAATCAGCGCCTGCGGGTTCGAGCCTGTATTACGCGAGCCTCTTTTACCCGGCCCCACAGCAGCACTTGATACACGCCCTGTTCGCCCTGCAGGTGGAACTGCAGGACGTCATCGTCGATTGCAAGGACATCTCCGTGGCGACCATGAAGCTGAAATGGTGGCAAGATGAAATCAGCGCGCTCTTTAATAACGAAGCAAGGCACCCGGTGACGCGACAACTGCTGGCGCTGGGAATACCTGCACAGGTGGAAGCGCAGTCCATACAGGCGATGATCAATGGCATTGCCTCGCAATTACACTATCGCCCCCATGGCAGCCTCGAGGAGTTGATACAGGAAAAGGAACAGGGTGCAGCCAGCTGCTGGCGCGTGATGATGCAAGTGCTGGGATGCAATGAAGCCAGCACGATAAACGCGGTGTCAAATGTCGCAGCGTGCTACTACATGTTGCTGCACGTGGAACAGGCCATCGTTCGCCTGAAGCAGGACATTTGCCCCTTTCCCATGGATATCCTGCAGGAAGCAGGGATCGCCGAAAATGAAATCCTGCAGGCGACAAGCCAGCAACCACTCATGCGCCTGCAGCAGCTCACGCTTGACAAGCTTCTACCCCGGCTTGAAGAAAAACTTGGTGCACTGCCTCGTCAGTTACCAAGTGTGCGCTTTGCCGCCGCACTTGGAAATATCGAATTAAAAAGGTGCCGGCAAATTCGAAACGCAGGCAAGCTTCTTTATAGCGGCGAAGCCGGCATCACGCCCCTGGGAAAGCTGTGGATTGCCTGGCGCATGAGCAAGCGCTACCGCTAGGCTGCTTTCGTAGCGTATGCCGCCTTGCCGTGCAGAAGGCGTACGCGAAGCCGTCGAAGGATCGTTTCATCGACATTGTCACGGCAAAGCACAAAACGAAACTTTCCTTTTCCCTCGCACCTGAAGCAGATGACCAGTAATAGTCGATGTACCAACGCGCCTGGGCAGGGACGTAATTCAATTTCCCTGCCATTATCAATAAGCACCCAGCTGTCATCCTGCCTGAGACACAGCACCGGTGCCTGCGAAATGTCTCGGGCAAGGTTCATTGCACGGTAAACATGAATGAAGTGGAGTAACAGCAGGCAGGCCAGGGTCAACTTGATTACCACGCCAGGCGCGCTGATGCTGACGCAAAGCATGGCACCCGCGTGATTGAAAATAGAGAAGTAAAGTAGCTTTTGCGGTGGCCGATAAACGATACGAATCGGCAGGCTTAAGGGACTATCCATGTTCCTCATTTGCTCGTCCTTTGGCTTGCATTATCCTTGTGGAATCAACATACTATCTTTTTAAATGATGCAATGCATGATAAATGAGAATCATTGATAACTACGTTGTGAATCAATGCCTTGGCTCAATATAAATTGCAAAAAAAAGTAACATGGAAAGAAACAAACCTGTCGAAAACGAGTCTCATAACGAGGCTGCTGAAAAGCAGCAGGACGAAGCCAGTTCGCCTGTTGAAATTGGCGGCCAGGCCGGTCCTGAACCCACGCGTTTTGGCGACTGGGAAAAGAACGGACGCTGTACTGATTTTTAGTAATCCCCGGGTCGGTGCGCAACAGGGCGCACTCCTGGAATTCGTTAGCAGTTATTCTCCCGGGTAAGATTAAAGAGGACACAATATGGCAACGGTGCAAAGCCCAATATCACCGCATTTACAGGTATACAAGTATCAGCTGACCTCGGTCCTGTCGATCACTCATCGAATGACGGGAGTTGTGCTGTCAGCGGCATCCATCGTTTTTTGCGCCTGGCTCGCCAGTATTGCCGCGGGGCCACAGGCTTACGCCGCCGTGATGTCGCATGTCACCGCCTGGTATGGCTGGGTACTGATTGTTGCTTTCAGCTTCTCGCTCTATTACCACCTGTGCAATGGTATTCGGCACCTGTTCTGGGATATCGGCAAGGGCCTT
>CAZXDV010000112.1:0-9487 GCA_964639535.1 uncultured Enterobacteriaceae bacterium | reverse complement strand
AAAGATCACGATACGCTGGCCAGCTGGCAGGTCGAGCCGGTCAACACGGCCAACCGGTTTTCCCAGGACACCACCATAGGACCGGCCCTGTTTGGCTGGATAGCCACGCTAAAGTTCTACGACCGCATTGGCATAGAAAACGTCGAGGAGCGAATAAAGCGCCTGGGAGGTTACGCCATCGAGCGCTTGCAGGAAATCGGTTGCCGGGTGACCAGCCCTGCTGACCCCGGCAAGCGCCATGGAATGGTCACCTATACCAGCGGTGATTATGACAGGGACATGGCCTTTTTTAATCGATGTGCCGCACCCGGCAGGTGTATGAAACCCCTGAAAATATCCATGCGTGCACTTGGAGGTGTTGGAAACCTCAGGGTCTCATGCCACTTCTTTAACACCGAGGAAGATATTGATTACCTGGTCGAGCTACAGAAAAAGATGATGTAGTAGCCTCAGTTCAGATCTGCTGCAAATTGCTTGAGTATTTCCATTGGCACTATTTCCAGGGCGCGCACGTGAGTCCGGGTAAGATGAACCCTCGGCGCCATACCATTTTCATAAGCTTCAAGCCATCGCGCGGCACACAGGCACCAGCTATCACCCGCCTTGAGCCCCTTGAAATCGTACTCCGGTACAGGTGTCGATAAATCGTTGCCCCTGAAACGTGAAAACTCCAGGAACTCCGTGCTGACTTCAACACACACGGTGTGGGACCCCAGGTCTTCGGCGCAGGTATTGCACTTTCCATCGCGGAAAAAACCCGTTATCGGATCTTCGCCACACATTACCAGGGCCTCACCCAGTACGTTAATTGATTCGTCCATTTCCATTTTCACTTCCCCATTAGAAAAGAGGATCTTCCGGATCCATGCCCAACAGCATTCTTCCGGACTTGATGTAGGTATTATCACTCACCCGTAAATGCGTCGATGCCGTATGAATATCGCGCAGGAAACGATCCAGCTTGCTGGGTTTGTACACGCCGTTTCCACCTGCGTTCTTGTACACCATGTTCACCACTTCGACAGCATTATCCATCGCATGTGTACAGGCAAGACGGTATCTCGCCCGATCATCCCGGGATGGCTCCGCGCCCGCCCTGAAAGAATCAAGGATTGCCTGCATGCATTGCCTGAGCCATGCCCGTGATCCGGACACCTTCGCTTCCGCCTCAGCAATGCCGAGCTGAACGGAAGGATCATCGGCCATCAGCAGGGGACCTCGCCGCTTGGTGAGGGACATTTCCTTCAGCATGTCCAGCGAAGCGCGCGCCATACCAAGACCAATGGCACCAAGCTGGCAGAATGCGATACCCGGAAAGGAATAGATGGGGTTTTCATGCGCATACACGGTTTCACCAAGTACGAAAGTCCATTCATCGGCGATAAAAACATTGTCCAGGCTGTAGTCATGACTGCTGCTTCCACGAAGTCCGGTTGAGTCCCAGCTGTCGAAATGAATAGTCGCATCACTTGTCTTGTGTATGACAACCCTCATTTCCGGCTCGCCACTTTCTTTTCTGCACATGCTGTCACCGTCAAAAACCATGCAACCACTCAGCAGGTACTGGCAGTGTTCGGAACCACTCCCCCAGCGAAAACGTCCGCTCACCCTGTAGCCACCGTCGGTCTTGACCGCCTTGCCGGTGGGGGCAAGGGCCCCTGCTGTGCGCGTGCTGATGTCATCACCATACATGGACTCCCACGCAGACCTGTGCAGGCAATTTCCAAATATAAAGGGATTGGCGTAAATGATAAGCAGCACCCAGGCCGTGGAAGCATCTACGGCTGCGATCATCTCGATAATTTCAAACACGACAAGCGGGTCCATCTCTGATCCACCAAACTCTTCCGGTACAGCCATGGAAAAGAGTCCGAGCTCATCAAACCTGGCGATGATCGAATCTGGCACCCTCTGTGTTTTTTCAATTTCCTCGGCTACGGCCTCGATTTCGGGCAAAAATGAGCGAACAGCCTCGAGCAATTCATGTTCCGTATTCATTGATATTCTTTGATTATAAGAAAGTTACTTTTTACGGGGAGCGTAAAGGTCGGTGATCGTACCTTCAAACATTTCGGCAGCGAATGCCACGGTTTCTGACAGGGTTGGATGAGGGTGAATGGTAAGGCTCAGGTCGCTTGCCTCGCAATCCATTTCAATGGCCAGCGCAACTTCTGCCACCAGGTCACCTGCATTGGGGCCACATATACCCGCGCCGAGGACACGCTCATTATTTTTATCGAACAGGATTTTTGTAGTGCCCTCGTTTCTTCCAAGGCTCAATGAACGTCCACTTGCAGCCCAGGGGAACACCCCTGTTTCATATTCAATACCTTTTTCTTTAGCCTCGGTTTCTGTCAAACCAACCCAGGCCACCTCGGGATCAGTGTAGGCAACCGATGGAATCACTCGCGCATCAAAAGCACTTTTCATACCTGCACAAACTTCCGCCGCGACCTTGCCTTCATGTACTGCCTTGTGGGCCAGCATCTGCTGACCAACGATATCACCAATAGCAAATATGTTGGGGACATTGGTGCGTTGCTGCTTATCCACGCTGATAAAACCCCGTTCATCCACGTTAACACCCGCATTTTCAGCGCCAATCCTGTCACCGTTTGGACGCCGGCCAACCGCGACCAGGATCGCATCAAAGTTGTCCGATGCGGGAGCATCTTTACCTTCAAAATACACCTGCAGGGAATCTTCGCCTGCCTTTATTTCAGTCACGCGGGTGCCAAGGTAGATGTTTTCGTACTGTTTCTTGATACGGGTCAAAAGTGGTTTCGAAATATCCCGGTCGGCTCCCGCGACAATATTGTCGAGCATTTCAACTACGCTGACCTTGCTACCCAGTTCGTGGTAAACCGTTGCCATTTCCAGTCCAATAATACCTCCGCCAATAACCAGCAGTCGTTCAGGTATTTCTTTTAGTTCCAGCGCGCCGGTTGAATCAAATATTCTTGGATCCTCAGGAAATCCCGGTACCCGCGTCGGTTGTGAACCGGCCGCGATAATCGCCTGTTCAAACTGGATCACAGTTTCAGCGTCACCATTATCAACCATCAACTGGTTGGCGTTAATGAAACGCCCTGTGCCCTTGATGACATTCACCTTGCGTTTCTTTGCCAGTCCCTTGAGCCCGGTAGTTAACTGCCCAAGGACTTTCGACTTCCAGCCCCTTAACTTGTCCAGATCAATCGTTGGTTGTCCAAAGTCAATGCCAAACTCGGCCACCTCTTTTGTTTCGCTTATCACCCTGGCCGCGTGTAAAAGTGCCTTTGAAGGTATGCAGCCTACGTTCAGGCAGACTCCTCCCAGGCTGTCATATCGTTCCACTAGCACCACGCTTTTACCAAGGTCAGCCGCCCTGAATGCTGCCGTGTAACCACCGGGGCCCGAGCCGAGGACAAGTACTTCTGCCTGCACGTCAGCATCAGCTCCAGGTAATGGTGTTGTCTCATTGTCCGCTTTCGATACTTCCACGTCTTGCGCCACGGGTGCCTGCCCTGCATCGTCTTGCTGCGGCTTGAGATCTTCATCCAGGCTCAGGATCAGGTCCCCCTCTGAAACCCGGTCACCGACATTCACCGCGAGGGACACGACTTTCCCTGCGGCTGATGCTGGAATATCCATGGTCGCCTTGTCGGTTTCAAGGGTGATCAGGGTGTCTTCAAGTTCAATGTGATCGCCAACTGACACAGAAATTTCGATAATTTCCACATCATTGAAGTCGCCCAGTTGAGGTACTTTTATTTCCATCTTTACTTTTAATCCTCGTATTTCGCTTGATCGCTTTATCCCGTGTCGCTCACCGCCGCCCGCGTGGTTTTATCACATAATACCCTATTCATTCAGCCCGCATTTCTGCATTAAAAAATTTACCTTCATAAATTCGTAACATTGGCTGCTACCAGGCAAACACCCACATCCCATTGTCGTACCCGCATTGAGCCCACAATTTTTCATCGTCAAATCGCAGCCTCGCTGGCCCCTCAGCGGCAGCTTGCAAGTTGCTGAAACATAGGAAAATTGCCTGTAAAAGCGCTGTATTCGATATATTTTTCCTCAAGTTATCCACAGGATTTGTGCTAGTATTTAACAAGTAATTCCACAAGATGTCGTATGTGAAATAGCACTTGACCACAATTTCTAGTGGTGGAATAATTTGCCTTACGTACAGAAGTTCATCTTGTTTCTAAGTTTTAATTCGATAACAACAATATTCAGTATTTTGCCTTTGTCAGGAGGGGTTATGGAGGTTGAAAAAGCAGTATTTGCCGAGTCAGTTATTGGTCCGGAAGCAGAACTAAAAACAACGGAAGGAGCTGTTGAAGTAAACACCGCAGAAATTACTACCCATCAGCCAGGTGAATACAAGGTCATCAGACGTAACAACAAGGTCACCGGCTACGATTCCAGCAAGATCAGCATAGCCCTGACAAAGGCCTTCCTGGAAGTTGAAGGAGGTACTGCTGCCGCTTCTACACGTGTTCATGAAACCGTTGAAAACCTGACCGAACAGATTAATCGAGCCCTGACCCGGAGAATGCCTGGTGGCGGTACGGTCCATATCGAGGACATCCAGGACCAGGTAGAGCTGGCACTTATGCGCGCCGGCGAACAGAAAATTGCACGGGCATACGTTATTTACCGCGAGGAACGTGCCAGGGAACGCGCAGAAAAAGCCAAGCTGGAACAACCACTTATAACAGAAGCTACGGCAGACAAGGTGATCAATGTAACCCGGGCTGATGGCTCCACCGGTCACCTGGATATGAGTCGCCTGATTGCCATTGTGAATGAAGCCTGCCAGGGGCTGGAGCACATTGATGGCCACCTGATTATTGATGACGCCCTGAGAAATCTTTTCGATGGCGTAAAAGAAGACGATGTGAACCCGGCCCTGGTAATGAGCGCAAGAACGCTGATCGAGAAAGAGCCGAATTACACCTATGTCGCTGCCAGGCTCCTGCTTGACAATTTACGTCGCGAGGCCCTGAGTTTTGTCGAGGAAAAACCGACAGAAGCAACCCAGCAGGAAATGGAAGCGCGCTATGCCGATTACTTCAAGAAGTACATTCTCGCTGGTAGCGAACTGGAGTTACTGGATCCGGAGATCACGCGTTACGACCTGGATCGCCTCGGAAAAGCCTTAAAAGCTGATAGAGATCAACAGTTTACCTACCTCGGACTGCAAACGCTCTACGATCGTTATTTCATCCATTCAAACGATATCCGCTTTGAGTTGCCTCAGGCCTTTTTCATGCGTGTTGCCATGGGCCTGGCCATTAACGAACTGGATCGGGAAACAAGGGCTATCGAGTTTTACAACCTGCTCTCCTCGTTTGATTTCATGAGCTCGACGCCAACCCTGTTCAATTCGGCCACCCTGCGTCCACAGCTTTCCAGCTGCTATCTAAGCACGGTACCCGATGATCTTGACGGTATATTCAGCGCTATCAAGGACGATGCCATGCTATCGAAATTTGCCGGCGGTCTTGGCAATGACTGGACGCGGGTCAGGGCCATGGGCGCCCATATCAAGGGTACCAATGGCAAATCACAGGGTGTCGTCCCCTTTCTCAAGGTGGCCAACGATACAGCGGTAGCAGTCAACCAGGGTGGCAAGCGTAAAGGCGCCATGTGTGCCTACCTTGAAACCTGGCATCTCGACATCGAGGAGTTCCTGGAGCTTCGCAAAAATACCGGTGATGACCGCCGTCGAACCCACGACATGAATTCCGCCAACTGGATTCCGGACCTGTTTATGAAACGTGTCTGTGAGGATGAGTCCTGGACCTTGTTCTCACCAAATGATGCGCCTGATCTTCACGAAGTTTATGGCAAGGAGTTTGAAGCACGCTATGTAGAGTATGAAGCCATGGCAGAACGCGGTGAAATCACCAACTTCAAGACCATTAGAGCGACAGAACTGTGGCGAAAAATGCTGTCAATGCTCTATGAAACAGGCCACCCATGGATGACCTTCAAGGACCCAAGCAACCTGCGTTCACCACAGCAGCATGCCGGCGTTGTGCACTCTTCAAACCTGTGTACAGAAATCACCCTGAACACATCCGATGAAGAGATAGCAGTTTGTAACCTCGGCTCTGTCAACCTGGCGCAGCACGTGGATGAGAATGGCCTGGACATGGAAAAGCTACAGCGCACCATCACCACTGCCATGCGTATGCTTGATAACGTCATTGATTACAATTACTACAGTGTGCCCCAGGCACGTCGCTCCAACCTGCGACACAGGCCTGTCGGTATGGGGGTCATGGGCTTCCAGGATGCACTGTATAAAACGCGCACTCCATATAGCTCCCAGGAAGCGGTCGAATTTGCAGACCGAAGCATGGAGGCCGTCAGCTATTTCGCCATACACGCATCATCACTGCTGGCAGAAGAAAGAGGTGCTTACTCTACTTTCCAGGGTTCACTCTGGAGCAATGGCACACTGCCCATTGATTCCATGAATATCCTGAAGGAATCAAGGGACGGTTACCTTGACGCAGACGACAGCCAGACACTGGACTGGAAGAGCCTGAGAAAAAGGGTGCAAAAGCACGGCATGCGTAATTCCAACTGCATGGCCATTGCTCCCACCGCGACAATTTCAAATATTTGCGGCGTGACACAGTCGATCGAGCCTACCTACCAGAACCTTTTCGTTAAATCGAATCTTTCAGGTGAGTTCACTGTTGTAAATCCCTATCTCGTTCACGACCTGAAAGAGCGGGAACTGTGGGATGACGTCATGGTGAATGACCTGAAATACTTTGACGGTAGTGTGCAGGCCATTGATCGTATCCCTGGTGACCTCAAGCAACTTTATGCCACAGCGTTTGAAATGGATGCCCGCTGGCTTGTTGAAGCGGCTTCAAGGAGGCAAAAGTGGATTGACCAGGGACAGTCACTCAACCTTTACATGTCGGAACCTGATGGCAAAAAGCTCGACAATCTTTACAAGCTGGCCTGGGTACGCGGACTTAAAACCACCTATTACCTGCGCAGCATGGGGGCAACTCACGTTGAGAAAAGCACCCTGAGTGACGGTCGTGAAAACAAGCTTGCGGCGGTTGACAGGGAAGTAGGTTCTGCTGCTCCAAAAGCCTGTGCAATCGACGATCCTGATTGCGAAGCCTGCCAGTAAATCAATAAATACTATACAAACAATCACAGGGGAAAATAGCTTATGTTACCAAACTGGGATGATCCAATAGCCTCTTTGAGCACGACATCAAAAGAAGAGACAGCGCCTGCTGCTCCGGAACCGGCAGTCGTGGATAACACCCTGGCTGAATTGGAAAAAGAGGATGCCAGTAATTCAGTGATGCCAACAGCTGCCGCGGCACCTGCTGCAATCCCTGCTGCGGAAACAAGACCTGCTGGTGAGCTTGATCCGGAAAACCACGGTGTTACCGGTCTGGAGGAAGTGGCCTTTGGCGCAGAACGTATCAGCGTTGATGACAAGGCAATGATCAACTGCCGGGCTGATCTGAACCAGCTTGTGCCCTTTAAGTACAAGTGGGCGTGGCAGAAGTACCTGGATGGCTGTGCCAATCACTGGATGCCCCAGGAAGTCAACATGAACGCCGACATCTCACTCTGGAAAGACCCCAATGGTCTTACCGAGGACGAGCGTCTGGTTATCAAGCGCAACCTTGGCTTTTTTGCATCTGCAGACTCCCTGGTTGCAAATAACCTGGTATTGGCAGTTTACCGGCATATTACCAATCCTGAATGCCGACAGTACTTGCTGAGGCAGGCTTTTGAAGAAGCCCTGCATACCCATGCCTACCAGTATTGTGTCGAATCCCTGGGGCTTGATGAAGCCGAAGTTTTTAACATGTATCGAGAGGTACCTGCTATTCACGATAAGGCCGCCTGGGCCATGCGCTTCACACAAAGCCTTGGGGATCCAAACTTTCACACCGGCACCCCGGAAGATGACCAGCGTCTGCTGCGTGACCTTATTGCCTTCTACGTGATTTTTGAAGGGATCTTTTTCTACGTAGGTTTCGTCCAGGTACTCTCCATGGGGCGTCGTAACAAGATGACCGGTTGTGCCGAGCAGTTTCAATACATCCTGCGCGATGAGTCCATGCACATGAATTTTGGCATTGACGTCATCAACCAGATAAAGATCGAAAATCCACATCTCTGGACTGACGAATTCCAGCAGGAGATCGTTACCATGATCAGGGAATCAGTGGAACTCGAAACTAAATACGCCCATGACACCATGCCCAGGGGCGTGCTTGGTCTTAATGCAAATATGTTTGAGGATTACCTGCAGTTTATTGCAAACCGGCGCTGTGCCCAGATTGGATTACCCGAGCAGTATCCAGGTGCTGACAATCCATTTCCCTGGATGAGCGAGGTCATGGACCTGAAGAAAGAAAAGAACTTCTTTGAAACAAGGGTGACCGAGTACCAGACAGGAGGTGCACTTAGCTGGGACTAGGTTAACAGGATTTTACCGCCTTAGCGGGGAGCCAAGAAGGAACTTGGCCATTGCCTGGTATCTCCAGCCTCTTCCAGATACCAGGCCTTCTTATTCGAACCTCGTCTTCAATGACTGAAGGCGAGGAAAATCCTGGAGTAATGCTGTATGAAGCAGTTAGTGGAGGAAAACATGGAGCAGGACGAAGTTAACCTTAGCCTGATTGATTGCTACCGCGTCGCACTGGATTTTGGGCTGCCAGTGGCCGAGAAGGCAATTGATAGCCTGGTAGTTTCCCCGCCTGCTAAAACCACTGCGGGACAGGTCGAAGTCACAACATCCAGGCAGGACCTCATCCTTCCTGGCTAAAATTCCCGGACTGTTCTTTTAGCTCTGTCGCAAGGTGCGCAAGATTATTAACCGATTGCGCCGTTTGCGCGGACAGGTCAGTATTTTCCTCTGCCACCAGGTGAATATTTGAAATATTGCGGTTAATTTCGTCTGTCGTGGTACTTTGTTGCTCGGCAGCCTGGGCTATCTCGGCATTCATATTTGAAATCGTATCAACTGTGGAATTAATCGCCGCGAGAACTTCGCCTGCCTTCTCAACCTGCTCGACACTTTGCTTTACTTTCTCCTTGCCCTTGTCCATTGCCACCACGGCCTCGCTTGCTCCCCCTTGAAGCTTTTCTATCATGCCCTGGATTTCCTGTGTGGATTGCTGCGTACGACTCGCAAGGGTTCTCACTTCGTCTGCGACAACTGCAAAGCCCCTGCCCTGTTCGCCGGCCCTGGCAGCCTCGATTGCTGCATTCAGCGCCAGCAGGTTGGTTTGTTCTGCGATGTCTCGAATCACATCCAGCACCACGCCAATGTTGATGCTGTCATTTTTTAGTACTTCAATGACATTCGATGTTGAAGTTACCTCGTCGGCCAGGGAATTGATTGTCTGCACGGTTTCCTTTACCACTTCGTAACCCCTGGTAGCCTGGGCATCAGCTTCCTCGGCCGCGGTCGCCGCATTGCCGGCATTCTTGG